>JAAZEB010000307.1 GCA_012512505.1 Armatimonadota bacterium | reverse complement strand
TCCATGCGATCCGGCCGGTCGGCGTGGGTGACGGCCGACATCTGTGTCGCCACGACGCCGGGGCAGATGGCATGCACCCGGATGCCGTAGGGCTGCGCCTCCAGCGCTAGCGCCTTGGTGAAGCCAAGAACCGCGTGCTTGGCGGCGACGTAGGCGCTCTGCTCGGCGTAGGCGCGCTTGGCCGCCGTGGAAGCGATGTTGATGATGGTCACGGAGCGCTGCTCGCGCAGGTGGCGCAACGCCGCCCGCGAGCAGAGGAAGGTGCCGCGGGCATTCACCGCCATCAGCCGGTCCCACTCCGCGACAGTCGTCTCCACCACCGGCGCCAGGGTGAAGACGCCGGCGTTGTTCACCAGGATGTCCAGCCCGCCCAGCTCGCGGATCGTTTCGGTGACGGCGCGCTCCGCGTCCGCTTCCACGGAGACATCAGCGGTGAGCGCCAGCACGCGCCCGCCCAGGGCACGTCCCTGTCGCGCCGTCTCTTCCACCTCCGCGGTTGTGCGCGCGCAGACCGCCACCCGGCATCCCTCGCGCACCAGTGCCAGCGCAATCGCCCGTCCGATCCCTCTTCCCCCGCCCGTCACGAGGGCTACTTTGCCTTCCATGCGCACCCTATCTCCCCGAGCTTCCCCCATTGCCCCGCCGACACGCGGACCGATCCATAGGGGCGAAGCACGCGCGTGCACCACTCCGCGCTTGCGGCCTGGTACCCCGCGAATGCTTCGCCCCTAGTGGAATCGGCTCAGCGCATCTCCTGACCGCCGGTGACGTTGATCGCCTGCCCGGTCATGTAAGAGGACTCGTCCGAGGCGAGGAAGACGACCAGGTTGGCCACGTCGTCGTAGGCGCAGCCGCGGCCGAGGGGCACCTGCTCCTCGTACTTGCGGCGCACTTCCTCAATCGTCAGGTTCCAGCGCTTGGCGTACTGGGCGTAGAGGCTGTCCACCCACAGCGGCGAGTCGAGCAGGTTGCCGGGGCAGACCGAGTTGACGCGCACGTTGTAGGGCGCCATCTCCAGCGCCAGGCTCTGGGTCAGCCCGATGCCGCCGAACTTGCTGGCGGCGTAGGCGGAGTTCTTGAAGCTCCCCTTCTTGCCCGACTTGGAGTTGATCTGGATGATGCTGCCCCGCCCCTGGCGCTGCATCACCCGGGCGGCATGGCGCGCGGTGATGAAGTAGCCCACCAGGTTCACGTCGACCACCTTGCGCCAGTCGGCCGCGCGGAACTCCACCGCGTCCCCGGCGATGAGGATGCCGGCGTTGCAGACCATCACGTCGAGGCTGCCGAACGTAGCGACAACGCGGTCGATCGCGGCGCCGACCTGCTCATCGTCGGTGACATCCATGCGCACGGCGAGCGTCCGCACGCCGTACTCCCGATGCAGCCGGGCAGCCACTTCCTCTGCCTTGGCCTCGTTGATGTCGGCCACGGCGACGTGGCACCCCTCGGCCGCCAGGCGGCTGGCCAGCGCCTCTCCCAGGCCCTGGGCCCCACCGGTGACGAGGGCCGACTGCCCCTCCAGCCGCCGGAATGGGCGCGACTTCGGGCCGCGCGCCACGGGGGCCGGCCCCAGCTTTGCCGCCAACAGCGCCTCTTCCGCCTCGCGGGTCCACTCGCCGGCCGGGCTCAGTTTGGCCGCCACCTCTGGCAAGACGTCCTTTAGCTCGGAAAGGGGCGTCAGCGGCAGGTTGGTGATCTGCGGGAAGAGGACCACCTTGCCGGGGAAGCGCTGGCTCTTCACCGCGGCCAGGCCGTCGTGGGCGGCATCGAGGCTGCCGATCGCCGCCACCGACCGGTTGGGGCTGAGGGTGCCCTCCTCCGTCGCCCCGAGCGTGCTGCGCAGGTCGGCGATCGAGGAGCCGCTGGTGCCGACGAAGCGCACGTCTTTGCGGGCGGCATCGAGGATCGGGATGCGCGCCATGGTGCCCTTCGGCACGCCGGCAAAGATGTTCAGCAGCCCCTTCTCTCCCAGGTGGGTGGCGCAGTGGCTAATTACCGCCGGCACCGGCACCATCACCGCGATGTCGGTGAAGCCTTCACCGCCCGTCACCTTGCGCAGTGCCGCGTCGAACTCCTCGGGCGACATCTCCTTCGGGTTGAGGGCAACCATCTTCGCCCCGCGCGCCTCGGCGAGCGGCCCGAAGCGGTCGAGCACCACCTGCAGACGCTCGGCGTCCACGTCGGTCGCCACGATCAGCGCCGGGCCATCCGGCTTTTCGGCGGCGCGCTGCACGTGCATCTGGCCCATCGGGCCGCCGGCGCCGGAGGCCCAGAAGCGGCCGCCGGGTGTGAGCTCGGAAGAGCGAGTGCGGGTGTAGGCCTCGGCCGCGTCGTCTCCCAGGGTGCCGATGTGGACGGTGTAGTCGTAGTGGATGCGGCCCACGTCCATGGTAGCGGTGGGGTCCCCCTGGCCAGCGCCCACCAGGCAGAGGATGCCGTTGCGGCCCACCAGCGGGTCCACCTGCTCCACGAGCGGCGCGTCGGCCCCCAGCACGATCACGTCGTCGAAGCCGGCGCCACCGGTGTGCACCTGCGCGAAGGCGCTGAGGTCCAGCGCCGCGAGCGGCTCGGTACGCACGACGGAGGCCCCGGCCGCCTTTGCCTGTGCTTCCAGGCGATCCGCCAGACCGGCGGGCAGGCCGGTGAGCACCACCAGACGCGGGTGTGCCTCGGCGTCGAGACCCCGGCTGATGCGGAGGCTGTCCGCCGCGCCGACACCGGGTCCAGCCACAACCCACAGCGTGCCGTCCGGCTTGATCGTCGGCCGGTGGGTGGCGCGGTAGCTGGCAACCACGCAGGCCCACGGCTCGGAGAGCGCCGCTTCGGCATAGCCGGTCGTCGGCTGCACGGGGAGGAGGTAGCACCCCTCGTCGCCGTCGAGGATCTCCTTGCCGATCAGGGTGTACTGCTCCAGCGCGCCCGGCAGGGTGTAGCCGAACGCCGTGTTCACCCCTTGATAGTAGATGTCTGCCTGAACGATGAAACGATCGCCGGGTTTGAAACGATCCTGGCGGTTGGCGCCCACGGCAACCACGGTGAGGGCACACTCGTGGCCGAGGATCACCGGCTCCCGCGCCAGGTCGCGCCCGAAGATGCGGGGGTGCTGGTCGCCCTGGGTCAGCACCTTAATGTCGCTGAAGCAGAGGCCGGCGGCATCCACCCGCACCAGTAGCTCATCGGGGCCCGGCTGCGGCACCGGCCATTCGACCGGGCGCCCCTCCACGCCCAGGTTTTCGAGGCCAGAGCCATAGAGCGGCCAGACCTTCATCACCGAGGGCGTCGCAGTTGGATTGTCACGGTATTCCTTCAATCGATTGCTCACGGCAGTTCCCCGCCCTTCCATTGCCACGCGCCGGGGAAGGGCCCACAGCAGCTTCCGGCGCTCCACCTCTCCGATGCCAACGTGCCGTGCCCCGCCGGCCGAGCCGGCCAGCGCGATCTGGGGACAGCGGCTTTCTGTCTCCAGGTTCTGGGTGCGCCTGCTGGTCACCTGCTCCGTGGGGCATCCGGCCAGTCGGCTTCGCCGCGGGCCACAAAGCAGCGCGGCCCGAGGGGTTCCCCGGGCCGCGCTGCTGGCAATCGTTCGAGGCTACACCATCAGGCGGTGGCTGCGCGGGCGTCCGCGCCGCACCGGGGTATCGAGGCGGTCGAGCGTGTGGTCGATCTCGCGGATCAGATTGCCGCCCTCTTCCCCAAGGGTATCCCGTAGGCGGGAGCGGTCGATGCTGCGCAGGACGCAGCGCATCCGGCGCACCTCGTTGCTTCTGCGGGCGGCACGCGCCTCGCGCAGGGTCGCGCGGGTGTGTTCCGCCAGGCGCCGCGCGGCGATGTGCCGCTCATCGGCGCGGGCCTCGGCCGGTGTCGGGGATGGCGCCGCGGTCGGCGGGGTTCTGAGCAGTTCGATGGTACTGCGCACCGTGGCGAGGATGAAACGCAGGGGCAGGCCCCGCTGTGCCAGCCGCTGCGCGATCCGCAGCACCGCCGCGCGATCCTCGGGCCCCAGGTCGCCAACCGCGGGGGCCTGCGTCTCCAGATAAAGCGACAGCTCCGGTGCAGACAGGCATCTTTGTTTCATCCCCATCTCCTTCCCATCACGGCCGAGGCGGCGGCCAACGCCGCAGATCGAGCCGCCGCGACGCCTCGGCCGGGCGGCCCAGCCGAGGCCCCACCCCACTGCTCCCTGTCGTCACACTGTCGGCGTGGCAGCCGCCGCGGCAAGCGCGGTTCAGCACCGGGTTGCGGGCAGCAGCGGTCGCCGGCCGCCGCCCGGCGGTGCCAGCCGATCCCGGGGAGCGCGATCCTACCATACCCGCTCAGATAGGCCGCAATAAAAAGGGGGAGGCCCGCCATCGCAGGAGCTCCCCCGTCCCTGGGAGGGGCCCGGAGAGCCAGACCGCGCGGTCCCGCAGCCGCCGCCGGTATGCTGCTCTCACCCGCCCCTCCCTTCCAAGCTACCTTCTGGTACCCGCCCCGGCCGCCAGGCCGGCACGGCGGCCAACCCCGACCGTTGCCCGCGTCGGGTGACCCGCTACCGCCACTGAGGCACGCCGATCCGGCCGCTGCCGCATCCGGCCAAGCCGGCTTCGCCCCGGCGTGTCCCAGCTCCTTTCCCACTATACTTCACGACCCAGCCGTTGTCAAGGCAGCCATCGCCCGGGCGCGCGGCGCGCTGACGGGCTGAATGAACGCTTGACAGCACCGGCAGCCCTGGGGTATACTGGCACTGGATGCACAATGGCCGTCCTTTCCACCAACGGCTGACATAGCTGTGCACGCGGCGCCCGGTGACCATACCCTCGGATTCGCGCGACCTGGTTCGTCCGCATCCTGGACCAGCCGTATCCGTGACCCCGGCCGTAGACGCAGCGTTTTCCTCATCCTCCCGGAATGTGAGACCGGTGCCGGCATGTCGGAGTTTGCCCCAATTGCCACGTAACGTGATCCAGGGGAAGGCAGCGCTGTGTCTCCGACCGGCGGCACCCTCATTTCGCGATTTCAGACCTATCTGAGTATCATCAATAGCGAGAGGGAGTACCCGAGCGACCGGGTGTCTGGGCTGTCTCGCCACGGCAGCGGCTGCACGCCACGCTGAGGGAAGACCCTTTTTCGGCCGCACGCGGCAAAGCCTGCACTATCATCTCGCGGAGAGCCTCGTGGCTCCCGCGCCCACACTCCCCGATGCACTCTTCATTACAACGGCAGCGGCCGCCGGGCACCCCGACGCCGTCTGCATCATCCGCCTAAGGGGTCGCCACAGCAGGCTCTTGTTCGCGAGGAGCCTTGACAGCACTCGGCCGCGGTGACACAGCAACGCAT
>JAAZEB010000306.1 GCA_012512505.1 Armatimonadota bacterium | reverse complement strand
GCATCACCCTCCCCGCCCCCATTCTAACCCCCGGAGCCGCGCGCGGCGGAACCCGGGCGGCGGTTTCTCGCCAACAGAGCCTACGGCGTGAAGTCGGTCTCCGCGGTAAGGCGCAGCACGAAAGCGGCCAGCAGCTCGGCCGCGTGCTGCAGGTCGCGCAGCGAGACGGTCTCCACCGGGCTGTGCATGTAGCGGTTGGGGATGCTCACCAGGGCGGTTGCCACGCCGCCGCGGCTGGTCTGCATCGCGTTGGCGTCGGTGCCGGTGCCGCGCGGGGCAGCGTTCAACTGGTAGGGGATGCCCTTCTCTTTCGCCGCCGCCACCAGGTGCTCGAAGACCACCGGGTTGATGTTCGGACCGCGGTGCAGAACCGGCCCCTTGTTGAGGGCGATATCGCCGACGATCTTCTTCTCCACGCCCGGGTGGTCGGTGGCGAAGGTGACATCCACCGCGATTCCCACCTTCGGCTCCACGGAGAAGGGGCTGGTGATCGCGCCGCGCAGGCCGAGCTCCTCTTGCACCGTGGAGACGGCGAAGACGGCCGCCGGGAACTTCTCGCCGGCGAGGAGACGGAGCGCCTCCATCACCACAAAGACGCCGGACTTGTCGTCGAACGCGGGGGCGGCCACCAGGTCGTTGCGCAGCGTGCGCATCCCCAGCACCCAGGTAACCGTGTCGCCGATCTCCACCGCCGCCTGGGCCTCCTCCTTGTTGGCGGCGCCGATGTCCACCCACAGATCCTGCAGCTTGGGCGGCTTCTTGTCTTCGTCATCCTTCATCAGGTGGATCGGCTTGCGAGCGATCACGCCCGGCACCGGGCCGCTGCGGGTCCACACGACGACGTGTTGGCCGAGGATCACCGCCACGTCGTGACCGCCAATCTGGTCGACGAAGAGGTAACCGCTGTCATCAATGTACTGGACCTGCAAGGCAATCTGATCGCAGTGGCCGGCGAGCATGACGCGCGGCTGCCCCTCGGGGTTGAGGGCGGCGATCACGTTGCCGTGCACGTCCGTCCGCACCTCATCGGCATAGCGGCCGGCCCACTCGCGCACCACCTGCTGCACCGGACGCTCGTAGCCGGCCGGGCTGGGTGCCTCCAACACGCGGCGCAGGAAGTCAAGCGACTCGTCTCTCATCTTTCCTCCCAAGTGGCCCCCGGGGGGTGCCTGCCAGCAAAGGTTTACTCTGCTCAGGTTCGCCGAACACCCGGAGGCATCCTGCGGCCGACCGCGGAATGGCACCGCGCTTGCACCAACGACACTACGCCCGCGGCGGCATACCGGTTGAGTACAGTTCTGGGTCCGCGAGCACCGTCGATGTCGCCGCGGGCGTCTTTCACGCCCCGGGGGGGGCCGTGGCAAGGCGCCCGGGACGGTCAGGCGACCGCGAGCGCAGGCCAACCTGCTGCCCGGCGGCCGCCCGGCACGTCGCTATCCCCCGGCGCGAGGTTCAGAACTCCTCTTCGCTGATTTCCTCTTCCTCCTCCACACTGACGCCCCCTGGAGGGCTGGTGGTGCGAAGCCCCGGCTCCCCCGCGGCGATCTGGCTCACCTCGTCGTCAATGCGGATGGTGCGGGTGCCCCCGCCCACGTTCATCTCCGTCTCGGGCGTCTCACCGATGTGGCCGATTCCGATCGTCGTTGGCTTCTTGCTCTCCCCGATGTTCCCGTGCTCGGGGACCTTGCTGCCCTTCTTGCTGTGCATCCGAACCCTCCTGCCTGGTGGTTGTTGGCGCAGTTATACCCATTCCGGGGCCAGAGCAACGAGGGCCGTGCCGCGCGCCGGCTGGCGCCGCCGTTCACGGCTACCCGGAGCCGGCACGGCGACCCATCGGCGTGCTCACAACGGGTGGGGCAAGTTCACCAGGGGCATTACCCGGCAGGAGATGGGAGTGAGGAGGCCTGGGGGCGGGTGTGCGCCACGATCGCCTGCACCAGGCCGGGGATGGTGTGTTCGGCCGCGACGAATTCCACGCAGAGGCCGGCGGCGCGGGCCGCCTCCGCGGTGATCGGCCCGATGCAGGCCGCGGGCACGCCAGCCAGCGCCTGGGCGCCGATCGCCTCTACCAAGTTGCGCACCGTGGAGGCGCTGGTGAAGGTCACCAGGTCGATCCCGCCCTCGGCCAGCCGGGCGCGCAGCGCCTCTGCCGCGCTGGTATCCGGCACGTTTTCGTAGACCGGCAGAACGCGCACGCGGGCGCCGCGCTCGGCCAGGCGTTCCGGAAGTACCTCCCGGGCCGCGCGGGCGCGCGGGATCAGCACCCGCTTCCCGGCGGGATCCTCCGGGAACTGCTCCACCACCCTCTCGGCGACAAATTGGTCGGGCACGAAGTCCACCCGCAGGCTGAGGCCCTCCAGCGCCGCCGCCGTGGCCGGGCCGATGGCGCCCAGGCGCGCCGGGCCGATGGCGCGCGCGTCTTGCCCCAGGGCCCGCAGGCGCTCGAAGAAATAGCGCACGCCGTTGGCGCTGGTGAAGAGGATCCAGTCGTAACCCGCCACGTCCTCCTCCCAGGCCAAGGGCTGGAGGCGGATCGTCGGGAACTCAATCGCTTCGGCGCCCTGCGCCTCCAACTGGGCCACCAGCGCCGAGGCCTGCTCACGCGCCCGCGTCACCAACACGCGCAGGCCGAACAGCGGCCGGGTGTCGAACCAGCGCAGCGCCTCCCGTAGCCGCACCACCTCGCCCACCACCGTGACCGCCGGCGAGCGGAAACCGGTCTGCTGCACCTGCGCCACGATGTCATCGAGGGTGCCCACCAACGTCTCCTGCCGCGGCAGGGTGCCCCAGCGAATCAGGGCCACCGGCGTCTCCGCCGGCCGGCCGTGCGCGCGAAGCTGCGCCACGATCTGCGCCAGGTTCTCCACCCCCATCAGGAAGATCAGCGTGTCCACGCCGCGGGCGAGGTGCTCCCAGCGAATGCCAGACTGCGCCTTGGTCGGATCCTCGTGGCCAGTGACCACCGCGAAGCTGGTGGCAACGCCCCGGTGGGTAACAGGAATGCCGGCGTAGGCCGGAACGGCGATGGCGGAGGTGACCCCGGGCACCACCACGAACGGGATGCCGGCAGCGCGGCAGGCCTCGGCCTCCTCGCCGCCCCGCCCGAACACGTAGGGATCTCCCCCCTTGAGGCGGCAGACCACCTTCCCCTCGCTCGCCTTCGTCACCAGGAGCTGGTTGATCTCCTCCTGGCGCAGCGCGTGCCGGCCCGCCTCCTTGCCCACGTAGAGGCGCTCCGCGTCCGGGCGCGCGTGCGCCAGCAGGCGCTCGTTGGCCAGGCGGTCATACACCACGCAGTCGGCCTGCCGCAGACACTCCACCGCCCGCTCGGTTGCCAGCCCAGGGTCTCCGGGTCCGGCGCCCGCCAGGAATACGCAGCCACTACCCATGCGGTAACCTCATGCTGTCCAATATCTGCCGCCCCCCGGCGGCCAGCAGCCGTTCACCCAGGCGGCGCCCAAGCTCCTCCGGGTCATCCGGAGAGCCGGTCGCGGCATCGCGGTGGAGACAGTCGCCATCCGGGGTGGCGACCACGCCGCTCAGCGTCAGGCAGTCGGCCTTCACCCGGGCGAGGGCGCCGATGGGAACGGCGCAGCCACCGCCCATGGCCGCGAGGAGCGCCCGCTCCGCCCGGACACAGAGCCGCGTGGCGGGATCTTCCAGCACCGCCAGCCGCTCCAACAGCCAGGCATCGTCGGCCCGGCACTGGATCGCCAGCGCGCCCTGGCACACCGCGGGCAGCACCAGCGCCTCCGGCAGCCGGCAAGTGATCCGCTCCGCCAGCCCAAGGCGGTTCAGGCCGGCCGCGGCCAGCACGATGGCGTCCATCTCACCGGCATCGAGCTTGCGCAGGCGCGTTTCCACGTTGCCGCGCAGATCCACCGTCCGCAGGTCGCGGCGATGGTGCAAGAGCTGCGCTCGCCGCCGCAGGCTAGAGGTACCCACCACCGCGCCCGGGGGCAGCGGCAGGGGTCCCGACGCGCCGCTGCCGGCCGCGTCGCGCACCACCAGCACGTCGAGCGCCTCCTCCCGGGGCGGCACGGCCCCGATGACCAGGCCGGCGGGCAGGTCGCTGGGCAGGTCTTTCATCGAGTGGACCGCCAGGTCAATCTCCCCGTCGAGCAAGGCCTTTTCGATCTCCTTGACGAAGACGCCGCGCTCGCGGAAGCCATGCAGGGGCACATCCTGGACGCGGTCGGCCAGGGTCTTGATGATTCGGGTTTCCACCGGCAGGTCGCAGTGCACCTGCTGCAGGCGAGCGATCACCCACTCTGTTTGCGCGCGCGCGAGGGCGCTGCCGCGCGTGCCTACCCGGATCCTCCTGGTCATCGGTGCCCCTTTCGTGCGCCCATTGTAGCATCGCGCCTCCGGCGCCGTCAACCGAGCAGCCGCCCCCGATCAGAACGCATACTGCGTCTGCAGCACGCCGACGGTAGCCGACCGGCGCTGGGCATCCGCCGTCACCCGCAGCAAATCAACAGCGCCGGTGAAGCGGAGGCGCGCGTCTGGCTGGTAGGCGACGACGAACCCGGGGCCCCGCTCCTCGCCCGCGGCCCCCGGAACGCCGATGTTCTCGGTGTCCGGATCCCAGGCGCTGTAGCGGGCGCCCACCTTCCACCGCGCGTTGAGCGGGTAGAGATACTGCACGTACCACGCCTCCGGCTCGGCTCTGCCCGGCACCGCGTCGAGGCCGGCGGCGTACTCGGCACTCAGCTCGCCGGTAAGCAGCGGCGTAACGCGGATGCCAAGGCCCCACACGCTGCGCTGGCGGTCCACCGTGCCCACCCGCTGGCTGCCCACCCGGGCTGATGCTACCGCCGAGACCACTCCGAAGCGGTACTCCAGGCGCCCGTAGAGGTCCTTGCTGTTGTCCGGGTCGTTGGTCGGCGCGTTGATGCCGCCGCCGTTGACGACGGCAAGGTCGGCCTGCAAGGGCGCGCGCGTGTAGGTGAGGCGCACGCCGCGGTCCCGCACCGTAGGAAAGAGGGCGTTGCCCATCACGGTAGTCTCAAAGCCGACCGGGCGCTCCGGGAAGAGGCGCACTCTGGAGCTTTCGGGGATCGTGTAGCCGAACGGGACCTTGAACTGCCCGGCCCAGAAACAAAACGGCTTCTCCGCCGTATCACCGGGACCGAACGGAACCTGGACATAGGCGTCACGGATGATCGGGTTGGCCGAGGCGGCACCATCGAGCTGGACGACGAAGCGAGCGATGCCCACGTCGTGCGTGAACCGCACGCGCGCGCGCCGCACCAGGAAGCTGGTGCCATCGTCTGTATAGGCCGCTGTCGGGCGCTCGGTGGCAACGGCACGCGCCTGCAGGTAGCCGTCGATCCGCAGCGCCCCTTCCTGGGCCGCGGCCCACGGGCTCGCCAGCCCGGCGGCGATCAGTATCGCCACCCCACTTGCGAATATCCCACGCATAGTACCCCTTTCGTCAGGAAAAACCCGCCAGCCCTGGCATCAGCCCGAGCGGTGGGATCGCTCCGCGAACATCCCGGCGCGCTCCTCTGCCAGGCCAGCGGAATGCCTTCCAGCCGTTCAGTTCTCGGGCGGACGCGTTTTCCCTGTGCGGCGGTCAAGGGGGTGAGGGGGCGGTCGCGCGGTCGGGGTTTTCACTGACGGGCAATGGGGTTATGTTCCTATGGACATCGGCAGGAGAAGCTAGTACAATAGTAGGGAGAATCTGCCGATGGGGTCAAGCCGCGGGTCGCCTCGGGGCGGCCATCGGCCGGGGAGTGGCACGTTGCAGACAGAGTCGCGTCGATGCCGAGAGGGCCTGTTGAGCCGATCCGTGGTGGACCCGGAGAGCCTGGCGCAGGCTGTGCCGGCGGAATCCGATGCCGGGGAGGGGAACGCGGTCGGCGGCAATGGCGCCCGCTCGCCCGCGTCGGCGCTGTCGCCCACCGACGCGACGTTGGCGGTGCGCAACAAGGAGCTCTCCGCGCTCGTGGCGATGGCTGAGACGATCAGCCGCTCGCTGGATCTGCAGACGATCCTCAACGACGCGCTGGACAAAGTGCTCGAGATCGTCGACATGAAGTGCGGCGAGGTGCTGGTGCTCGATCCCGAGACCGGCCGGCTGCAGCCGCGGGCGGCGCGGGGCGTGCCGCGGCCGCCGCTGCCAGACGGCACCGCGTTTGGCGTGGGCGAAGGCGTGCCGCGCCGGGTGGTGGAGGCGGGGCGTCCGCTGATCGTCTACAGCACGCCGGACAACACGCGGCTCTCGGAGGCGCAGAAGGGGAGCCCGCCGCCCTACGCCGTGGCCGGGGTGCCGCTGATGGCGCGCGGCCAGGTAGCGGGGGTGATGCTGCTCTACTGCACCAAGCCGTGCCCGCCCGGCCGGGAAGCCGAGTGCGACCACTGCGTGGAGCTGAACGCGGTGGAGGTGTCGCTGCTGCTGGCGATGGGGCAGCAGATCGGGATGGCGATTGAGAACGCCCGCCTTTGGGAGGAGCTGAAGCGCAAGGAGAAGAACCGTGCGTACCTGCTGAACCGGGTGATCACCGCCCAGGAGGAGGAGCGCCGGCGCATCGCCCGGGAGCTGCATGACGGAGCCGGGCAATCGCTCACCTCGCTGCTGATCGGCTTGAAGCGGCTGCGGTCGGCCCACACGCCCGACGAGACGCAGCAGATGGCCGCGGAGCTGCGGGCGATGGCGGCGCGCACCCTCGACGAGGTGCGCAACCTGGCGCTGGAGCTTCGCCCCAGCGTGCTGGACGACATGGGGCTTTCGGTGGCCCTGCAGCGCTACTGCCAGGAGTACGAGCGGCGCACCGGCATCCGGGTGGATTTCCACCGCGATGGCCTGGAGACTAGCCGCCTCGCCGGCTCGGTGGAGATCGCCATCTACCGCATCGTGCAGGAGGCGCTGACCAACGTGGCCAAGCACGCTGGGGCGCGCAACGTGAGCGTGCTGCTGCGTGCCCACGCGGGCAAGCTGCGCGCCATCATCGAGGACGACGGCGTCGGCTTCGACGTGGCGGCCACCCTGGAATACGCGCCCGAGGAGCGCAAGCTGGGCCTGATCGGCATTCAGGAACGGGCCGGCCTCCTCGGCGGCACCTGCACCTTCGAGTCGCGCCCCGGCGCCGGGTGCACCGTGTTCATTGAGACGCCACTGACCCTTGAGGGGGAGCCTGATGAGTGATCTCTCGAAGGAGAGACCGATGACTGACCAGAAGATTCGCCTGCTCCTGGCGGACGACCATGCCGTCTTCCGCAGCGGCCTCCGACTGCTCCTGAGCGAGCAGCCCGACATGGAGGTGGTTGGCGAAGCCGCCGACGGCGAAGAGGCGATCCGGAAAACTAAGGAGTTGAACCCGGACATCCTGCTGCTGGATATCACCATGCCGGGCATCAGCGGCCTGGAGGCGCTCGACCGCATCAAGAAGGAGCACCCCCAGGTGAAGGTCGTCATGTTGACCATGCACGACGACGAGAGCTACATGGAGCGCATCATGACCTCCGGCGGCTCCGGCTACGTGGTGAAGAAGGCGGCGGACACCGAGGTGATCCAGGCGATCCGCGTGGTACATCAGGGTGGCGTGTACCTGCACCCCACGATGACGCGCGCCCTCGTCAACCAGCTCCAGCGCAAAACGATCGCCCAGGAACGGCAGAGCCACCTGGGGAACAAGCTGAGCGAGCGCGAGCGTGAGGTGCTGAAGCTGATCGCCCAGGGCTACACCAACAAAGAGATCGCTGACATGATCTTCCTCAGCGTGAAGACGGTGGAGACCCACAAGGCGCATATCATGGACAAGCTGGAGCTGCGCAGCCGCGCCGAGCTGGTCCGCTACGCGCTCGATAACGGCCTGCTCAAGGCATAGCCCGCATCGCCGCCTGCCGCGCGATACCCGGCAAGCCGCGATGCCCCTCCCAGCAAAGGACCTTGCCGATGCGTTTCCTCGTTCGCGTACCTGCCATTTTGCTGCTGCTGGCCGCCCTGCCGGCCGTCGCCATCGCCGCCCCCGCCCCGGAGGCGCCCACCGGGCTGCGCATCGTCTCCCTGGCGCCGGACAAGCTGGAGCTGGACTGGCTGCCGCCGGCCCAGCCGGTGGCGGGCTATCGGCTCTTCCGCAACGGCCGGCCGATCCGCGATCTGCCCGGCGATGCGCTGCGAACCACCGATGACGGCTTGCAGCCCTCAACGCTTTACATCTACCACCTGGCCGCCCTGGGGGAGGGCTCGCCGCCACCGGAAAGCCCGCGCAGCCAGCCGGCCGCTGACTGGACGCTGCCGCCGGCCAACGCGAACGCCCCCCGCGGCGACCATTACGATGTGCTCGTGGTGGGGGCGACGCCAGGAGGAATCGCCGCCGCCCTTGCCGCCGCGCGCCTGGGCGCCACCGTGGCGCTGGTGGAGCCCTCCCGCTGGATCGGCGGGATGATGGCCGGCGGCCTCAGCAACACCGACTTCCGCTATAAGCAGACGCATGGCGGCTACTTTAAGGAGTTCACCCGGCACGTCGCCAACTACTACCGCACCGTCTACGGCCCCAAGTCGCGCCAGTTGGAGGTTTCCATCGGCGGCTACAAGTTCGAGCCGCGCGTGGCCCGGTCGGTGCTCACCCTGATGGTGGCCGCCGAGCCCAACATCTCCCTCTACCGCCAACTGCGCGCCACCGGCGTCACCAAGGAGGGCGACCGCGTCGTCGCCGTCACCTTCGAGGACCTGACCGGCGGCCCGACGCGAACGCTGACCGGCAAGGTGACCATCGATGCCACCTACGAGGGCGACGTGGCCGCCTACGCCGGCGCCTCCTTCAGCGTTGGGCGCGAGAGCCGCACCGACTTCAACGAGCAGCACGCCGGCGAGATCTACTGGAACAACGATACTCGCAAGATCGTCTGGGGCGTGGGCGATGGCTCCGGCGACCACCGCGTGCAGGCCTACAACTATCGCCTCACGATGACCAGCCGCCCGGACAACCGGGTGCCGATCCCCAAGCCGGAAGGGTACGACCGCACGCCCTACCTGAAGATCATCGACGACGTGAAGTCTGGCTACGCCAACTGGAAGCGCATCCTCGGCTACCAGGGCCTGCTGCCCAACGATAAGTGGGACATCAACAACAGCGGCGCCTACTGGCCCTCCACCGACTTCGTCGGCCAAAACTACGACTACCCGACCGCCGACTGGAAGCGGCGCGAGGAGATCATCCGAGCCCACCGCGTCTACATCCAGGGGTTGCTCTACTTCCTGCAGAACGACCCGGAGCTGCCAGAGGAGTTCCGCGCTGAGGCCAACCGCTGGGGGCTGGCTCGCGACGAGTTCGTGGACAACGACAACTGGCCGACGCAGCTTTACGTGCGCGAGGCACGCCGCCTGCACGGCGCCTACTGGTTCACCGAGAACGACACGCGCCCCCGCGAGGGCGAGAAGCGCAGCCCCCTTCAGCGCGAGGGGGTGGGCGTGGGCGATTACTCGCTCGACTCGCACGCCACCCAACCGCCAAAGCCGGAGCAGCCGAACTACATAGAGGGCTTCTTCTATGGCGGCTACACTGAGCCGTACCAGATCCCGTTCGGGGTGATGGTGCCCAAGGGGATCGAGGGGCTGCTGGTGCCGGTGGCCGTCTCTGCCACCCACATCGGCCTCAGCACCATCCGTATGGAACCGACCTGGATGGCTCTCGGGCAGGCGGCCGGCACCGCCGCCTATATCGCCATCCAGCCCGGCCTGCCGGTCACCCGGGTGCCGGTGGCGCTGGTGCAAGACACCACCCTCCTCTCCCACCAGGTCACCATCTTCCTGAAGGATGTGGACTACGACCACCGTGACTTCCAGGCGCTGAACTACGCCGGCTTGATCGGCCTGCTGCCGACCTACGAGGCGGAGCCAGAGAAGCCGGTAGATCGCGGCACAGCGGTGGGCTGGCTGTGGCAGTGGATGCGCGTGCGCCATCCCCAACTGGCGGCACCGGCCGCGGCCCCGCAGTTCGCCGACGTGGCGGGCGATGCGCCGCTGGCTCCCGCCGCCCGGGCGCTGGGCGGTCTGGGCGTGCTGGGCACGGTTCGGTCTGGGGAGGCACTGCGGCCGGCGGAGCCGCTGGGGGCCGCCGAGGCCGCCCGCTGGATCGCCCGCGCTCACCGCGTCTCCGATCCCGCCCGCCAGCGTTCCGCGCCCGCCCTACGCGATGCTCTGGAGCGGCAGGTAGTCGGCCTCCTCGAAGAAACCGTGCAGCGAGACCCGGGGATCAAGCCGGAGGCGCTCACCCGCGCCCAGTTCCTGCGGCTGCTCTACCTCGCGGCCCAAACCGGCGCGCCACGGCGGTAGGCAAAGGGGGCAAAGGCCAGCAGATCCCACGGCGGCGCGCCGATAGTTGCACACCCCGAGGGTGGCCGGTGCGCCCCCCGTCGGAGGCGTCTCCAACGCCGACCGGTCGGATCGCCGGCGCCTCGCCGGCCGCCGTAGGAGGCCCCCATGCCCGGCTCTGTCGCCAATCCGGGAGACAGGCGGGTGGCAAACGGCCATCTCCTGAGAGAGTACCGGAGCGCCGCAGCAATGCGGCATTCTAACAGTGTGAAGGCAGATTGCTCGGGCACTCTG
>JAAZEB010000305.1 GCA_012512505.1 Armatimonadota bacterium | reverse complement strand
TGAGCCGGCCCACGGCACCTTCGCGGAGCTGCGCCTGGCCTCCGGGGAGGCGCTGCGCGACCTGGTGGCGCAGGTGACCGGGCTCACCGAGTCGGGCGAGCTCGCCCTGCCGATCGTCGCGGAGGCTCCCCTGCTCCTCTCCGCGTCTGGCGAAATGGTGGTGCCGGAGCGCTCGCTGAAGGTGATCGGCGGCATCACCGACGTTGGCACCTTCCGCCTCTCGCGTCGCGTCACCCGCTGGAACGTGGCCGACGCGGCACCCCTGCTGGCCTGCACCGACGACCCGTTCTGGGTGGCCTGCCAGAGCGCCCTTGGCTCCGTCTGCCCCGCCCCGGCGGCGATCGTGGACGCGCTGGACTGCGCGCACGCCGCCGCCGCTGTCGGCGGGCCCACCGAGGTTTGGTGCGGAGTCCTCACCCATCCCGAGGGCGACGCGCCGGCGGCCACGCTGCGGGTCTACCGTCCCGCTGCCTCCCGCGCCGCGCCGCTGCGCGAGGCCGCCCGCGCTTGCGACCAACTGCTGAGCGCGTTCGACCATGCGTTGGAGGCACGCCTGGAGGAGCTGGAGGGGCTGCTGCGCAGCACCGGCTACGCGCCGGCGCGCCTGATGAGCCGCTACCGCGAGGTGGCGGCCTCCTTGAAGGAGTTCGTGCGCACCTTTGCCCACGAGCAGCTCTCCACCCTCGCCCGGGAGGGGTGGCTGATGCGTGCCGCGGCGCAGATCGACGAGTTCACACGCTTCGCCACGCGCGCCCTGCAGGAGGCCCAACGGCAGGGGCTACGCCTGCGTCAGCAAGGCACGCGGGCGCTGATCACCGCGCTGTATGCCATCGACTCGCAGCGCGTGCTGCTGCGCCACCGGCTCCACGGTCTGGTGCGCGACGCCGCCGCGGAGGAGCGCCTGCTGGCCCCCGGCCTGCTGACGCCGGTGCAGGTTCGCCTGGCCTACGACGCCGGCGAGACGGAGTCGCTGCCACTCTCGCCCGCAGCGCTGGCGCCAGCGCGCTGGGCCGCCTTCGTGGCGGCGTGCGCCGGCCCGGAAGCGGATGAGGAACAGACGCGGCGTGCCCAGGCCCTCTGCGCGCTGGCCACCTCCCTGCTGGGCGGCGAGGCGGAGCCCGGGCCGGCGGCGGCGCTGCTGCTGGACTTCCTGCACCTGGTGCAGACCCCGCTCTTCGCGCGCGAGCGCTCGCGGCCGGTGCTCTCTCCTGAGACGTTCGACGCGTTCACGCGCGCACTCGCGGCCCGCCGGTCGGAGCTGCGGCGCTATCTGGAGCTGCGGCCCGCCGACGCGGCGATGTGCGACGCCGTCTTCCTGGCACTGGTGATCCGAGAGATGGCCGGGCGCTGGCCGGCGCGCCTGCCGCTGTGGGAGCCGGTGGTCGATGCCTTGCGCCGCGGCGCCTCCATCTGCGGCCAGCCGGCAGCCGATCTGATCCACCTCAGTGATGCCGAAGAGGCGGCGGCGCTGCTGGCGCGCTTCCGTTCCGGCGACTTGATCGGGGATGCCCGCCTCGTCAACCGCCTGACCGAGGAGGCGGCCCGCGAGCTGCACATCGACCTGCACGCCGCCGCGCCCGACGGGCTGGCCTACGCGCGCGACGACGTGCTCGCCCTGCTGCATCAGGGCGTGGCCCGCGCCGCCGAGCGCCTGCAGCCAGAGCGCGACCTCTTCTTGCGCCTGGCGGCGGGCTCCCTCAGCGAGGAGGAGTACCAGGCCCTGCAGCAGTCGCTAGGAGCCAAGGCCACTACGGGCAAGCGCGACCGCAAAGGCCGGCGCCAGGCCGGCGCCGCGGCGACCCCGCCGGCAGATCCCGAGGCAGTGCGAGCTCGGATGGCCGACTCTGCCCGCCGCTACGCCGAGTGCGAGCACCTGGCAGGAGTGCTGGCGCCCTATGCCGAGGGCACGGCAGGCGCGCTCTATCCGTTCGTGCTGAGCACGCTGGCCGGCCACCCGGCAGAGGTGGTGCGCCCCTCGCTGAGCGGCATGAGTCCGCTGCCGCCCGCTGGCGCTTCCGAGAGCGCCCCGGCCGCTGCAGCGCCGGCCACCGAGGACGCGGCAGAGGCGCCAGACGCGGAGGTGCCCGGCCCGGTGAGCCGCTTCCTGGAGGAGTTTGAGCACCTCGGCCACGACGCGCTGGCCGCCGACCTGGTAGAGGCGGCGCTGGTGCTGTTCCCCAACGACGAGTACGTGCGCGAGACGCTCGCCGGCAGCCGCAAGCAGGTGCTGGACGCGATCCTGGCACGCGAGTTTCCCGGGGTGATGAAGAGCACCCGGATGCAGATCGTCGTGGCCGCGGAGCCGCGCGGTCTGCGCCTGCACGACATCAGCGACCTGGTGAAACTGGTCAGCGAGGGAGGCGCCTCGCCATCGGAGGTGCGCAACCTCCTGCGCTCTGTGTAGCCTCTCGAAGCGATGCCAGCGCAAATCGCGCGGCCAGGCAAGCAACCTTCGCGCTCGCGGTGCGTCTAAGGGTCGATTAGTAGGTGCACGCGGGTGCGCCCCGCTGGCGCCAGGCGAGGCAGGCTGCCGGGCCCGCAGATCGGCCGGCCGCTGCGAACGCCAGACCCCGTGTTGGCCGCGTCTGGTTGCCCCCATCCAGGAGAAGACGCCGGCAGCCCAGACACGGCCCGCTTCACCACGCGGTTGTGGCACGCGTAGGACGGTGCCAGCCCCGCGCGAGCGATGGGAGGACCACGATGAGGTTCCGTATTGTTGTCGCAGGGATGTTTTGTGCGCTGATGTGGGGCACGCCGCGCCTGACGGCGCAGGAGGCCCCGGCCGCGACCCCGGGGGCAGCACCAGCGGCGCGGCCGGCCGGCGGTGCCCAGGCACAAGCGCGGAGACAGCAGACACTCACTGGCCGGGTAGCCGCCAAGACGGAGAACGGCTTCAGCCTGCAGCCGCTACGACGCAACAGCGCGGCCACTCCAGTGACGGTGACGGCGGAGACGACCTTCGCGCGCTTTGAGCAGGCCAGGCTGCAGGACCTGACCGAGGGCTGCCTGGTGGCCGTGACGGGCGAGCGTGATGGTGCGAAGCTGACCGCGAACGGCATCCTCAACGTCGCCAAGCCGCTGGGCACGCCGACGCGCGCCGAGCTGCGCACGGCCAATACCCTGGCGCGGGCCGCCTTGCAGAGCTTTGCCCGGACGCGCCGCACCCAGCCGGCCGCCGGGGCCAACGGCCAGCCCGCCGAGACCCCGCCAGCACCGCCACAGGCACCGGAGACCCCCGCCGCCGCAGCCGCTCCGGGTGCCGCCCGGGCCAACCAGCCGGTGGTGGGCCGGGTGATCTCGCTGCAGCCGCTGACGATTGAGACGGCGCCGCTGGGCCAGAACGCGCAGCCGGAGAAGCTGGAAGTGCAGCCCACGGAAAGGGCGCGCGTGCTGCGTCACACGCCGATCAAGTTTGCCGACATCGAAGAGGGCGCCTTCGTGCAGGTGCTGCCGCAGATTCGCCGGACGGCCGGCCAGGCGCCAGCCGCAGCCGAACCCGGCGCGCCCGTGGTGGCCCGCGCCGTCATCGTGACGCGGCTGCCCGGGCAAGGCGGCCGCCGCGGCCAGCAGCAGCAGCCACAGCAGCAGCAGTAACCCCCTCAGCCCGGCGCGCGACGTAGCCGGGGCTCTGCGTTGCGCCGGCCTGCCTGAAGGTGCCCTTCCGGGCAGGCCGGCGCGAAACCCTCGACCCTCTCTTCCCGATTCCTAAGGACCGCGCTTCCAACCGGTTTGGCGGGGCGCTCAACCGAGGCCGCGGAACCGCCCGACGGCGTGAACCACGCGCCCGCCGACGAGCGTCAGCTCCGGGCGCAGCGCGGCAAGGCGCCGCGGCCGCAGCTCGCGCGGGTCCTCCGGGACCACCAGCAGGTCGGCCTGGTAGCCGGGGAATAGCGCGCCATGCTCTTCCTCGCCGAAGCCGGCGTAGGCGGCACCGCGCGTGAACAGCGCCACGGCTTCCGGCACGCGGAGGCGCTCGGCGCGCACCGTCCGCGCCACCGCCCGGGCGATCGCCTGGAATGGGTCGAGCGTCTCCACCGGGCAGTCGGTGCTGCCGGCCACCGGCACTCCTTTCCGCAGCAGGGTGCGGAACGGATAGGCCCACCCGGCGCGTTCGACACCCAGGCGAGCCCCGGTCCAGAAGTCGGAGACGGTGAACTGCGGCTGCACCACAGTGGTGACCCCGAGCGTGGCGAGGCGGTCCACCAGGTGCGGAGGAAGCACGGAGGCGTGTTCCACGCGGTGGCGGGCGCCGGGGCGCGGGTGGGCGGCCTGCGCCGCGGCAATCGCCGTGAGGGCGGCCTCGATGGCGGCATCGCCAATGGCGTGGATCGCCACCTGGTAGCCGGCACAGTGCGCGCGGCGGACACACTCACGCAGCGCCGGCGGATCCCAGAGGAGGCGCCCGGAGGTCTCCGGCTGGTCCGCGTACGGCTGGGAGAGCGCGGCAGTGCGCGCGCCGAGGGAGCCATCGGCGAAGAGCTTCAAGGTACGGCACGGCACCACTTCGCGCGCCTCCGGCGGGTCGAGCAACGCCAGGTCGCCGGCCAACAGGCGCAGGTGGATCGGCAGCGCGCCGCGCCGGGCCAACTCGCGGAACGCCGCCACCTCCTCGGCCGTCGCCACGATACACTGCGCGCCGGTGAACCCCACCGCCGCCGCCTCGCGGCAGGCAAGCTCCGCCGCCGCCACCCGCTCCGCCGCCGTCATCGGGGGCACCACGCGCCAGACCACGTCCATCGCATCCTCGGTGAGGAGGCCCTCCGGCGCCTGCACACCGGCCAGTGCCTGCGCCCGCGTGTTCGCCACCAGCGCGTGGCAGCAGACGCGCTGGATCACGATCGGCACGTCGCTCGCGACGGCATCCAGGTCGGCCGCCGTTGGCATGCGCCCGCCAGGGAGCCGGTCTTGATCGAAGGCCCGACCCAGCAGCCACTCGCCCGGCGCGGGTGGGCGCTCCGCGAGGCGCTGGCGCAGGCGAGCCTGAATCTCGGCGAGCGAGGAGGCGCCGCGCAGGTCCACCCACCGCCGCTGCATCTCGCCATACCAGAGGAGGTGGCAGTGGGCATCGATCAGCCCCGGCAGCAGCGTCGCGCCCTGCAGATCGACCTCCAGGGCGGCGCCAGCCACGGCGCGCACCGCGGCCAGCTCTCCCACGGCGGCCACACGACCCTGGCGCACCAGCAGCGCCTCGACCTCGGCAGTCTGGGGAGGCGCCAGCCAGATGCGCCCGTTCACGAACAGCAGCTCGCCGCAACCTTGATCCATGGTATCCTCCGGGAGCAGCTCCGGCTCCGCTCTCCTATTCGCGCCCGGCGCGCCGGTTTCCGCCTGCCGTACCCGGCGCGGCGCAACCGTCCCCGGGGCGTTTGACCCCCTCTCCGGCCAGTTGGTATAATGGCCTCGATGGCACGTGAATGCACGCTGCAGACGGTTCCGGGGAGCGCGGCGCGCCGAGGTCTCCTGGCGGCGCTGGCCGCGCTCTGGCTGCTGATGGCGGGGAGACCGGCCACGGCAGCGCCGGCCAACACGCTGACCGTGGGGGACCTAAGCGCCACGGTTTCCACCTACGACGGCCTGTTCGCGGGCACCGGGCTGATGCTCACCTTCCGAGGGCGCCCGATCATCAGCCGCTCCGCGGTGAGTATCGCCGCGCCCGATTGGTCGCAAGGTTACTTCACCCTGAGCCGCGTCCGCCCGCGGGTCGAGCAAGCCACGATCCCCGGCGGGAAGCGCCTCGCGCTGCACGTAGCCAACGACGTTGTAGAGATGACCTACACCGTCGATCTCCTGGAGGGGAACCGCGCCGTCCTCGACCTGCAGGGCACGCTGCGCAAGGAGGCTCCCGCCATTCTGGAGTACAATGCCGGCTGCCTCTCGTCGGTAGTGCTGGCCGGGGAGCCGTACCAGGCCGACACGACCGAGGGGGCGCGCGAGGGCCGGATCCCGTTCTGGAGCAGCGGCACCAGCCCGAAGGCGGCGATGGTGTTGCCGCCGCTGCGCCGGCTGCAGATCGCTTCGCGCCTCGGCACGCTGCGGATCGCGGTGGCGGGGGACGCCCCCGGGCTGGACTTCTACGACGCCCGGATGGTGCCACAGTCGTGGCTGCAGGAGCGGCCGGTCTTCTGGCTGGGCTACCTGGCGGCCCCGATCCAGACCGGACGCCCGTTCCACTCGCGGATCGAGCTGCAGATCACCGCCACCGACGCGGTGCCGGCGCCAGCGCCGCCGGCAGCCACGCCGAAAGCCCTCCCGGTGCGTGACGTGCCGGCGCTCCGCCAGCCGGCGGAGGACGACGAGACCCGAGTGATCCCGGCGCCGCGGGAGTGGCGCCCGGGGCGCGGCACCTTCGTCCTCAACGGAGAGACGCGCATCCTCTTTGCCGCGGATGCCGGCAGCCGCCGCGCCGCCCGCGAACTGCGCGACCGCCTGCGCGCGGAGTTCGGCGTGCGAGTGCCCACGGCGGCTGCGACGGCCGGCCACGACCGCCGGAACGCGATCCTCATCGGCACACTGGGCAGTGCACCGACGCGGAAGTGGCTGGCCGCTGCCGGGGCAGAACCGGTGCGCCAGGCCGAGGGCTACCTGCTGCGCGCGGCACCGGGATCGGTGCTGATCGCCGGCGCCGATGCCCGGGGGGCGCTCTACGGCGTTTTCACCCTGCTGCAGATGCTGCAGCGCGACAACGCGGCCACGCCTGCCGCCTCTCTACGGCTGCCCGCCGCCGTCATTCGCGACTGGCCGGCCCTCCCGGTGCGCGGCGTCCACCTCCTGACCGACCACTGGTCCACCTTTCTCCATCGCGACCTGATCCGCAACGTGCTGGCACCGCACAAGATCAACACGATCCTGCTGGAGTGCGAGTACGTCAAGTGGGACCGCCACCCGGAGCTGCACATGCCCTGGGGGATGGAGAAAGAGGAGGTGCGCGCTCTCCTCGCCCTGGCGCGCGACTACCACATCGAGGTGATCCCGCTGGTGCAGACGCTGGGGCACGTCGGCTGGATGTTCCGCAACAACCAGCACCTCGACCTGGCGGAGGATCCGCAGGCGAAGTATGCCTACTGTCCCTCCAATCCGCGCAGCTACGAGCTGGTGTTCGATGTTTTCGACGAGGCGCTGGCGCTGTTTGACAACCCGCGCTACTTCCACATTGGCCATGACGAGTTCACCCACCGCGGCAAGTTCGCCCAGGAGGGGCCCTGCAAGGGGCGCCGCGTCGCCGACCTGTTCGTGGAGGATACCATCAAGCTGCGCGACTACCTCGCGGCGCGGGGCGCGCGCACGCTGATGTGGGGCGACATGCTGCTGGGGCCGGGCGAGGGGCGCGACGCCACGCACGCCAAGAGCCAGGCCGAGGCTGAAGAGCTGCGCGCGCGCTTGCCCAAGGATATTCTGATCACCGACTGGCACTACGTGCCCGCGCCCGACTATCCGAGCCTGCGCCTGTTCCGCCAGGCCGGCTTCGAGACCTGGGCAGCCACCTGGCAGAACCCGCGCAACGTCCATGGCTTCGCCCAGGCCGCCGCCACCCATGCCACCGGCCTGATCCAGACCACCTGGACCGGCTACAACGGCAACATCACCGCCATCCGGCGTGAGTTTCCCCAGTTCTGGGCCTACCTGCTGGCCGCGGAGTACGCCTGGTCGCCCGACGCACCGCCGCTCGACGAAGTGACGGCCACCATGCCCCGCCGCTTCGTGCGGGCGTGGCCGGCGCTGCCTCACCCCTCCGGGGAGCAGGCCGGCTTCACGGTGGATCTCACCCCGCTGGCCCAGCTTCCCTGGCAAGACACCCCGCGGCGCGATGGCTGGCTTGGGTATGGACCGACCTACGATCTGTCGGCGCTGCCGTCCGGCGAGCAGCGCCTAGGCGACACCCTCTTCCTGCTGCCGGAGACGCGGAAGGCGGTCGCGCTGGCCGCGCCGCTGCTTCCGGCCCGCTACCCGGAGTCAATGACGATCCCGGTGGGGAGAACGGCGGCGGAGCTAACGTTCCTGCTGGCGACCGGGTGGGAGACCGCGGAGGGGGAGACGGTGGGCCAGCTCGTGGTGTGCTACGCCGACGGCACCCAGATGCCGGTGCCCCTGCGCTACGGCTGGAACATCCGCGCCGTGCGTGACCCACGGCTGGCGTTCCAGGCACCGGTGGTGTGGGAGGGAAAGACGGCCGGAGGCGACTCGCTTTACCTGCGCGCCCACACCGTGCGCAACCCTCTGCCCACGAAAGAGGTTGCCGCGGTGCAGGTGACCGCCGGCGGCGGCGACGCGGCGCCGCTGGTGCTGGCCCTCAGCGGCACCCAAACGGCACCCGCAAGGAGTCCAGGCGGGCGGTAGCCAACTGAGAAAGTGTGGGAATGAGCAGGCGCGGCCGGTGCCGCGCGGCCGCGCCCGGCGGCAGGTGGGTGCGGGACCTTGTCCAATCCAACCCTTCGGGTGTTCGGCACGGCTGCCCGGCAGCGCCCGCTTGCTGCAGCCACCCGCGCTGGGTTTCGCCAGGCCTGGCGGCGGGTAGCATTAGAGCGGCGGAAGGAGTAGCATGACCGATTCCACTCTCAACATCGAGCTGGTGCGTGAGGACCCGGCGTGTCCGGTCATCCGGCTCGAGGGTGAGTTGGACGCATCTACCGCACCCGAGCTAAAGAAGGCGATCACCACCCTCGTTGGTGAAGGCTACCGCGACATCACCCTCGACATGGAGCGCCTCTACCTGCTGGATAGCGCCGCGCTGGGCACGCTGATCAGCGCTCACCAGCGCGTTCCCGGAAAGCTGCGCGTCCAGAACCCTAGCCCGCCGGTGCGCCGCGTGCTGGATACCACCGGCGCCTCTCGCCTGATCGAGATCCGTGACGAGGCAGAGACCCAGCAGCAGCTCCTCAACTTTGGTATTTCGATTGAGGATACCCCTACGGGGATCCCGGTAGTCCATCTGCGCGGCGAACTGGATGCCTTCAGCGCCGCTTACTTCCGCGGGGCACTGATCAGCCTCACCCAGGAGGGGCATCGCTTCGCCGTGCTGCACCTGGGCGCCCTCGACTTTGTGGATAGCGTCGGGCTGGGCAGCATGGTCAGCATCTACACGCGCCTGCGCAAGGCGGGCGGCAGCCTCTACATCGCCGAACCCAGCGAGCAGATCCGCAAGGTGCTCCAGATCACCGGGCTCGACTCCCTCTTCGCGATCTATGAGAGCTGCGCGGAGGCGGTCGTCGCGGCAGAACGGCAGTTGGCCGCGGCCCCTCCCGCCGAGGCGCCAGCGCCCGGCACCTGAGCGCGGCCGTTTGGCGCCTGCCCGTCTGGCCATCCGGCGGCAAACCCACGCGGCTCCCACGGCACAGCGAGGTCGTCTGCCGCGCGTGGCCCTTCGCAGTGCCCGGCCGGCGCGGCAGAGGATCCCACAGGCTACGGCCATGGCAAGAGACGCACTCGCTCGCAAACGCATCCTCGTGGTGGACGACAGCCTCACGGTGATCAACATGGTGCGCCACCTGTTGGAGCAGGAGGGCTACATCGTGTTGGCCGCCGCCGATGGCCTGGCGGCGATGAACACCGCCTTCCGGGAGGCGCCCGACCTGGTGATCGCCGATGTCGAGATGCCCGAGATGAGCGGCCTGCAGCTCTGCCGCCTGCTGAAGGGCGATCCGCGCACCGCCGCCGTGCCGTTCCTGATCCTGAGCGTTCACCAGGCGCAGCACCAGCAGTTCTGGGGGCGCGAGACCGGCGCCGACGACTACCTGCCCAAGCCGTTCACCCCGGAGGCCTTGCTCGACCGGGTGCGCGCGCTGTTGGCCCGCCCGTGCTCCCGACCGGATCCGCCGGCCCTCCCGGCGCTGCCGCTGGTGCCCGCGCCTGGTGGCACCCCAGACGCGGCGGAAGGCACCACCCGCCTGGCGGCGCTGGAACGGCTGAACGCGTCGCTGGAGCGTCGGCTGTTCGACCTGACGGTGGTGCATGGGATCAGCGCCATCGCCGTCACCACTACTGGCGAGCGCGACTCGGCCCGGGCCATCCTGGAGCGTCTGGCGCGGTTGGTGGACTTCGGGGCGGCGATGCTCACCTCCGCCCCCGCGGGCGAGTCGTTCGTGCTCGTTCGTAAGGCGACGCCGCCGCAGGCGCTACGCCAGTTGCACGATGCCACGGTGGAGGCCCTCCCGGGGCCGCCTGCCGCGCCGCCGCCCCCGGTGCTGCTTTGCGGGGCGGAGCTGGTGTCGGCAGACCAGGTCGGCGACGACTGCTGCCTGGCGCTGCAGCCGATGCATGCCTCCGGCAGCCTGGTGGGCATTCTCGGGGTGGCCCGGGAAGCGCGGCGGCCCTTCCTCGGCCCCGAGCGCGACCTGCTGGCGTTGGTGGCCGGTCAGGCAGCCCTGGTGCTGGGGCACGCGCGCCTCACCGAAGCGGAACGCGCCCACGCTGCCCAGCTTCAGCAGCAGAACGAGGAGCTGCAGCGCCTCAACCGCACCATCACCGACCTGATCGCCTCCGTCACGCACGACCTGCGCACTCCGCTCAGCTCGGTGGCTGGCTACATTGAGCTGGCCCAGGAGGAGGCCAGCGACCAGCAGCGCCAGTTCCTCGAGATCGCCCGCCGCAACGTCGACCGGATGATACGGCTGGTGAACGAGCTGCTGGACCTAAGCCGCCTGGAGGCCGGCCACGCCGGACTGCGACTGCAGCCGACCAGCTTGGCGGAGACAGTCGCCGAGGTGGTGCTGACGCTGCAGCCCATGCTGCGGGAGCGCCGCCAGACGTGCGAGGTGGACCTCCCCGCGGCACTGCCGCCCTTGCGGGCCGACCCGACGCGCATCCACGAGATCGTGCTGAATCTGTTGAGCAACGCCTCGCAGTACAACCGCGAGGGCGGGCACATCCGCGTGGAGGCGGCGGTGGAGGGCGACCGCGTGCGGGTGTGGGTGCGCGACACCGGCATCGGGCTGAGCGAGGAGGACCAGCGCCAGGTGTTCGGCAGGTTCTTCCGCGCCCGGCGCCCCGAGACGGCCAACAACACCGGCACCGGCCTCGGCCTGGCGATCGTGAAGACGCTGGTGGAGCTTCACGGAGGCGAGGTTTTCGTGGAGAGCGCCCTCAACGAGGGCAGCACCTTCGGCTTCGTCCTCCCTGCGGCCAGGCCGGAAGATGGGCCGCAGGCGGACGCAGAGGTCGCGCTGTGACCGGCGCTCACGGGGTGGCGACGGTCGCGTGCGCTTCATCCACCACCCGGTCGATGTCCGGGGCGGGGCCCTGGCCGGGCACCAGGTGGATGAGGAATTCGAGGTTGCCCTCGGTGCCGGCGATGGGCGAGGGCGTCAGCCCGGCAACACGGTAGCCCAGGCGGGCAGCATCGGCAGTCACCTGGCGCAGCACCTCGCGGTGGACCGCCGCGTCGCGCACGATGCCCCCCTTCCCCACCTTGCCCGGGCCGGCCTCGAACTGCGGCTTCACCAGCGCCACGATCTCGCCCTGGGGCGCCAGCAGGTCGCGCACGGCGGGAAGCACCTTGGCCAGCGAGATGAAGGAAACGTCGATGACGGCCAGGTCGGGCGTCTGGGGAAGGTCGCCAGGGCGCAGGGAGCGGATGTTGGTGCGGTCGCGAACGGTGACGCGGGGGTCGGTGCGCAGCTTCCAGGCGAGTTGGCCGTAGCCGACATCGATGGCGAAGACGTGGGCGGCACCGCGCTGCAGCAGCACGTCGGTGAAGCCGCCGGTGGAGGCGCCTACGTCCATTGCCACGCGCCCGGCGGGGTTGATGCCGAACACATCCAGGGCGCGCTCGAGCTTCAGGCCACCGCGGCCGACGTAGGGGATGGCGTCGCCGCGCACTTCCAGGGGAGCATCGGCGGGGAGGCGGGTGCCGGCCTTGTCGATTCGCTGCCCCTCCAGGTAGACGCGCCCGGCCAAGATGGCGGCCTGCGCTCGCTCGCGCGTCTCACAGTGGCCCTGCTTCACCAGGAGGGTATCAACCCGCTCCCGCTCTGGCTTCCTCATCGGCACAACCGCCCACGCCCGGTTCGGGCCACGACGGCTCCCCTGTTCCGCGTGGATCCCCCCGGTCGGCGAGGGCTTACTCCGTTTTCACTTCCTCGTCGCAGTGGCGGCGGGCCAGGGCGCCCAGCACGCCGTTGACGAATCGGCCGGAATCCTCGGTGCCGTACTTCTTCGCCAGCTCCACCGCCTCGTTGATCGCCACGCTGGGGGGCACATCGCGCCCGTAGAGCATCTCGGTGGTGGCCAGGCGCATGATGTTGCGGTCCACCGCCGCCAGGCGCTCCAGGGGCCACTTCTCGGCCGCGCCCCGGATCATCTCGTCTACCTCGGGGAGGTGCTCCATCGCCACTTCCGCCAGGCGGATCGCCGCGTCGGCCATCCGCTCGTCGATGCGGTCCTTTGGAGCCGTCTCGCGGAAGGATGCCGCGACATCCGCCATTGGCAGCTTGCCAACGTCCATCTGAAACAGCAGCTTGAAGGCCAGGTCGCGAATCTGGCGCCGCCTGTTCGCCGCCACCCCCGTCACACTCCCATCCGTTGTTGGATGAAGTCGGTGTGCACCTCACCCCGCCGGAACTGCCCGTCCGCCATGATCTGACGGTGGAACGGGATCGTGGTGTTCACTCCCTCCACGAAAAACTCATCCAGTGCCCGCGCCATTCGGGCGATTGCCTCGTTGCGGTCGCGGCCAAACGCGATCAGCTTCGCCAGCAGCGAGTCGTAGTGTGAAGGCATTCGGTAGCCGGCGTAGGCGTGCGTGTCAACGCGCACCCCGGGCCCGCCCGGCAAGATCAGCGAGCGAATCTCGCCCACCGAGGGCGCGAAGCGGCGCTCGGGATCCTCGGCGTTGATGCGACACTCGATGGCGTGGCCTTCCACCCGGATCTGCTCCTGGCACCACTCCAGGGGCAGCCCGGAGGCAATCGCAATCTGCGACTTCACGAGGTCGATCCCCGTGACCACCTCGGTCACCGGATGCTCCACCTGGATTCGGGTGTTCATCTCCAGGAAGTAGAAGTTCCCATTCCGGTCGAGGAGAAACTCCACCGTTCCGGCGTTGGTGTAGCCGGCGGCGCGGGCGGCGCGGACCGCCGCCTGTCCCATGCGCCCGCGCAACTCCGGGGTGAGGGCGATGCAAGGGGCTTCCTCGACCATCTTCTGGTGCCGGCGCTGCAGCGAGCAATCGCGCTCGCCCAGGTGCAGCACCGTGCCGTGCTCGTCAGCCAGAATCTGGAACTCGACGTGGCGCGGCTCTTCCAAGTACTTCTCCAGGTAGAGCGCGCCGTCACCAAACGCGGCATCGGCCTCGGCCTGCGCCAGGCGCAGCTCGCGCACCAGCTCTTCCTCGTGGCGGACGATGCGGACGCCCCGCCCGCCGCCGCCTGCTGCCGCCTTGATCATCAGCGGGTAGCCGATCTGGGCTGCCACGCGCAGGGCGCGCTGCTCGTCGCCCACCACCCCCTCGGAGCCGGGCACCACCGGCACCCCGGCCTGCTGCACCAACTCGCGGGCACGCGCCTTGTCGCCCATGCGCTCGATGCTCTCGGCCGACGGCCCGATGAACTTGATGTGACACGCGGCGCACGCCTCGGCGAAGGTGGCGCTTTCGGCCAGGAAGCCATAGCCCGGGTGGATCGCGTCGGCGCCCGTAATCCGCGCCGCGCTCAACACGTTCTGCAGCTTCAAATATGACTCGGGCGCCGCGGCCGGCCCGATGCAAACCGCCTCATCCGCCAGGCGGACGTGCATCGAGTCGACGTCGCCCTCAGAGTAGACCGCCACGGTGTGGATCCGCAACTCGCGGCAGGCGCGGATCACTCGGATGGCGATCTCACCACGGGGATAAACTAGGATCTTCCTCAGCATACTTGGTTACCGATCACGTTCATCGTCGCGCTATCATCAGGACGGCCCTTATGGGCGGCCGCCGCCCGGCGCCGGGGCGTCAGTACTGCTCGTGGCCCGGGTAGCGGCAAGCCACCCGGCCGCTCGATGCGTCGTACTGATAGGCGTAGCTGGCTCCGCCCACCGGGCAGACCAGCAGCTCCGCCGTCACGCCCTCCGCCTGCAGCGCCGAGAGGTTGGCGGGCAGCGCCTCGTTGGCGGTCTGGTACATCACCAGCGCCTGGCGAAGTTGGGAAAGGTTGTTCATGCAGGCGGTGCTTTCCGCACGCTCGGTTGGCGGCGCGGCCTTGCCGGCAGGTGCGGTTCCTGCCGCGTTGCCCCCACCGGCGCCGGTAACCCGGGGCACCACCGCCACGGCCAGGGCCACCACAATCGCGACTCCCAGCAGCAGCGCGATCAGGCCGAACGCGCCGATGCCGCGCTCACCACCCCATCCCGCGCCGTTCATCGCTCCCCTCCCCCGCCGGATGGCGCCCGGCAGGCCGGCTCACCAGGCGTCGTCCGGGTTGGGTACCACCCGGAACAGCTCCTGCCCGTACTCAACCGGCTGCCCGTCTTCTACCAGCACCTCGCTCACCGAGCCGGCCACCTCGGCGGTGACTTCGTAGAGCATTCCCATCGACTCGATCGCGCCGAGAACCTGGTTCCCGCGCACCGTCATGCCCACCACCACCGCCGCTTGCTTCTCCGAGGCGCGCGCGCGGAAGACCCCCACCAGGGGCGAGCGCACCAACACGCCCTCCGCCGGCCGGGCCGCCGCTTCCTCTTCCGCCACGGAGACCGGCTCGCCAACCACCAGCGCCCGGCGGATCACCACCCGGCGGCTGCCCTGGCGAACGGCACACTCGGTCACACTGCGGCTCGCGCAAACGGCCGCCACAACATCCGATAACTGCTTAAGATCCATGCCTTGCAGGCTTTCGTGTTTCCAGGAGGCACCACGGCGCGCATCGCCCCTGCCCGGGCATCCGGCGCCAGCGGATCAGACTTTGAGCTTGAAAAACAAGAACTCCAGGAACCGCATGAAATAGGTGACCACGAACAAGGCGACGCAGAGGAGAATCAGCCACTTCACGGCCGGGCTCGTGAACGTCTCCCAGATCACCCCGGTATTCACCTGCCCGAGGGCAACCGACTGCACCCCCCGGGTGGCCCAGGCACACGCGCTCTGGTAACCGGACTCCACCGAGCCGCGGATCAGCCAGAAGACGACAGCCAGCGCGGGCAGCGAGGCCGGCGCCGCATAGCGGTGCTTGATGCGCTGATGCTCCAGGAAGATGAAGCAGTTCTGGCACTTCAGCCGCTTGCCGACCACCCCGCGCCCGCCGCCACCCGGCAGGTACTCAAGCATCAGTCGCTCGCGCGCGGCCGTCGAGGTGCCGGCGCCACCCATCAGCGCCATGGTCACGATGTCGTCATCGCACATGCATCCTCTCTTGGTTCGCCAGCAGGTCTTCCTTTCCTTGTGGCGAGGGCAATGATCGCGGATGTACCGGCGGCAGAAAGGTAGTTTCCAGCAGGGGCTGAAGGGGTGGATCAGGCCTGGCTGTTTCTTGGCGGCCTGGCGCACGGCGCTGTCTTGCCCGAAGCCCACGAGAGCGGTGCGCGCGTGGTGGAGCAGCAGAGGCACGATGCGCAGCGCCGCCGCGACTAACAGCAGTTGGCCGGCATTGGTGAGGGCACCGTGGATGATGGTGGCGGCGCGGTTGGTGTGCAGCGGCCCCCGCACGAACTCGGCGAGCAGGAAAGGCGGCGCGAAGTAGAAGAGGATGCCGCCCAGAAGCAGGTAGGCGGGAAGCTCCTCGTGCTCCCAGAAGTGGATGAGGGCGTAGGCCAGCACGCAGAAGGTGGCGGCTACGAGGAGGTAAGAGGCCACCTGCAGGTTGCCGGCGATCTTGACGCGAAAGGCCCACGCGTACTGGGGGTAGGCAGCGACGTAACCGGCAAAGAGCGCGTAGGCAAAGTAAAGCAGCGCGACGACAAACGCGAGCGCACCCAGCGAGGCGAGCTTGCCCAGGATGGCGGAGACCAGGTCGGGAAGCGCATCCGCCAAGCGCGATTGCTCTCTTCTTGGCATCGAGCGTGCGCTCCTCTCCACTGGGGCGGGGGCGTCCGGGCACGGCACTGCCCCTCAGCCGCCACCTCCCACCATCGGCGCCGCTCCGGCCGCGGCCCCTGGCGGCGTCCGCGACAGACCAGTATGAGAACAACCCCAACGCGCTGCTGGCCACCGCTTCGCGGAAGAGGGGCGGCGACCAGAACGCCGGCGAGGGCACACGGCGTGAGCGATGGACGGGAACCCGTCCATCGCTCACCACTCGATGCCGGCACCAGCCGTCCGAGAAGTGAACGGCCGCCGGCTATAGGATTGGCGAAGGGTTACTTC
>JAAZEB010000304.1 GCA_012512505.1 Armatimonadota bacterium | reverse complement strand
TGGAAGCCGGCGTCAATCGCCGCGCGCAGCGTCTTACCGGCGTTCAGCTCCTCTTTGAGGCGCTCGAAGATCAAGATGTTGGCGTCTACCGCCATTCCGATCGACAGGATGAAGCCGGCGATACCAGGCAGGGTGAGCGTGACCGGAATGATCTTGAACAGCGCCAGGGTGAAGAGCGTATAGAACCCCAGGGCAATCACCGCCACCAAACCGGGCAGGCGGTAGTAGAGCAACATGTAGAGGGCAACCAGCCCCAGGCCGATGGCACCGGCCAGGAACGAGGCGTTGACGCTCTCCTTACCCAGGGTGGGGCCAACGTCGCTGGTCTGCTCAATGGTCAGCGGCACCGGCAGGGCACCGGCGTTGAGCAGGTTGGCCAGGTCCTGGGCCTCTTCCAGCGAGAAGCTGCCGCGGATGACGCCGTCACCGCTCGGGATCGGCTCCTCGACAATCGGCACTGAGATCGGCTCGTCGTCCAGGAAGATCCCGAAGTACTTCTTGACGTTGCGCATCGTGTAGTCGGCGAACTTCTTCCGCCCGTCGGCGTTGAAGTGCAGCTCCACGATGCTCTGGCCGTCACCGCCGATGTTGCCGCGCGCCTTGCCCGGCAGCAGTTCGGCGCCGGTGACGATCACCTCGCCTTCCTTGACCACCTGGGCGGCGTCCACTTCCTTCTGGGTTACCTTATCGAGGAAGGTGGGCGGCTCCCCATGGACCACCTGGTACTTGTCCGGGATCTTCACGAAGCGCAGCATCGCTTCCGTCTGGAAGCGCTTCAGTGCCTCGTCCTTCTGGTCCTTGGGGATGTCCGGCAGCTCGACCACAATCTGGTCGCTCCCCTTCGTTTGGACCAGCGGTTCGGCAACGCCCGTGGCATCCACGCGGCGCTGGACGACGTTCTTGGCGTCGTTCAGCAGCCCGGGGGTCATTTTGGTGCCTTCGGGAGGATTGGCGCGCAGGATGACGCGCATGCCGCCCTTCAGGTCGAGGCCCTGTTTGATGGGCTTCTCGGCCACCACCCAGATCGAGGCGGCGACAAGGGCCAATATGGCGACAAACCAGTGTTTATGCTTCAAAAGAGGTCTCCTTCCGGCTCCCACCCTGCTGCCGAATCCCGGGTACTGACAGTACCGAACCCGATCCAACGGGTGTCTGGAGTGGCACCCTCACCAGCGGGAAACGGAGCCGGGCCACCAGGAACGCCGCCCGGTGCAAGCATCGGGCCAACGTCGGCCGGCTTATCGGGAGCAGCGGTGCCCCAACGGCTAGCACACATCACCAAACGCCACGCAACGGCGGGAGATCGGTCGTAACCATTATACTGGCGGCCGTCCCCCCTGTCAAGGCAAAACGCGTGCCGCTTTCCGCGATCGCGCTGGCGTCGCCCGCCGGCCATGCCGGCTAGGGCATGAGCGCCAACGACAGTGTATAACCATGTATCATCACGTATGGGCAGTCGGCGGCGGCGTGACGGATCGGCCAACCCGCGCGCGCCCGGCCACCCACCGACCTTGACCGGCCTGGCCGGCCGTGTTACACTGGCGGTGAGGATGCCAACCGTGGAACTGAAGAACCCAACCGAGGTGGCGCGGCAACTGGAGGCGCAGGATTACCTCTGTACTCCCGCCGTGGCGGTGACCGTCTTCCTGGCGGAGAAGCTGGCCAAACCGATCCTGGCCGAGGGGCCCGCGGGCGGCGGCAAGACGGAGCTGGCCAAGGCGCTGGCAGCGGCGACCGAACGCGAGCTGATCCGCCTGCAGTGTTACGAGGGCCTGGACGAGGCGAAGGCGCTGTACGAGTGGGAGTACACCAAGCAGCTTCTCTACACGCAGATGTTGAAGGAGAAGATCGGCGAGGTGCTGGCCGGCGCCACGACGCTGGCGGAATCGCTGCGCCGCCTCCAGGGCCACGAAAGCAGCTTCTTCTCCCGCGAGTTCCTGCTGCCCCGCCCGCTGCTGCGCGCCATCCTCGCCGACCAGCCCACCGTGCTGCTCATCGACGAGGTGGACCGCGCCGATCAAGAGTTTGAGGCGTTCCTGTTGGAGGTGCTGAGCGACTTTCAGGTGAGCGTGCCAGAGCTGGGCACGCTGCGGGCGCGGCACCGCCCCACGGTGATCCTCACCAGCAACGCCACCCGCACCCTTTCCGAGGCGCTGCGCCGCCGCTGCCTCTACCTGCACCTGGACTACCCATCCCTCGACCAGGAGCTTAAGATCGTGACGCGCAAGGTGCCCGGCCTGGACGCGCGCCTGGCCGAGCAGGCGGTGCGCTTCGTGCAGAAGGCACGCACGCTGCCCCTGCGCAAGGCCCCCAGCATCGGCGAAACGTTGGACTGGGCGATGGCGCTCCTCCTGCTGAACGCCCGCTCCCTCTCGCGCGAGACGCTGCTGGACTCCCTCAACGTGCTGCTGAAGGACCGCGACGACGTGGAGAAGGCGCTCCGGGAGTTGGGGCGGTGAGCCGGCCCGGGGGTGACCGGCCGGCGCGCGCGGGCTCTTCCCGCGGTGAGGTGAGGGCATGACGAGCCAGGTGGTCACGTTCGTTCGGGCGCTGCGGCAGGCCGGGGTACGAGTGTCGCTGGCCGAGGCCCTGGACGCCTGCGCCGCGCTGGAGCACATCGACTGCACCGCGCGCGACCAACTGCGCCTGGCGCTGCAGGCGGCATTGGTGAAGGATCCACGTGATCAGCCCACCTTCGCGCGCCTCTTCGAGCAGCACTTCCGCTGGCATCTGCCGGCGCGCAAGCGCCGCGCGCCACACCCGCAGACACACCGCCGTGAGGGCACCGCCCCCCGCCCCGGCGGCGAGCAGCCCGGCCGCCTAGCAGCCCTCCGCCAATCGCCGGCAAGCGAGCGCGATGCCTCTCTCCCCCCTCTGCGGAAGGAGGGCGAGCCGCCCCCGCGCCCCGCGGCCGCCGGCGAGGCCCGCGCGGCGTCGCCCACCCCAGGGAAAGACTCGACGACCGATGCCGGGCGGCGCCAGGCGCTGGCGGCGTTGCTGGCCGAGCTGGATGAGGGGATGTCCGAGGCGCGCCGGGAGGCCGCGCGACAGGCTGCCCAGCACCGGGAGGCGTTGTGGCACCTGGAGCTGCAGCGGCGGCTGCCCCCGGAGCAGGCGCGCGAGGTAGCCGACGCGGTGGAGCAACTGGCGCGCAAGCTCGTCTCGCGCGAGTCGCTGCGGCAGCGCCAGGCGCGGCGCGGCCGGATCGACGTGAAGAGCACCCTCGCGCGCAGCGTGCGCACCGGGGGCGTGCCGTTTTACCTGGCGCGGCGCCGCCGCCGCGTCGCGCGCAGCAAGCTGCTGCTGCTGTGCGACGTTTCCGGGTCGGTGCGGCACGTCGCGGCGTTGCTGATGCGGCTGGTCCACCGGATACAGAACCAGTTCGCCCGCACCCACTCCTTTGTCTTTGTCGACCGGCCGGTGGACGTCACCCGCCTCTTCCAGCGCTACCCACTGGAAGAGGCGCTGGCGCGCCTGGAAGACCTCCCCGAACTGAACCTGAACGCCTACAGCGACTTTGGCAACACCTTCTACGAGCTGTGTGACGACCACCTGCCGCTGCTCGACCGCGACACGGTGGTGCTGATCCTGGGCGACGCGCGCACCAACGAGTATGACCCGATGGAGTGGGCGCTGGAAGAGGTGCGCCGGCGCGTGCGCCGCGTCGTCTGGCTCAACCCCGAACCACCGGCGCGCTGGAACACCCACGACTCGGCCATCAGCCGCTATGCGCCCTTTTGCGATGACCTGCTGCCCTGCGGCACCCTCGCGCAGTTGGCCGAGGCCGCGTCGCGGCTGCTGCGCGGCACCTGAGCCAGTAGCCGCGCCCGCCAGACGCGCGGCAATGCGCCGTTGCGGCGCGCTTGACAGGCGTCTGCGCCATGGCCTATACTGAAGTCAGCGCCGCGAGTAGCTCCCCTTCGGTGGGCAAGCCCACCGCCCGGTTTGCTCTTCCCCCGCTGATGCCGTCTGGCCGGCCCAAAACGGGAGTGCAGCCGGGGGGAACTCGCGTGGCCGGCGATCGCGAGCAGCCGCCGGAAGTGCGTACCGCAGAGGCGCCGCCAGCGCGGAGGCGGCTGTGACCGTCCAGGGCACCGCCAATCGGGTTTCCCGCGTGTCGGGCGCGCGTCTCCCCGGAGGCTGCCGAATACGCTGAGGAGGATACGGTTGGCGAAGCTGAAGATTGATTACCTGATCCCGGACCGGATGGCGGCTGTCACCCAGAAGAAGCGCAAGCCCCCGATGCCCCCCCTCAGCATCTCCTTGCTGCGCGCGATGACTCCCCCCTCGCTGCGCGGCTACGATATCGTTGCCCGCTGCCATGACGAGCAGTCGATGGGCCCTTACGACGTCACCAAGGAGAAGCCGGACGTGGTGGCGATCTCGGCGCTGACCACTTCCGCCCGGCGCGCCTACCAGGTGATGGAGCAGTGCCGCACCACCACAAGCTGGCAGGGCCGGCGCGTCCGCACGCTGATGGGTGGCATCCATGCCACCGCGCTGCCGGTGGAGGCGATCCATTACGCCGACGGCGTGGTGCGCGGCGAAACGCCCCCCGAACTGCTGGAGGCTGTGCTCGACTGGGTGATCACCCAGATTGAGGAGGATGGCAACGAGCGGCGCGTGTTCGAGCACGACATCGACGCCCAGGCCACCACCCTCGAGCGCCGCCCGATCCCCGATCGCTCTTGGTACGACCCCAAGAAGCACCTGCTGCCGGTGACCCTGCAGACCTCGGTAGGCTGCCCGTTTGACTGCAGCTTCTGCTCGGTGACCTTCGAGTTCGGCGCCCGCCAGCGACACCGTGACTACGCCGATCTGGAAGCGGAGATCGCCCAGCTCCCGCGCGGTCTCACCGCGATCATCGACGACAACTTCCTGCCGTCCAGCCGCGGCGACCACGCCAAGCGGGTGTGCGAACTGCTGCGGCGCTACAAGGTTCGCTGGGTGACGGAGCTGACGGCGCTGACGCTCTACCGCAACTGGCGCGAGTTGGTGCCGCTTTTTGCCCGCTCCGGGTGCATGGGCCTCTTCATCGGCATCGAGACAATCGTGGGCAGCATGCCCAAGTCGCCGGAGCCTCAAGCCTACTTCGACCTGATCAACTGCATTCACGACCACGGCATGGGCGTGCTAGGTGCCTTCGTCTTTGGGGTGGGCGAGGACGAAGGCCCCGATGTCTTCGAGCGGACGGTGGAGTGGGCGATCCGGGCGAAGCTGGATTTCGCGCAGTTCTCGATCAACACCCCGGAGCCGGGTGCCCGCGATTATGAACACGCCGTGCGCAACAACTTGCTGATCGACTGGAACTGGGACCACTACGACGCCAGCCACCCGGTGCGCCGCTTCAAGAACATCACCCCCGACCAGATGTTCGAGGGGATCAAGTCGGCCTACCTGGGGTTCTACGGCACCCCCTCGCTGCGCCAGCGCATGGGTGGCCAGTTGAGTGACCTGCTGTTCAAGGGCAGCCCTACCTGCGAGCGCCGGTGGGAGTTCGTCGGCAAGCGCCTGAAGTCGATCTCGCTGTTCAGCAGCGTGGGGCTCTACCTTCGCAGCACCGCCCACCTCTGGGGCCAGCGCAGCACCCTGGAGAACTACCACGCCGAGGTAGACCCAAACCCCAACCCGTTCGTCCTGCAGCAGTTTGGTCCGGGCAGCGTGGAAAACCAGTACGACGCCCGGATCCGCATGAAGGAGCTGCGCGGCGAGGTGCCCAAGCGAACCCAGCTCATCCTGGGAAACGGCACCCCGCTCACCGTCACCGGCGGGAGCTCGCGCCGCTCGCTGCTGACCGAGGGAGCGGCGGTGGATGGCGACTGAGGCAGGAACCGCAGCCCCCGGGCGCCAGCGGTGAGCGGCACCCGGTTCGCCCCCGGGTAGGGCGGGTAAGATCGCCGCAGCGGGCCAGGTGGTGCCGATGCAAATTCTGGCGGCGGTCGATGGGTCGCGGGCCTCGGTTCAGGCGGCACGCTACGCGGCGGTGATCGCGCTGGCGAGCCAGGGCACGGTGGTGCTGGCGCTCGCGGTGCCGGGAGCTAGCCGGGCGCCGCTCCCCGTCGCGGCTGGCGACGCCGTGCTGGACGGAGCGCGCGCGGAGCTGCTGCCGATTGGCGCACCGCTCCGCGAGAAGCTGCTGCCGGGCCCCCCGGCCGAGGCGATCCCCCGCGAGCTGCATGCCAGCCACTACGACCTGGTCACCCTTGGCAGCCGAGGCCTGGGCGAGAGTGGCACGCCCAGCCTCTTTTTGGGGAGCACGGCGCTGCGCATCGTCCGGGGCGCGGAGGTGCCGGTGCTGCTGGTGCGCGCCACGGAGGTGGGGCTGCCGGTGGGTGGCGAGGGAGTGCCCCGGATCAGCTCGCTGCTGGTGCCCACCGATGGCTCACTCGCCTCGCTGAGCGCCGCCGACACGGCCGCGCGCCTGGCGCAGGCGCTGGACGCGGAGGCAACCCTGCTGCACGTGCGCGTGACGACCCGCGGCCGCGAACCCGCTCCCGCCGAGACCGAGCTTTTCGCCCTGAGCCAGGCGCCATTCGCGCGGCGCGGCGTCTCTGTTCGTTCGCTCTCCTTGTCTGGCGACCCCACCCATGAGATCCTGCGGGTGGCCCGCGAGCAAGCGTTTGACCTGATCGTGATGGGCACCTATGGGGCGGGTGAGCCGTGGCACCAGAAGGTGCGCCTGGGCAGTGTCGCGGAAACGGTGTTGGTCGGCGCGCCGTGCCCGGTGGTCCTCACCAAGCAGCCGGCGTTGACGGAGATGTAGCCGCCGCGGCGGGCGCGGCACACCCGCCGCGGCAAACCGCTACTCCTCTGGCCGCTGCCACTTGAGGAACGCCTCCATGAACTGGTCGAGGTCCCCATCCATCACCGCCTCGATGTTGCTGGTCTCGGCGTCGGTGCGGAGATCCTTGACCATCTGGTAAGGCTGGAAGACGTACGAGCGGATCTGGCTGCCCCACTCGATGGAGCGCATCTCGCCGCGCAGCTCCGCCAGCTTCGCCAGGCGCTCTTCCTCCTGCTTCTCGAAGAGGCGCGCGCGCAGGATCTTCATCGCCATGTCTTTGTTCTTGAGCTGGCTGCGCTCGTTCTGACAGGTGACGATGATCCCGGTCGGCTTGTGGCGCAGGCGCACCGCGGTCTCCACCTTTTGCACGTTCTGGCCGCCGGCGCCGCTGGAACGGTAGGTCTCGGTCTCGACATCGTCGAGGTTGATGACGATCTCGCTGTTGTCGCCCACTTCCGGCAGCACGTCGACCGAGGCGAAAGACGTGTGCCGCCGCTTGTTCGAGTCGAAGGGCGAGATCCGCACCAGGCGGTGGACACCGCGCTCCGACTTCAGGTAGCCGTAGGCATAGGGACCGTTGATCACCACCGTGGCGCTCTTGATGCCCACCACTTCGCCAGGGTTCTCGTCGGTGACCTCGGTCTCGTAGCCCTTGCTCTCCGCCCAGCGCAGGTACATGCGCAGCAGCATCGCCGCCCAATCGCACGATTCGGTGCCGCCAGCGCCGGCGTTGATCTCGACGATGGCGTTGCTGGCATCGTGCGGGCCGCTAAGCAAGGCATGGAACTCCAGGTCGGCAAAGCGCCGTTGGATCGCCTCCACATCGGTGGCTACCGCTTCCGCGACGCTTTCGTCACCCTCGGCCTGGGCCAGAGCCACCAACTCTCCCAGTTCGGCCAACTGAGTGCGGACCTCATGCCAGGGAGCCACCGTGTCTTTGAGGCGCGTCAGTTCCTGCATGACGCGCTGCGCGGCCTCGGGATCGGCCCAGAAATCGGGATGAGCCGCCTGCTGTTCCTTCTGGGCTATCGCCGACTCTTTGCCGGCGAGGTCAAAGGCGATCCCCCATTTCGTCGAGCCGCCCGGAAAGCTCGCTAATCTCTTTCTGCAAATCCTGAAGCAAGCTGACTTCACCTCCTCTGGCCGGCCGCCCCGTGGCAGCCGACCACCGTGGTCTTATGGCGTCATTGTAGCCGATCTGGGCGATTGCCGCAAGGCGCCGTTTTGGTGGTAAGCGCGCAGACACTGTCACAATCTGCCCTGTTCGCCTATTGCGCTTCTTGGCCTGATCGTGTAAGATCCAGGGTAGGACTACACCGTGGCGGGCGTGAGGGCCCTCACGGGGTTCCGACGTTGCCGTATCCCTTGGCCTGATGGAGCCCATGAGACCAGGCAAGATCAACACACCCGCACTGACACCAGGTCCGGGCCGCCTCGCCCGACGCCGCTCCGCACTGATCGGGGGTGCGCTGGCGCTGCTCTTCCTCGGCGCGCTGGCAGGATGCTCGCGCGGGGGAAACTCGACCGCCACCCAGATCACCGTTGCCGGTTCCACCTCGGTAACCCCGTTTGCCGAGCAGCTTGCCGAGGAGTTCATGCGCCAGCACCGCGGCCAGCAGGTCAACATCCAGGGAATCGGTTCGTCGGCCGGCATCCAGGCCACGCAGCCCGGCGCGGCCGACATCGGGATGTCGTCGCGCGCGCTGCAGACGGACGAACTGGCGGAGCTAGAGCCGATTGTGATCGCCCTGGATGCCCTCGCCGTGATCGTGCATCCGGACAACCCGGTGGAGAACCTGACCCTGGAGCAAGTGCGGCGCGTCTTTGCCGGCGAGATCGCCAACTGGCGGGAACTGGGCGGCCCCGACGCGCCGATCACGCTGGTGAACCGCGAGGCGGGCTCCGGCACGCGCGGTGCTTTCGAAGAGTTGGTGATGGGCAAAGGGGGGCCGCCGCTCAGTTACCGGGCGATCCGGCAAGGCTCCAACGGCTCGGTGCGCGCGGTGGTAGAGGGCGACCCGGTGGCCATCGGCTACATTTCGCTGGGGGTCGTGAGCCCGCAGGTGCGCGCCCTCCGCATTGACGGCGTCGAGGCCAGCGCGGCGAACGTCAGTGCCGGACGCTACAAACTGGTGCGGCCGTTCCTTTTTGTCACCCGGCGCGGGGGTACCCCGGGGCCGCTGGCCACGGCGTACCTGGAGTACGTGCTGGGGGAAGAGGGCCAGCGCAGCCTGGCGCAAGCCGGGCTGGTGCCGGCGCCGCGGAAGGAAACGCGTTGGAAGCGCTGAGAGAGCGCCTCATCGGGCGCGCCCTGTTGGTGGTGGCCTGCTCGGTGATCCTAGCTCTGGCGATCATCACCTACTTCATCTTCCAGGCCGGGCTGCCAATCATTGTGCGCCTGGGGCTGGACGATTTCCTCTTCAACACCCGCTGGCAGCCCGCGGAGGAGGGTGGCAGCTTCGGCATCGGGGCGATGGTCCTCGGCTCGCTTTGGGTCACGCTGGGCGCATTGGTGGTTGGCGTGCCGCTCGGGCTGGCGGTGGCCGTTTTCTCGGCGGAGCTCGCGCCGGAGTGGCTGTCGACGCTCATCCGCCCGGCGATTCAGCTCCTGGCCGGCATCCCCTCGGTGATCTACGGCTTCGTCGGGCTGATGGTGCTGGTGCCGTGGGTGCGCACCCACCTGGGCGGGCCCGGCCTGAGCGTGCTGACGGCGGCGATCGTGCTGGGGATCATGATCCTGCCGAACATCATCAGCATCTCCGAAGACTCGCTGCGCGCCGTGCCGGCCGCCTACCGCGAGGGGGCGCTGGCGCTGGGGGCCACGCGCTGGCAGACGATCTGGGGGGTGTTGATCCCCGCCGCCCGCTCTGGAATCGGGGCGAGCGTGATCCTGGGCATGGGCCGGGCGCTGGGCGAGACGATGGCCGTGATCATGATGATCGGCAACTCGCTGCAGGTGCCGCGCTCTCTGCTCGATCCGGCCACCACCGTGACCAGCAACATCGGATTGGAGATGGCTTACGCCAGCGGCGAGCACCGCGAGGCACTGTTCGCTACCGGCGTCGTCCTCTTTGCTTTCATCATGGTCTTGAACCTGGCGGCAAACGCCTTTTCCCGAAGGAGGCTGCAGGCATGACCGCGGGGAAGACGCGGCGTGCCGGGGCCCAGGTAGCCGAGCGCATCGCCTTCGCCTTGATCTGGACCTCGGCGCTCGCCACGCTGGCGGTGCTGGCCTTCATCGTCCTCTATATCCTCGATCTGGGGCTGCCGCACGTGAGCTGGCGCTTCCTGACCAGTGCCCCGGAGGAGATGGGCCGCGAAGGAGGGATCCTGCCCACCATCATCGGCACGATCGTCCTCACCCTGGGGGCGGTGGCCATCGCGGCGCCACTGGGCATCGGGGCGGCGGTCTTCTTGACGGAGTATACCTGGGAAAGCCCGGTCACCCGCGCCATCCGCTTCGGCGCCGAGGCGCTGGCGGGAGTGCCCTCGATCATCTTTGGCCTGTTCGGCTTCATCTTCTTCGTCACTTACCTGAAGATGGGGTGGTCGATCCTCTCCGGGTCGCTGACGCTGGCGATCATGATCCTGCCAACGATCATTCGCACCGCCGAGGAGGCGATCCGGACAGTGCCCAACCCCTACCGCGACGTGAGCTTCGGCCTGGGCGCCACTCGCTGGCAGATGGTCACCTCGGTCGTGCTGCCGAACGCCCTGCCAGGGATCATCACCGGGATCATTCTGGCCATCGGGCGCAGCGTGGGCGAAACCGCGGCGGTGATCTTCACCGCGGGCACGGCGCTGAACATGCCGACCTCGCTGGTCTCGCCCCTGCGGACGATGGCCGTCCACTTCTACATCCTGGCGATTGAGGGGATCTCGCTGGAGAAGGCCTATGCCACGGGGGCGATCCTGATCATCACTACGCTGACGGTGAACGTGCTCGCCAACTGGCTCATCGTCCGCGCCGTGCGGCGCCATCGGAGGAAGAGTTGACCACAGCGCCGATCAGCGCACCAGCCATGGAACGTGCCAACGGCAACACCAAGCTTGAGGTTTGCGACTTCAGCGCCTTCTACGGCAACGAGGAGGTGCTGCGCGGCATCAACCTGCCGGTGCCGCGCAACGAGATCCTGGCCGTTTTCGGGCCGGCCGGCGGCGGCAAGACCACGCTGCTGCGCTCGATGAACCGGCTGGTGGACAATACGCGCGGGGCGCACCACCGCGGCCGCATCCTGCTGGATGGCAAGGATGTCTTCGCGCCAGACGTAGACGTGGTCAACCTGCGCCGGCGCGTGGGGATGATCTTCGCCTTGCCGGTGCCGCTGCCGATGAACGTCTACGACAACATCGCCTACGGGCCGCGCATGAGCGGCGGGCGCGACCGCAAGTCGCTGGATGAGGCGGTGGAGCGCAGCCTACAGCGGGCGGCAATGTGGGAAGAGATGAAGGACCGCCTGGAGGAATCGGCGCTGCACCTGTCCGGCGGCCAGCAGCAGCGCCTCTCCATCGCCCGGGTGCTGGCAATGGAGCCGGAGGTGATCCTGCTGGACGAGCCCACCGCCGCGCTCGCCCCGGTCTCGACGATGAAGATCGAGCAGATGCTCACCGATCTGAAGCGCCAGTGTACGATCGTGATCGTGCCGCACAGCATCCAGCAGGCCGCCCGCCTGGCGGACCACGCCGCCTTCATCCTAATGGGCGAACTGGTGGAGTACCGCCCCGGCAACGAGCTGTTCACCGCCCCCAGCGACCGCCGCACTGAAGAGTACATCACCGGCCGCTTCGGCTAGGCCGATGAAGGCAGGAGTCCCCCAACCCAAGCGGGTGATAAGCGACCATTCCCCGGGTAAAGCAGCGGGGTGCCGCGGCAACGCGGCCGCCCGGCAGAGGCCCGATGGCTCGGGCATTCCGGCTAGTTGTCTGGAAGGGTACCTCCCCCCTCGGCGTCGGAGACGCCCCTACGATGGCCGGCGGGACGCCGGCGTCCGACCGCGTACCCGGCATCGAAGACGCCCCTACGCCGGGCGGATGGCCACCCCAGCAGGATCACGCAGGTAAAGGGGCAACCCCATCCCTCTTCGTGTTCCTTCGTGTTCCTTCGTGCCCCTTCGTGGATCCCAACGAGTCGGGTGGGTCAAACGGGGAAGTCGCGAATCCGCACCCAAAAGGGGGTGAGCTCGTAGACGCGGTAGCCGTGGACGGCGATGCGGCGCTGCTGGCACAGCTCGCGGGCGCGGAGGAGGGAACCGGCCGGCACGTAGAGGAGGAAGCGCTTGCCGAGGCCGGCGAACAGTTGCCACTGCCCGGCCTCCTGCTCGTTCACGGTGCTGGCGGTCTCCACCTCGGCCACGTAGCTGGAGACGGCGTCACCCTTACGGCGCGCGACGATGTCCGGGTAGAGGCGGCGCCCATCCGGCAGGAGGAGAGCAAAGCGTTCGGTCGTGCCGGGGTTCGTGAAGGCGTCCCACTGGGGATTGCCATTGAAGCGAGCGCGGCAGATGCGCCGCACCGCCAGGTCGTGCTCCGCCTGCTCCTGCCGGCTGCGCTTGGTGCTCACTCGTGGAGGCTCCTCGCGGATCCTCTTTCGGCGCGCGCGGGCAGTTTCCCTGGCGAGTGCCTCCCACGTTCGCGGGGCGCCACTAGCGATGCCCGACCCCAGGGGCAGGCCCAATGCCATGTGGTGCTGCCTCGCCACGCCAGGTACCTGCCAGCGGGCCACTAGAGCCAGGGGCGTCGCGCGGCGACGCTACCTCTCTTCGGTCTCCGTGTCGCCGTCGCGGCGCTTCTCGGCTTCTTCCAGGACCGACTCAGCAACGTAGATTGGCGCGCCAGCACGCACGGCAATCGCGATGCCGTCGCTGGGGCGGGTGTCGATGTCGATCAGGCCATCGTTGACCTGCAGCGCCAGCTTGGCGTAGTAGGTTTCGTGCCACAGGTCATCGATGGTGAGGCTGTCGATCTTGGCGCCGAGGCGCTCGATGACATTCTTCAGCAGGTCGTGGGTCATTGGGCGCGTGGGGCGCTCGCCCTGCAGCGCCATGGCGATGGAGCTGGCCTCGAAGGCGCCGATCAGGATCGGGAGTTGGCGGTCGCGGTGATCCCGCAGCAGCACGAAGAAGTTCTGCGTGACATCCTCCTCGACGAAGATGCCCATCACTTTTACTTCGCGGGTGCGGACCTCCCCCCGGTCAGGGCGCTTTTCCAACTCCTCCGCTCGCTCGGGCGCCCTCTCTTCAGGCTCCTCGGGCTCAAACAAGTTCTCATCCTCAAAGGGCATCGGTCCGCTCCTCACCCCCCGCCACCCGGCATTTGGGCCCGAACGGCCCCCCACCGGCGGCGCGCACACGTCACCGTCCAGGAGTGGCACCGTCTCATTCCCAGCCGGCCGCGGTGTTACTCCTCGCTCCGCAGCCTGTCGTGGTGAGCCGGCAGCGCCGGCGTTGGGGCCGCACTGCCCCGCCCCCGGCCCTACCGGTTCACAAGAAACTCGCTCAATCCAGTTCCGCCGTCTTGATGCTCTTGTCGATGATCTTCAGGAACTCGGCGTTGTTAGGCGTCTTGCGCAGGCGGTCGATCAGCATCTCAGTCGCCTCGGAGGCCTCCAGCTCGCGGGCACCCAGCACGCGGCGGAGCTGCCACACGCGGCGCAGGTCTTCATCACCGTAGAGGAGCTCCTCATGGCGCGTGCCGGAGCGCTTCACATCGATGGCCGGGAAGATGCGCCGGTCGGCCAGGTTGCGGTCGAGCACCAACTCCATGTTGCCGGTGCCTTTGAACTCCTCGAAGATCATCTCATCCATCCGCGAGCCGGTATCCACCAGGCAGGTGGCGAGGATGGTGAGGCTGCCGCCTTCCTCGATGTTGCGCGCCGCGCCGAAGAAGCGCTTGGGGCGGAAGAGCGCCACCGGGTCCAGACCGCCGGAAAGAGTGCGCCCGCTCGGCTCCACGGTGACGTTGGAGGCGCGGCCATAGCGGGTGAGGCTATCGAGCAAGACCACCACGTCCTTGCCCGACTCCACCAGGCGTTTGGCCTTCTCCAGCACCATGTCGGCAACGCGCATGTGGTTGTCCGGCAGTTCGTCGAAGGTGGAGGCCACCACTTCGCCGTCCACCGAGCGGCGGATGTCGGTCACCTCTTCCGGGCGCTCATCGATCAGCAGAACCAGCAGCTCCACCTCCGGGTTGTTGGTGGTGATGCTGTTCGCCATCACCTTCAGCAGCGTCGTCTTGCCTGCCTTGGGAGGCGAGACGATCAGGCCGCGCTGCCCCTTACCAATCGGGGCGATCAGGTCGATGAGGCGGGAGGAGATGTTCTTGCTTTCCGTCTCCAGGCGCAGTTGCTCGTTCGGGTAGATCGGCGTCAGGTCGTCGAAGTCGGTGCGCTGGCGGGCAAACTCCGGGTCCAGGCCGTTGACCGCCTCCACGCGCAGCAGGCCGTAGTAGCGTTCGCCCTCCTTGGGGGGGCGCACCTGGCCGGAGATGGTATCGCCCGTTTTCAGGCCAAAGCGCTTGATCTGCGACTGCGAGACGTAGACATCGTCCGGGTTGGGGCGCAGGTTGCGCATGCGCAGAAAGCCGAACCCATCCGGGTAGATGATCTCGAGGACACCTTCGGAGAAGATCAGGCCCGAGGCTTCGGTTTGCGCCTGGAGGATCTTGAAGATCAGGTCCTGCTTATTGAGCCGGCTGAAACCGGTGATGCCCAGCTCCTTAGCAACCTGGTGCAGGTCCTCGAGCGTCTTCTCTTCCAATTGGGCCAATTCCATGTTCACTGCCATTGGTTCACCTCTGCGTGCGGGCCTGAACCCGAACACATTTGAATGAGCGCGACGAGGGCCGGGGAAGCGTATGAAGTTCCGCGTGCGGCACGGGTGGGAACTGGGGAGATGGCAGCTTTCAGGCGCCTGCTGCCCGCCCGGGCCCGTTTCTGTCAACCCACAGCCCTATTATACCCGGCCCCGGTACCCGCAAAACAACGGGATCGTGGCTTCCCTTCCACACCCGGCGGCCCGACACGCGGCCGATGACCGCGGGCTACCCGGCGCCGCGCCGGCGTTCACCAGCCACGGCATCACTCCCACTCGATGGTGGAAGGAGGCTTCGAACTGATATCATAAACGACGCGGTTTACCCCGCGCACTTCGTTGATGATCCGACTGCTGATGCGCGCCAGCACCTCGTGAGGGAGGCGCGCCCAGTTCGCGGTCATCGCGTCCTCGCTGGTGACGGCGCGCAGCACCACCGGGTAGGCGTAGGTGCGCTGGTCGCCCATCACCCCAACGCTCCGCAAGGTGAGCAGGACGCAGAATGCCTGCCAGATCTCGTCGTAGAGCCCGGCGGCGCGCAACTCCTCCAGGGCGATCGCGTCGGCTTCGCGCAGGATCTCCAGGCGCTCCGGCGTCACCTCGCCCAGGATGCGCACGGCCAGCCCCGGTCCGGGGAACGGATGCCGGCCCACCAACGCTGGCGGCAAACCCAGCTCCGTCCCGACGCGGCGCACCTCGTCCTTGAACAGGCGGCGGAACGGCTCCACCAACTGCAAGCGCATTCGCTCCGGCAGTCCGCCCACGTTGTGGTGCGTCTTGATCTTGGCGGCGGTGCTGGTGCCAGACTCGATCACGTCCGGGTAGAGCGTTCCCTGCGCCAGGAAGCGCACCTCCCCCACCCGATCCGCCTCCGCCTCCAGCACGCGAATGAACTCGCGGCCGATGATCTTGCGCTTCGTCTCCGGGTCGGTCACCCCGCGCAACCGCTCCAGGAACTGGTCCGCGGCATCGACGTAGACCAGCGGGAAGCGCAGGTGCTCGGCAAACGCCTCTCGGACCTGTTCGGCCTCCCCTTTGCGCAGCAGGCCGTGGTTGACGAAGACGCAGGTCAACTGGTCGCCCACCGCCTCGCGGATCAGGGCGGCCAGGGTCATCGAGTCGACACCGCCACTGGTGGCGCAGAGCACGCGGCCGCTGCCGACCGTGGCGCGCACCTGGGCAATCGCCTCGGCGACGAAGCCGCGCATTGTCCAGGTGCCGCCGCAGCCGCAGACACCGAGGACGAAGTTGCGCAGCAACTCCTTGCCCCACGGGGTGTGCGTCACCTCGGGATGGAACTGCACGCCATAGAAGCGGCGCGCTGGGTCGCCCATCGCCGCCACCGGAGTGTCCTCGGTGCGGGCCAGGATGGCGAAGCCGGGCGGTGGCGCCAACACCGTGTCGCCATGGCTCATCCAGCAGACACGGTCGCCTTCCAGCCCGGCGAAGAGCGCCTCGGCCTGGAGGACGTGCAGGTCGGCCTGGCCGTATTCGCGGCTGGCCGCCGGCACCACCTGGCCGCCGAGGAGGGCCGCCATCAGTTGGTGGCCGTAGCAGATCCCCAGGATCGGCACCCCCAGGGTAAAGAGGCGCTCGTCGCAGCGGGGTGCGCCTTCCTCGTAGACACTGCTGGGCCCCCCGGAGAAGACGATCCCCCGCGGCTTAAGGCGCGCGATCTCCGCCGCCGGTGTGTTGGCCGGCAAGATCTCGCAGTACACGTCACACTCGCGGATTCGCCGCGCAATCAACTGGCTGTATTGCGCCCCAAAGTCGAGCACAATCACCAACTCGGGGGGGTGCGTCTCCGGCATTCGTTGGGCCTCGTACCTTCTCAACTGGGAAACAAGCCGCCGCGTTCCCGGCCGGGGAGCCGGCGTTCACCTCGCTCGTCGCTCCGGTCGCCGGGGGAATACCGCAAAGGGAACCGGCACTTGGGGACTAGAAACGGAACTGTAGTATTCTCGGCTGGCAGCCCGCGGACAGACGCACGCCCCGTCCGGGGAAACCGCGCGGGCCTCCGGTGCCCAAAGCCGCCACACACCGGACCCGGTCACGCAACTGCGAGCTCTCTTGGGAATCAACACAGACGGGGCGGAGCTAAGTGGAGCGAAAAAGGGCCACCTGCCATAGGATAACACATCAACAAGAACGTGTCAAGGGCAGATTCTGCCCGCAACAGGGCCTTTTCATTTAGGGTGAGGGGGGTATAGAATAGGTAGGAGCCTCGCAAGCCGGTGCTATTCAGAGGAGGACGAGAATGGGCGGAGATGCAGAGTGGC
>JAAZEB010000303.1 GCA_012512505.1 Armatimonadota bacterium | reverse complement strand
CTCGTGCCGTCGGCGAAGGTGAGCGTCACCCGGCCGGTGTAAGTGCCCGCCTTCACGGTGCGCGGCGTGCGCAGAGTCAGCCAGAAGGTGGTAGTCACCCCCTTCTTGATCTCCGCGCCGGTTCGCGGCATGACGTAGCGCGGCGCGATGGTGTAGACGGTGCCCTCCATCGTTACCCGGCTCACCCGGTGTGAGACCACGCCCACCTGGATCGCGCTGGCAGGCACCCGGCCGGCCGGCCCGGTCAGGTCGCTCACGGAGAGGGAGACGCGGCCCCGGTCGCGCAGCGGATAGAGCGAGAAAACAATCGGCTCTAACTCGCCAGCAGAGGCGAAGAGGCTCAGCTTGCGGGTGACCTCCTCGCGGCGAGGCACCGAGTTCAGGTGGACATCGTCCATCCAGTCGCGCGCGAAGAGGGCATGGCCCTGCCGCTGCTCGGCGGGCGTCGGCACAAAGGGCGGCACCGCGCCCCGGGCGTCTTTGCGCGGGTTCGGCAGCACGCGCTTGAAGTAGTTGTCGAAGTAGAAGCGGCGGCGCTCGCGCAGGTTCTCCAGGTAGCGGCGGCCGGCTTCGGCCTGCTCCGCCGGGTAGATGACGAGGGCGGAGACGAACTGGGTGAAGCCGGTCCCGGGGAACTCCAGGAAGAGCTGGCCGCCCTTCACCTCAACGTCGAACTCTTTCTCCTGGAAGTAGGCGCGCTGGTACTTGTCGAAGGTGTTCTCCTCCGGCCGATCTTCCACTTCGGCGAAGCGGAAGTAGCGCTCCAGGAAACGCGGCAAGTCGAGGGTATCGCGCACCACTACCACGCCGTTGGCCTTGATGACGCGCTCGCGGTAGACCTGGTATTCGCCCCAGAAGCCGGAGGGGCTATCGACGTTGACGAAGACGTGGTACTTGCCGTCCGGCAGGTCCACGGCAAAGCCGCCGCTGTTGAAGCAGATCGCGGTCTGGTAGAGCGGATCAGGCTGCAAGGCGTCGTAGGCGCGCCACACCTGGGCATCCTTCAAGCCGTAGCCACGCCCGGGCGAGTAGAGGGTGCCCGGCGTCACCAGGGTGAAGCCGCGCATCGGCGGCGCGGTGCCCGGGGCAAAGTCGAAAGCGAGCAGGCCGGGCACCTGCACGTTGTCGGAGAGGTCGCGCTCCAGGCGCACCTGGTCGAAGTAGAGCGGTTTGTTGCCCACGCCCAGGACCAGGCGGGTAACCGCGGTCTTGTCGAGGGGGCGCCCGGGCCGGCTTTTCTCGCCGACGTAAATGTCGGTCGGCATCACCAGCGTCGAGGGGCCGGGCGGCGCCACGGAGGCGTAGTTGACGCGCGTCCAGTAGCCGGTGGTGCCCTGGTCGCGCACTTCGATGGAAACCGGCGCCGGCTCCTCGGCCGGGTTGAACACGTCCACCTTCAGGAAGTCGTAGCCGCTCCAGTCCTGCGGCCCGTCCCAGGAGGTCCAGTCTCGGTCCACGCGCAGGGCGTGTTGGCCGTCGGTGGCGTGCTCCGCGACCACGGTGCCCCCGGCAAACGGCGTGGGCGTTCCCGCCTCGAAGCTGGCAAGCAGGCGCACGGGCGGGCCGGTGGCGGCCGGCGCGGCGGCGGCCAGCACCTCGCCACAGGCGTAACACCGGCCCCAGGCGGGCAGGTTGCGGTAGCCGCAGTCGGGACAGCGCGCGGCCGCGGCGGCATCCAGGGCGCCCGGTGGCGTGATCGGCGCCTCCTCCTCGCCCAGCACCGGACCTTCGCTGAGGGGCGTGTCGTCCGGCACGCGCACGATCATCGCGTCATCCACCCAGAGACGGCCCGGCGCCCACAGCCCGATGCGCGCCTGAACCTCCTTCTTCTCCTTGAGCTCCTTGACGATCTCCAGGCGGGTCCACCCGAAGCTGCCCTGCTTGCGGAGCGGATAGTACTCGTCGTCGATGAAGCTGACGTCCTCGCTCAAGCGCCAGGCGTGCTCGCCGACATCCAGCCCCCGGAGGTAGCAGGAGAAGCGGTAGCGGCCCGGCTCCAGGGTGACCGGCGGGGTGTAGAGGCGGATCTTCACCCCCTGGCCGCCGACGATCTCGGCACACGTCTCGCCGGTGCGCGCCAGCTTGCCGTTGCGAAACTCGCCGGCGCCCTCGAAGAGCCAGCCGCTCCACCGCGCGAAGGGGATCCCCGCCTGGTCCTTTGGCTTCTTCTCTTCGATGGAGGGGTCCGGCAGCAGGTTGGGTTCCGTCTCTGCCGGCACGCGCGTCGGCGGCAAGGCGAGGGCGACGAAGGCAAGGAGAAAAGCGAAAACGCGACGGTGCATCGGTCCTCCTCACAGCGAGCGACGACGGGGTTGGGCGCGAACCGAACGGGCAGGGTCGGGGAGGGCGGCACCCGCCCTCCCCGCGCGCTTAGCGGCGGCCGGCAGCGGCCTTAAGCGCCCGCAGGCGCAGCTCCGGCAGCGGCCGGCCGGCCGCGTATGCCTTCAGCAGCGCGTCGACCTCCTTCTTCAGGCCGCGCTGCCGCAGCAAGTGCAGAAGGCAGTAGTCCTCCCACCCTTCGCGCACTGCCTCCGAGGCGCGCGTCGGGATCGGCCCGCGCGGGCCAGGGTAGACCATCTGGTAGTCCGGCAGGTCCTCCCCGATCGCCCAGTCCTGGTCGAAGTCGCTCCAGGGGTTGCCGCGAGGCGCGTAGTAGCTGTAGAAGCCCCAGCCGTTCCATCCCTGGGAGGCGGCATCCCACGCCAGCCGCCGGTACAGCTCCACCTGGGCGGCACGCTCGCTCTTGGCCGACTGCGTGCTCACCGTGTAGAAGGCGTTGACGAAGCGCGGGGCGCTGAAGAGGCGCATCGCCCGCGGGTGGTCGCGCATCAGCAGGAAGAGCGGCACGGAGATGTCCACGCGCTCGCGATACCACTCCTGCAGCGGCGGGGTGACCACGTCGTCGGGCGCGACGCCATTCCCCTCCCAGAAGCAGGGGTTGCAGTAGATGCGCACCTTTGGGTCGGCCTTGCGGATCATGCCGGCCAGCGCGCCATAAAGGGGCGAGTTGCGCCGGCCCGGCTCATCCCACAGCTCGGCGTACCAGTCGTCGTAAGAGAGGCCCAGCGCCTTCGCCTGGGCCACCAGCGAGCGCACGTGCTCGGCGATCGCCTGCTCGTCCTGCGCCGTCAGCTCCTCCGGCTGGATCTGGTTGTTGTAGCCGCGGTCGACGTAAGTGCGGGGCATCCCCATCGTGTGGAAGATTGCCCGGCCGCCCTGGCGAGCCAGCGCCGCCTCGCTGCCCGGGGTCGGAAAGCCGTTCCAAACGGTGATCCCCAGCGACTGCTTGTAGGCCACTTCGCGCGCCTTGCGGTCGCCATACACGAAGGGGAACATCGTGGTGGTGCCGCTCCAGCTATTCACCCACACGAACGGCGCCGGGAGGGTCACGTCCAACACCTCAACGCGGATCACCACCGGCTGCCCACCCTGGTAGGTGAGTCGCGCCTCGTAGCGCCCCGGCTTCGCTCCCTTGGTGGTCACCGAGAGCCAGAATACGGCCGACCCGGCCGGCGAGAGCGTCACCCGCGGGAAATCCTGGATGCCGGCCGCGTTGGTGAGGTAGCGCCGCATCAGGCTGGCGCCCGGCAGGTTGCCCCGTTCCAACAGCGGCCCCAGGCCCACGCCATACTGGCGCGAGCCAATCGCCCCGGCCACCCGCAGTTTGCCGGTGATGCCGGCCGCTGGCGTGCGCGCGCCCGCCGCCCGGAACACCCCCAGGGTCACCGGCAGCGTCACCGGCTGCTCCATCGCGGTGTTGGTGAGCGCCAGCGCGACGCACTCCGTCTCGTTGCGCGCCATCGTCAGCACCACCTGGCGGGCAAGCTGGGCCGGCTTCGGCAACAGCGGCCGGTCGGTGATGCTATCCCAGGTGGGCACGCGCGACCAAACGGCCGGCACCTTCGCGGCGGCACCCAGGGCACGGCGCCACTCCCACACCTCGGCGTCGGACACGGTCGTCCGCTCGATACCCGGCACCGACGGGAAGGAGATCCCCTGGATCACCGGCGTGGGCGTCACCGGGTTGAACGCCTCCGGCGTTTCGGCCGACACCTCGGCATCGCCCCACGCCAGCACTTCTTCCAGATACGTAACGCCCTCGGCCTGCACCGTCAGGCGCAGGTAGCGGCCCTGCGGCCGCTCTGGCAGCGGCAGGCGGTGGAACACCTGCTCCGGGCACGCCTCGCGGGAGCGCTCGAAGACGGGCTGCCAGCCGCCATCCGGCGCGTCGCTGGTCTCCAGCTTTAGCGCCACCTGCTTGCTGCGCGTGCAAACGTCCACCTCAGCGAAGGTACACCTCCGCTGGAAGTCGAAGATGACGACCAACGGCCGGCCGGGGTTCACGCCGACCGGCACCCACCAGTTGCCCTGGGGGATGCCATCCAACAGCCGTCGGCCAAACCGCTCCTTCTGATCGCGCCAGGTGTCGGCCGGCGCGTCCGGCTCCGTCTCGTAGCGGTACGTCACGCCGGTGAGGACGCACTCGCCCCAGTAGCCCTCGTTGTCGCTGAGCAGCTTTCCGGGCGGCGCGTTCTCCGCGTCGGTGGAACCATCCCACCAGATCCGCTCGGCTCCCGCCGGGCCCAGGCCCGCCAGCACGCCCAGCAGCAGCACCCCCCAACGGATAAGGATCGACCCAGTTCTCTTCACGGACACGTTCCTCCCAACGCCTCAACCGATGGCTCCCCCCAGGACGCAAGGAGCTGTCAGCGAACCCCCGAGCCGCTCGCCGGACGCCGCCTGGTGCCCCGCGCGCGGCGATGGTGATACGCTGACAGCTCCTGATCCCAGGGCTCGAAGGCACAAAGGACCCACCGTCGGCTTCAGGGTCCCTCGCACCCGGGTGCCGGGGAGAGGAGGCCGCCGGCACCCTTGCTTCGGCCGCGGGCACGGTTGCTACTCAACCCGGAACACGCGCGCGGCGGTGTAGGTCTGGCCGAACATGTCGGTGGTGCGCACGCGCAGCAGGTGGTAGCCAGGCGCCGTTCCCGCGGGCAGTTTACCGGCCCACAGGTGCTGCGAGGCCACCGGACCGGTGAGGGTGTACTCGTTCTCATACTTGGCGCGCGGTGCCATCCGCTCGCTGAACACGCGCCGGTACGCCTCCACGTCCGCCGCCTCCGGCGCCGGCACCTGCGTCAGGCGCGTCCATTCGCCCGTGTCTCCCACGCGCATCTCGACAGTGGAGCGCGACGAGCCGGCGAAGACGTTCACGTAGACGTTGGTCGCGGCAACCTGGTTGGCCGGCACCACGTCCGGCACCCACACCTGCATCTGGTAGTCGTCCGGCAGCCGGGCGGGGCGATACTCCACGCGGTAGCGATTGCCGTCGAAGGTGACGATCGAGTAGCCGTTGGGCACGCCATCCGAGGTCGTGGCGTGCGGGATGCCGTAGTAGTCCGGCTTGCCGCCCCACCAGTTGCCGCAGGCAGTGACGTGGACCAGGTGATGGTGCGGCTGCTTGCCCTGCCAACCGTGCTCCGGACCGAGGAAGAGGTGGTACTGGGTGTGCGTGTGCGCCGAGAGCCCGAAGACGTGCTCGCGGCCCGCAAACAGCTTGAGGAACTCTTCCTTGTTGCGCAGCTCCACCACCGGAATGTGGAAGGCGTAGACGATCAGCCGGTCCTTGGGCACCAGTGCCAGGTCGTTGCGGATGAACTCCAACTGCTGCTCGGTGAGCTCGGCGTGATAGCCAACCCGCCCCTGGGCATCGCGCGGGTGGAAGAGGATGTCGTCGAGCACCAGGAAGTGGACCCGGCCGTAGTTGAAGGCGTAGGTGGGCGGGCCGAAAACGCGCTCGAACCCCTCATCGGCGTGCCGGTCGCTGTCGGCGTCGTAGTTCTCGTCGTGGTTGCCCTGAACGTAGTGCATCGGGATGCCGAGGCGCCCCATCGCGCCGACCACCGGCTCGTGCAGGTCCAGTGGGTCGAAGACCAGGTCGCCCAGCACCAGGGCAAAGGCGGCTTTCGGGCCGCGGGCGGCGATTGGGGCGACGAAGTCATGCGCCAGCATCTCCACTTCCCACAGGTTGCGCGGCTGCGGGTCGCCAAAGACGAGGATCTCGAAGCGGTCTGGCTCGCGTTGGCGGCGCAGCGGGAAGTCAATGGAGGCCGGCAGCGGCCCGGTAGGAGCCACGCCGGGGTAACGCAGGCGCGGCGAGCCGTTTGGCTTGTGCAGGTAGTAGAACTGGGGGAGGCCGTTCCGGTCGACCGGGCAGGCCCAGCCCCGTGGCTTGATCACAAAGAAGGGGGTGTCCTCCCCCACCGGCAGGCGCCAGACGCCGCGCGCATCGGTGGTGACGACCTCCCGGCCGTTGGAGACCGCCACGCCGCGCAGGCCCTCCTCGCCCGGCCCCCGCCGGCCATCGCCGTTGCGGTCGTGGAACACCACGCCCTTGGCCTCACTTTGCGCCCACGCCGGCGCCGCCAGAATGGCCGCGCCCAGCACCAGCGCCAGGAATCCAAACCGTTTGAGCTGTTCCCCTCTCCTGCCCATGCGACGATCCCCTCTCCTCTCGCCGGATCTGCTCTCCTTGCGGCCGCAGCCTGCCGCCCGGCGCCCAGACCGGGGTGGCTCCGGCCGTCTAACTGTAGGGGTGTTCGCCAGGGGCGCGGCCGCTCCTCCCCTCAGCGCCCCGGCGCGGGCATGGAGGGAACGTGGGAAGGGCGTGGAACAGGAAGGGCAGGCGGCGAGGTAACCCCTCGCCGGCGAGGGAGAGGATGCGCACCGATCCGGACGACCGCGCCGGCCACCGCGAGCGGCTGCGGGCCCGCTTCCTCAAGAGCGGGCTGGAAGGGCTGGCGGAGTACGAGGCGGTGGAGCTGCTGCTGACGCTGGCGATCCCCCGGCGCGACGTGAAGCCGCTGGCCAAGGCGCTGCTGGCCCGCTTCGGCAGCCTGCGCGCCCTCCTCGACGCGCCCGCCGAGGAGCTGCAGGCGGTGGAAGGCATCGGCGTCTCCGCCGCCGTAGCCCTGCGCCTGGTGCGCGATCTGGCCGGCCTCTACCTGTGCCGCTCCCTGGAGACCCGGGAAGTGGTGAGTGACCCCGGCTCGTTGGCACAACTGTGGCGGGCCCGCCTCGGCGGCCTGCGCCACGAGGTGTTCGAGGTGGCCTACCTCGATGCCGGCGGGCACCTCCTGCGCGACGGCATCGAGACGATTGAGGAGGGAAGCGTCACCTACGCCGCCGTCTACCCCCGCCGCGTGGTGGAGGGCGCCCTGAAGCGCGGCGCCGCCGCCGTGGTGCTGGCCCACAACCACCCCGGGGGCAGTGCCCACCCCAGTGAAGAGGACCAGGCGGTCACGCGCCGCCTGGTGGAAGCCGCCGCGGCGGTGGAAGTGCGCGTGATCGACCACCTGATCGTGGCCGGCGAGCAGGTCCTCAGCTTCCGCGCCCGCGGCCTGCTGTAGTTCGGTGGCCCCCCCGGCCCCCCGAACTCGGGGGGTGCTCTGCTTCATGCCCCCCCCGGCCCCCCGAACTCGGGGGGTGCTCTGCTTCATG
>JAAZEB010000302.1 GCA_012512505.1 Armatimonadota bacterium | reverse complement strand
GCTCCCAGATCGGTGGTACCAGACAAACATGGCAATCCGGCAGCGGCGTCGTCGCCGTGCCCCTCGCTACCTGGCTTGCTCAACCCAACTACCGCGATCCCCGCGGATCGACCGGCGAACCGGGATCGCGTGCCCTCCGGCCGACGGCTCACGTCTCCACGATCCGCGGCCCCACAAACATGTCCTCGGCGCTCTCCGGGGCGGCGGCGGTCGCCTCGGCCGGCGTCAAGCCAGGGCGCGGCGTGTCGTCGCGGAAGACGTTCTCCATCGGGATGCTGTGCGCCGTGGGGGGAACCTGGGTGGTGTCCAGTTCCTGCAGGCGCTCGAAGTGCGCGAGGATGGCGTTCAGGTGGGTCGTCAGCCGCTCCTTCTCCGCGTCGGTCAGCGCCAACCGCGAAAGGCGGCCGATCTGACCGACGTACTCGCTGGTGATCCGCATCGACGTTCTCTCCCCTGGCGCCGCGTGCTCCAGCGAGCGGCGCCGGTTCATTATAGCAGATAGCGCAAGGCCCCGGCAAATGGCCAACTCCTAACAACCACCGGTTTCCGCAAAGAGGGCATGGCCCGCTCCTGTCGAACGCAGAGGCAACACACCGGGCGCCGGAATCCCTGGGGCGCCGCAGCCAAGGACGAGGGTGACCAATGACATCGCGCGAGCGGATGAGAGCCGCCATTGCCGGGGAGGCATGCGACCGGCTCCCCTGGGTGCCGGAGCTGAATAGCGCCTTTGTCCAGCGCGTGCTGGCCGGCGACGACGTGCCGCCCGAGCGCCAGTACGTGGAAGCCTGCCGGCGCGTCGGCGGCGACTGCTTGCTGTCCGTCTCCCCCGCCACCCAGGAGCTGCGCGGCGTGGAAGTGCTGCAGGAGACGCGCGGCACCACCACCCTCATCCGCTGGCGCACCCCCGTTGGCGAGCTGTACAGCCGCACCGAGACGCGAGCGAGCGCCGAAACCACTTTTGCCGTGGAGCACCTGATCAAGCGCGTGGAAGACGTGCGCGTCTACCGCTGGGTCATTGAGCACGCGGAGGTGCGCCCTTCCGGGCCGGCCGAGGATCCTTTCGCACCGGTGCGCCATGCCGACGCGGTGGTCGGCGACGACGGGATCCTTTCCCTCACCGGCCCGGCCACGCCGATCATGCAGCTCCTGATGACGGATCTGCGCGCCCCCACGATGCACTATCTGTTGGCCGACCACGAGGCGGAGGTGGTGGCGCTCTTCGAGGCGATGCACGCCCAGAACCGGAAGGTCTATCAGATCCTCGCCGAGGCGCCGGGGGAGCTGGTGCGGCCGTTCGAGGACACCAGCACCACCCTCCTCTCCCCGGCGATGTACCGGCGCTACTGCCAGCCCTACCTGCGCGAGTATGGCGACATCGTGCGGGCGCGAGGCAAGCGGTTCGTGCCGCACCTGTGCGGCCTTCTGCGCCACGTGCTGACCGACCTGCGCGACACTGCCATCGACGGCATCGAGGCGCTGACCCCGCCCGATACCGGCGACACGCCCCTGGGTCTGGCACGCCAGGTGCTCGGCGAGCGGTCGGTGTTGATCGGCGGGCTGGACCCGGCGTGGTTTTGCCACCTTGGCCCCGAGCAGATGCGCGATCGCGTGCGGGAAGTCGTCGCCACCCTGGGCGATGGGCGCTTCACGCTCCTGGGGAATGAGGAGATCTCTGCCCGCGCCAATCTGGAGACGGTGCGGGCTGTGCCGCGGACCCTGGCCGAGATCGGCCCGGTGCCGCTAACCGAACAGCGCGGCCGGTGAGCCGCGCGTGAGCGCCGACGAGGCGCGCGAACGCAAGCGGGTGGAGCTCCCATTCGCAGGCTGCTCGCGTGCGTTCGCCGCCTTCGCGGCCCGTCTTCCAGAGGAGACAGCCGATGCAAGCCGATGACAGCCGCACGGTTGGTAGCGTGGCGCCTGCTGCTGGCCCTGCCCGCGCGCACCCATCCGACCCGACAGCGGCCGAGCCGGACAGCGACGACTCCGTCTCCCTTTCCGAGTGTGCCCGCGAGGTTCAGAAGGCGAAGGAGTTGCTGTCCCAACTGCCCGAGGTGCGCGAGGAGCGCATCGCCGCGGTGCGGGCCCGCCTGGCCGCTGGCGACTACCACGTCTCGGCGGCGGAGGTGGCCGAGGCGGTGCTGCGTCACCTCCCCGAGGGCGAGCCGATTGAGCCGCCTTCCTGACCCACAAGCCGGCTTGCCACCCGCGCGACCTTGGCCGGCACCGCCGATGCCCTGGGGCGCCTCCGCCCGCTTCGACGCCGAACAGGCAGAGCCCGCCGGACGCATCCGGCTGGAGGAGGAACCATGCAGCTAACCCTGGGAGCTACCACCCGTCCATGGGGCAACTGGAGCTTCGCGGAGGCGTGCTCCGCCATCGCCGCCGCGGGCTACTCCGACGTGGCGATCTATGGCCACAAGGGAACGATTCCGGTTAGCGCCGAAAGCACGCCCGACGACATCGCCGCCGTGCGTTCCGCGGTGCAGGGCGCCGGCCTCGTCGCCTCCATGGTGATCACCCGCACGCTGCTGGACGTGCCGCTGGAGATGGCCGTGGCCGACTACCGGAAGGCGATTGACGCGGCCGCCGCCGCCGGGATCACCTGGGTCATGAACGGTGGCTGCGAGCAGCCGGAGCTGTACGACGCGTTCCAGAAGCTGATGCGCGAGTGTGCTCCCTATGCCGCGGTCAAGGGCCTCCGCCTGCTGATGAAGCCGCACGGCGGCATCGGCCTCACCGGCCAGATGATGCGCCGGGTGGTGGAGGCGGTGGACCACCCCAACTTCTCCATCTGCTACGACCCGGGCAACATCATCTACTACACCAAGGGCGAGCATCGCCCCGAAACGGATGTCCACGCCATCAAGGAGCACGTCAGCGTCTGCATCATCAAGGATTGCGTGGTGAACAACGGCGTGCCCGATGTCCACCTGCTGCCCGGCGAGGGGCTGGTCGATTTCCGCCGCGTGCTCGGCGCGCTGGTGGATGCCGGCTTCCGTGGCCCGCTCTACGTGGAGTGCGTCGGCGGCACCCAGTGGGACGACATCAACGACCGGGCTCGCCGCACCCACGCCTTTGTCTCTGACCTCCTCGCCCGCCTCTGAGCGTGGTACCTGGGGGCCGCCCGCTGGCGCAACCGAAGCGGCGTCAGCGGGCGGCCCTGGTGTCGCGGCGGGCTGGCTGCCCGCGGCTACTGCACCACTACCTCCACCGGTGGGGCGGTGCTGCGGATCTCCGGGTTGTAGTACTGGTAGACGGTGCTGGGCGCCGTCTTCGCCCGGATCGGGTACTTCGCCCGCATCCGGTAGCGGAACGCCAGCGGCTTCTCCTGCTCCAGTTTCTCCACGTAGAGGATCACCTGCCGTGGGGTGAGCTCGAAGCGCTGGATCACCTTCGAGCCGACCAGCGCGTTCAGGCCCTCCGGCAGCACCTCGAAGCCGGGCGGAATGCCCAGGTCCACCATCACCATGTTGGCCGCGCCGGGCCGGTTGTAGGCCACGCGCACTGCCGCCGTGAGCACCGCGTCCTTCTCCAGCTCCGTGCGGTCGTACTCCACGTTGATGCTCAGCAGGTCGGTCGGGCCGCCCGGGGCCGCCACCTTCGGCCAGGGCAGGTAGTGGTAGCCCGCGATCTGGTAGAGGGCGCTTCCCTTGCCGCTCCAGTCGATCTCGATCTCGTTCTTGCCCGCGCGCACCGCCGGCTTCAGGTCCACCTGGCGCATCACGTCGGCGTCTTCGGGGGTGATGCGGAACTTACCCGCCTCCTTGCCGTTGACGCGCACCGTCACGTCGGCCTCCACCCCCTGGGCCGCTCCCTGCTGCGAGGCGAGCAGCGTCTTCAGCGCCAGCACCGTCGCCTGCGTTGAGTGCCAGGTGCCGTTCGGGTCCTTAGAGCGCACCAGATAGGTGATCACCTTGTTTGCCTGCATCGGGAAGCGCCCGGAGCGCACCAGCGCGTAGCCGATCGTCGCCGTCGCCTCGATGTTCGCCACTTCGCCGTGGGAGTGGGTGACGGTAGAGGTCTTGCTTTCCCAAGAGAGGCCGCCGTCTTCCTCCTTTGCCAGTTCCAGCAGCTCGCCCAGAACGTCGTTTGCCTCCGGCCGGCCGGCGGCCACCAGGGCGTTGGCGATGATCCCCAGCGTGTAGGGATCCTCCCCGGCCGCCGCGCGATTCTTGAGGATGTAGTCGACCGCCTTGGCCACCGGCGCCGGCACCGCCGGTTGCTCGTTTGGCTCCCGGCCGCTCAGCAGCGCCCAGGTGATGTAAGCGGTTGGCAGCAGCTCGCTTTGCTGGATGCGGCCCCACGACTCCTGGTGCAGGTAAGCCTCATCCGGCTTCCAGGAGCCGTCCGGCTGCTGTTGGGCCAGCAGCCAATCGCGGGTGCGGGCGATGAGCGACGGATCGACAGGATGGACCGCGCTCATGTCCACGAACTCCATCAGGCCGTAGGCGGTGAGCACCTTATTGGCCGGCGCGTCGCCGAACCAGGAGAAGCCGCCACCGGGCACCTCGAAGGTGAGCAGGCGCTGGTAGCCCAGGTTGATGTACTGCTCTGCCTTCATCCGGATCTCGGCGGTCACCTTGTTCGTGGCGCGCATGTAGTCCAGCGCCAGCACGTTCGGGTAGGTGGTGGAAGAGGTCTGCTCGAAGCAGCCGAACGGCATCTGGAGGATCTTGTCCATCCCCTCGACCACCTGGCTGAGGAAGCCGGGGTAGATCTTGACGAGGATGTTGGCCGAGCCGGGGATCGCGCCCTCGGGGATCTCCACCGCGCGGCGGACGTTGCCTTCCAGGCGGTCGTTCAGGCTGGTCTCGATGCGTCGGCCGTCCGGCACCACCTCCACCTCGCGGCGGACGGCGTCGCTCCTCTTGCTGCCATAGGCTTTCACCGTCAGCTTGTGGAAGCCGATCTCCTTCACCCGGATGCGGAAGGAGGCCCCGCGCACCTCACGGCTGCTGATCGCCAGCACCTTCTCCGGCGTCTCCTCCAGCAGCTCGAACCACGGCTCGCGCTCCACCACCAGCCGCACCCGCTGCGACTCGTCCATCCAGTTCTGGACGGCAATCGGCACCGCCACCTCGTCGTTCTGCGTCAGCGAGACCGGGAAGTCGATGTCGACGAAGAAATCCTGGAAGACGCGCAGCGGCGCGGTGACCGAGCCGAGCAGGCCGGCGGGTGACGATCCCATGGCGGTGAGCCGCCAGGTGGTGATGCTATCGGCCATCGGCACTTCGAGGGTGGCCCGACCGCGCGCGTCGGTGATCACGGCGGGGTTCCAGAAGAGCGTTTCCGGGAAGTACTGGCGGATGCGCACCTCGGGCGCGGCTCCCGCGCCAGCGCCCATGCCAGCGGGCGCCGCGGCATCGGCCGCCATCGGCATGGGCGCCGGCTGGATGGCAGCCTCCGGCGCCATGGCTCCACCAAACTCGCCGCGGCGCAGCTCGTTCTTGAACATCAGCCCGCCCCGGCGCACGAGGATGCCGGGGCCGCCACCGAACGGCTGCACCTGGCCATCCGGCCCGATCCAGGCGGCGATCTCGTCGCCGGTATCCGGCTTTCCATCCGGGCCGTCACTGATCACGATCAGCATTGGCTCCTGGTACTGCACGCGGTAGGGTCTGCCGAACGGGTCCTTCTGGTGCTCCGCCTTCAGGAGCTGCTCGCGCGCCAGCACGCGCAGCAGGTGCTCCCAGTCGGGATCGGCGTTGTGTCGCGCGCGGTAGGCTTTCACCGCCGCGGCAATGGCGGTGGCCGCCGCGGTCACTTCCTTCTGCCAGCCCTCCATCCGCTGTTGCAGCTTCTCGTCGTAGGAGTTGGCTGTCAGCGAGAAGAGGTCGCGCCGGGGCAGGGCGGCAAACAGCACGGTGGCAGCGCGCTGGCGTGCCGCCTCGCGGTAGAGCGCCGGCTGGACGATCTCCCCCGGGGTGATGGCGTGGATCTCGTAGCGCGGCTCCAGGATCTCCTTCTCCAGCAGGAAGTAGACCTTCTCCATGCCCGGCTGCATCTCTTGCAGCGCGAAGACGCTCTCATCCACGATGCTCACCCCAAGGGCGACGGGGAAGACGCGGGACGAGGTGGCCCCCCCTGGCCCCCCCGACTTCGGGGGGGTAGAGGCGTTGCTGGCTCCCCCTGGCCCCCCCGACTTCGGGGGGGTGGAGGGGGCCGTCTCCCGGACTGCCTCCACCTGGAAGGTGAGTTTCGCGGGCGTGCCGGGCAGGTAGCTGTCGCGGTCGGCCTTCACGTCGATCTTGAGGGCGGCGCCCGGGTCGACGAAGACGACGCGGGTGTCGCGCACGATCTGTCCGTCCGGCTGGATCTGGTAGGCGTGCGCCAGCAGCGTGCCGGCCATCTCCGGCGTGAGGGTGACGGCCAGGCTGCCCCGCCCGCCCTTCAGCGGCGTGGCCCGGGTGAGCACCGTCTGCCCGCCGGAGACCAGGTCGATGTAGCCGGTGCCGGTGCCCTCGGGCGCCAGCAGGTTGAGGTGCAGCGTGTCGCCCACCTTGTAGAGCGCGCGGTCGGCGCGCAGGATGAGGCTGCCCGGCTGCCACTCACCACTGAGGGCCACGTTCGACTCGGCGCGGTTGCCCGCCTCATCCACCGCCACCACGCGCAGCAAAATGTGGGGCTCCCGCGGCGTGACACGCCACTCGGCGATACCGCTCGCGTCGGTCGCCAGTTCATCGGCCAGACGGGTGTTCCGCTGGGTGAGTGTCAGGCGCGCTTTTGCCGGCGAGCCATCCGGGTAGCTCGCCAGGATGTAGATGATGTTCTCGACGTTCGGCACCACCCGCCCGCTCTCGGGCACCACCGTCACCTTTATCGGCTGCGCGGCCACCGGGATGGTGCCGGAGATCTTCTCGGTGTGGTCGGCGCCGTCGGTTACCGCCACGTCGTACTTCACGAAGGCGTTGCCCTGCTCCAGCGGCTGCCCCACGAACAGGTCCGGGAGTTTCTGCTCTAGCTTGAACGCGCCGGTTTCATCCGTCTGGCCCTCGATGCGCGCGAACTCGTCGAAGCCGGCATCGAACTTCGCCAGGGTAACTACCACCTTGCCGCGCGCCACCGGCTGGCCGAAGAAGTAGTCGCTCTGCACCTTCGCCGCGAGCGTCTGCCCCGGCTGGTAGAACTTCCGCTCGGGAGTGAGCGTCACCCGGAACTTCGGTAGCACGTAGCGCTCGACGGTGACCGTCTTCTCTTGCTGGGCGTCGCCCACCAGGGCGCGGACCAAGTAGCGCCCCTGGTTCACCTCGTTGGCCAAGACGAAGTCGGCCGCCACGATGCCGTGCGCCGATGTCTTGGCCGTCTTCTTGAACACCTTGTTCCCCTTGCTGTCCTCCACCTCCAGGGTGGTCGGCACGTCGGCGAGGGGACGCTGCTCCGCCTGGCGCAGCGCCAGGGCACGGATGTGGATCGTCTGCCCCGGCTGGTAGAGCGGCTTATCGGTGGTGAGGAGCACCTGCTCGCCGATTCGCAAGGTGACGGCCCGGGTGAGCCGGTCCTGCTCGCCCAGGCCGCTCACCGAAACGGTCAACTGGTAGCTGCCCGGCTGCCACTCCGGCACCCGGAAGCTGGCCTCCACCGTGCCGAGGCTGTTGGTGCGGCCGGTGTAGAGGCGCGCGGGCGCAGTCGCTCGTCCCCGGCCGCCCCCTGTTCCAGGGGATTGGGCTGCCGCCTGGCCTCCGGCTTTCCCGCCCGACGCGTCGGCGGCCGGAGCCAGGGTGAAGGTGACGCGCGCGCCGGCAACCGGCCGTCCGGAGTGGTGGTCGCGCGCAATCACCCGCAGCGAGGCCGGACTGCCGGCCAACCAGGTGGACTGCCCGTAGAGCTGGGTCTCTAGGCGCGGCACGCCTTCTTGCGCCTCCGAGCGCTGCCGCAGCAGGCTGGTGGCCGTCAGCGAGAAGAGAATGCTCATGGCAGCAACCGCTATCGTGCGAACCGGTCGTTTCATCTTCCGTGGCTCCCATCGTGGGGTTTCAGTCTTTTTGACGGCGGGGAGCCACAAAACCTTCACTTCATTGCAGAAGAGATGAGCGATTGACGATGAAGGATGGGAGAACGAAGGCCGCCCGGTCGCTGTGGGTCTCCTGCCCCGATGGTTTCCGCGCGGCCGCGGCCGGTCCTTCCACGGCGGCGCTTCCTTGTTGCGGGTCGGTATGCTATAATCGCCTGGGAGGGCAGAGCGATGGCGGAGAAAGAGACGACGGCGCTAACGCCTGAGGCCGTTCGTGAGGAGTTGGTGAAGGAGATCGAGGCGCTGCGGCGGGAAGTGGCCGACCTCAAGCGGATGATGACGCCTACCTTTGTAGCCGGCTATGGCCCGCCGACCAAGGAGGAGCGCCTGGCAGGCCTGCAGCGCCTGCGGGAGTTCCGTGAGGAGATGCTCCGCCGACGGGGCGGCGTTCCGCTGCCGCCATCTGCGGAGGAGATCGCGCGGATGCGGGAGGAGCGCACGGCGCAGATCCTCGGCGAGGGCATGGCCTGATGGCCGCGCACAGATTCCCTCCGAATCTGTGTTGATGCCTCGCTGGCCGCCGCCCTTGCGTTGGCGGAGCCGGTGAGTGATCAGGCTGACAGGGCGTGGCAAGGGTGGTTGGCGGAGGAGCGCGTCCTGGTGGTGCCGCCGCACTTCGGCACGGAGCTGATCAGTGCGTTGCGGCGAGGCATTTTTCTGGGCCGGGGCACCGCCCAGGACCAGGCGCACGGTCTGGAGCTCTGCCTGACGACTATCCTCCGTGTGGTGCAGCCGCGTTGGCCGGAACGAGGCACGTGGGAGCGGGCCTGGGCATGGGCGGAACGGCTGCGGCGCGCCAATATCTATGACAGTCTCTACCTTGCTGTGGCTGAGGAAACGGGCGCCGACTACTGGACGGCGGATGGCAACCTCGTGCGGGCCCTGGAGGTGGATGGCCATCCCTTGCCCCCATGGGTCCACCTCCTGGAGCCGTGATCCCAGCCGAGCTGAGGCGTGCCGCCCGGCACCCTGGCACCCCTACCATGCGAGCGGTTGCTCTCACGGCAGGGGTGCCGGTACACGCATCGGATCTACCCGAGCTTCGGGTTGATTGGTGAGCCGCTACGCGGGCGGTCTTTCACCGGGATCGGCAGGTTCACCGGCTGCACCACCACGTCCGGGCGGGGCAGGCGTTCTTCCATCTTCGGGAAGGGTGGGAACGGCTTGCTCGGCAGCGTTTGGTACCAGTAGGCGGTGCTTGCGTAGTCGTCGCAGCGGTCGTTGGCGTGGCCGTGCTCGATGCTCACCCGGATCGACTGCTGGAAGACCACCGGATCGGCGAGGTGGTAGCGGTAGACGGTGATCAGCTCGTTGTAGCCCATGTTCGGGCCGGCATGGTAGCTCACCCCGCTGTAGGGAAAGGCGTTCTGGATCTGCATGCCCCAGGCGTGCGAGAAGTAATCCTCACTCCCGGTGCCGTGCATATCGGGCGGCCACTTCTGGCCGTCGATCATGATCATATCGTCGCCTTCGCCCCACCAGCCGCCGTAGAGGTTATGCACGCTCAGGTTGCAGCCGACGTAGTGCCCGCGGCCCTCCGCCTCCAGGATCAGGTAGTTGTCCTGGTCGGTGAGGTTCACCTCTGGGTCGGGGCCCTGGTGGGTCGGCGGCGGGCAGGGGTTGCTGCGCCGCCAGTGGGCGTGGAAGCGGCCCTGGTTGACCGGGGTGGCATCGAGCACGTCGTAGTCCACGTAGAAGTACCACGCCCCCACCGGCACCTCCCCCTCGTTCGTCACGGTGATGCGGGCCTCGGTGGCGAACGGCATTGGGAAGTAGCAGTTCATCGCCGCGTGGCTGTCTTGCCCCGGGTTGGCCGACATCGTCAGCACCGCGCTGGCGAAGGAGGCGACCTTCGCGTGCCCGACGCCGAAGAAGTCGCCGACGGGTGCCTCGACGCTCGGGTGCTCCTGCCCATCCCAGTACATGCGCAGCACGCACTTGCGCAGGTAAAGCGGGTCCTCACAGGAGATGGTGAACCAGATGTGGCGGATGATGCCTGCGCCGGTGATGTGGGCCAGCGTCTTCGTCTCTCCCGCAGCAACCGGCCAGGCATCGGCGTTGCGCCCAGTCGTGTCCCAGCTCGACACGCGCCGGCTCCGTCCCTCACGTAACGTGGCAAGGTTCTCAAGCATTGTCTGCCTCCAGACCAAGCGGAATGCGATCCACGAAGGGGCACGAAGGATCACGAAGGAAACCCAGCACCCTGCCGCAACCTTCCCGCACCATGGCATCGATCCACGAAGGGGCAGGGAGGATCACGAAGGGAATAGGGTAGGCATGTGGCCCAGGCGCCCGCCGGCGTGCCGGGCGAGTGCCCTGGACACCATTCCGGCCGATGAAGGGTCACGAAGGCGGAACTCGGCCCGGCTAGAGAACATAGCGCTTCTCCAACCGTGTTCCTTCGTGACCCTTCGTGGATCGCTACTCGATGAGTTCGGCGAGAGAAACGGGGGCGCCGCCGCGCTGCACCGACTCATAGCCGGCCAGCGAGATCGCCAGGCTGCGCACGCCCTCGGCGTAGGGGATGTCGGTCTTCTTGCCTGCCTTCACGGCATCGAAGAACTCGTAGAGGACATAGCTGGGCCAGTCGTCGCCGGCGTTCATTTCGCCCTCTTCATCGCCGGTCCAGCGGGCGTTGGCGCCCTCAATCGTCACCAGCAGGCCGTCGGCCACGACCTTGAAGCCAACGTCCCAGGCCTTTTGCGGTACCAGCGAGCAGCTCAGCGTGCCCAGGGCACCACTCTCGTACTGCATCACCAGGCCGGTGGTGTCGGGGATCCCGAAGTCGTCGGCGTACTTCCGCATGCCGCCATCCGGCTGATAGCCTGCCGGTGGGGTCCAGTCGCGCACGCGGGCGGTGCGCCCGGAAACGCTGACCACCTCACCCGCCAGGAAGCGCCCCAGGTCGAGCATGTGCGTGGCCTGCTCCACGAGCTGGCCGCCGCCAAGCTCCATCTTCGGCCACCAGGTGGGGGGAGGGAGCCCCGGCATGTAGTAGTGGGCCTGCACCATCGCCACCGCGCGCGTCGAGAGGAGTTGGCGCACCTTCTTGATCGGTTCGGCGGTGCGGAACATGTAGCCGACCTGGGTGATGATGCCGGTCTCTGCCACCACCTGCGCCACCCGGTTGGCCGTTGCCATGTTCACCGCCACCGGCTTCTCCACGAAGAAGTGGATCCCCCGGCGGGCGGCCTCCTCCTCGATGTCGCCGTGGGCGAACGGCGGCGTGCAGATGACGATCGCGTCCGGCTGCTCCTGATCGTAGAGATCGACGAAGCGCTCGTAAGCGTTGCCACCGTAGGTCGCCGCGCACTGGCGTGCCCGCTCCAGCGCCACGTCACAGTAGCCGACCATCGCCACGTCCGGGCGTTTGCTTGCGTACTCCAGGTGGCGATGGGCAATCCCGCCCACCCCCACGAACCCGACCTTTAGAGCCATCGCGCTCCTCCTCACGCGCCGTCGCGTTATCCCAAGCGAAAGGGGTCCTGCCGCTGCGGGAACTGCTACGGTGGGTCAGCGCCGGCCCCCATACGGCTGCCCGCCATATGGCATGCCGCCGGTAGCGCCTCCGTGCGGGCGTATCCCTTGCGGCTGTCCCCCGGAGGGCTGCCCCGCCGGCTGGCCATACGGACGCGCCTGGCCGCCGTATTGCTGCTGGCCGCCGTATTGTTGCTGGCCACCGTATTGCTGCTGCTGGCCGCTATATTGTTGCTGGCCGCCATATGGCTGCTGACCGCCATATTGCTGTTGCTGGCCCCCATACTGCTGCTGCTGACCGCCGTATTGACCGCCGTACTGGTTGCCGCCATACTGACCGCCGTAAGGCTGCGCGCCGTACGGCGTTCCCGCCGACGGCTGCGAGTAGGGCAGTGACTGGTAGGTTGGGTCCTCGCGGACGTCGAGGCGGCGCAGGTGCTTGTAGGCGAACAGGCACGCCAGGAGGAAGAAGACCGCCGTCAGGCCGTAGAACCCCTGGCGGATGCGCAGCACGTGCTTGGCGAGGAACTCGCCCGCCGGGGCGAACTGCTCGCGCGGCCGATCCAATCGGTCGGCCACCTGATCCACCAGCGAGGTGAGGTGCTGGGGGAAGATGGCGTAGCGTGCCGTGGCGAACATCAGGCCGGCCAGCGCCAACCAGCCGAGCACTCCGACGAAAATATGCATCGAGACACCCCCTTCGTGCCGCGCTACCGGGGTGTCCGGTAGATGCGATCCCACTTGCCGGCATCGAGCGGCACCCACTTGGCGTGCCCGTCGGCGTAGGCGATGTTGGTCCCGCCGTGCTCCTGCCCCTGGAAGAAGGCGGAGTCGCTCACCCCGGTGTGCGCGTGCAGCGCCCATGTCCAGTGCGAGCCACACCACAACAGCGGGTAGTCTGAGGGCGACGACAAGGAGGCGTCACTCCAGCAGGAGCCCGGACTGGTCTCCGTCGCTGGCACGCCGATCACCTCGTACGAGTTGGCGCCCGGAACGATGAAGTCGAAGCCGCTGCCGTAGGGGTTCCCCCAGGCGTTGCGGCCATAGCGGCCGGCCCAGGACGGGCACCACCAGACCTCGTCGTTCTTGACATAGCCCTGGATGCACGTCTTCAGGTTCGGCTCGGTGGGCAGATCCATCAATGGGGCCCAGAAACCCCAGGCCACCGGGTAGTACTCGTCGTAATCCTGCGTGTAGAGGCTGATCGCCAGCCGGATCTGGTTCAGGTTGCTGACACAGACCACCTTGCGTGCGGACTCTCGGGCCCGGGAGTAGACCGGCATGAGCATGCTGGCCAGGATGCTGATGATGGCAACCACGACGAGCAGCTCGATGAGGGTGAAGGCCCGCTGCCTCACCGGGTACCGTGCTCTCAATACCGCCACCTCCTTCTGGGGTGTGCTTGCCGGGGAAGGGAGGGCAGCCTCGCGGCCCCGGCGGAGTACAGAAACGCAGCCGTCCAGCCCACACCGAGCCGGCCCGGTGGCTAACCTTGAAGACGAACCGTAGAGCCGCCTGGCCCCACTCTGCCTTCTACACCCGCCGCCGTGTCCCCTTCAGCGCCAGCCAAACAATGCGCGCCGGATGCCCCGGACTCTCATGCCACAATGCCGCAGCGCCACGCACCCCTCGGGCGGCATCCGGGCGCCTGCTGCTTCTTGGACGCGGCGGCGCCCCGGATCGCTTCGGTCCTTTCTTCTGAGAGAGCGAGCGGCGGGGGGCCGGGTGGCCCCGATCCAACAAGCACGGATCGCCGTCTAGCCAGGGCGCCCCCGATCCGCTCACGCTCCTTGAAACCTGGGCACGGCCGTGGTATACTAGGGCGAGGCTCGAGACGAGGGGTCCCTTTGGCGGAGGAACGGACCGGCGAGCGATGGATCTTTCCACCAGAGAAGGACGCAGGGAGCAGGGGGCGCGCATCCAGCGCGCGGCAGAGGCGGCCGGGCTGTCCCTGGAGGAGTTGGCCCGAGACATCGGCTGCTCACGGGCGCTGATCTACCAGTACGTCGCCGGCTCCACGCTGGCGCAGCCGCATCGCCTGCAGCAGATCGCCTCCCGCACCGGCAAGAGCCTCGGCTACTTTTACGCCGAAGGGGAAGATGCCGAGGAACAGGTCGAGCGCGCCCAGGCCCAGCTCCGCGAGGAGCAGCAGCAGGTCCGGCAGGAGCTGGAGCGCCTGCAAAACGAGCGTGCCGAACTGGAGCGGCGCCGCCTGCGCGAGTCGTTCGAGCGCCTGCGCGAGCTGGCGGCTGCCCAAGAGAGCCCGCCCGACCTGCGCGGCCTGATCTCTACCTGCGAGCGCATCGTCTCCCTCGGGCAAGAGCTGGATGACCTGCGCGCCGTCGCCGAAGCCCACTTCAAGATCGGCAACGCCCGCATCCGCCTCGCCGAGCACGATGCTGCCAGCGCCTCCCTCGAACGCGCCCTGGAGCTGTTCCATCAGTTGGGTGACAGCGAGAAGGAGCTGAACGCCCGACAGAGCCTGGCCAACGTCTTACTCCAGCTCGGGCGCCCGGAGGCCGCCCTCGAACAGTTCCAGTTGGTCGCCTCCGCCGCCGACTGGTGGAACCGCTGGAAAGGCACCCTCTCTATCGGCTGCGTCTACGAGCACCTTGGCGAATACCGTCGCGCCCTGGAGCATTTCGACGCTGCCCTGCAGATCATCGACACCAGCAGCGACGAGCACGCCGCCACCTTTGGCCGCCTCTACGTGCGCTCCAACACCGCCAACGTCTACATCGACTGCGGCGACTACCTGCCCGCCGTGGAGATCGCCCAGGCCTGCCTCGATGACGCGGAGAAGCTCGGGCATCGCGAGCAGCACATCGAGGCGCAGATCAACCTTGGCGTGTGCGCCCTGGCGCTCGGCCGGCCCGGGGAGGCTCACCAGCGCCTGCACCGCGCCCTGGAGATCGCCCGCTTCGTCGGCGACACCGGCCGCGCCGCCGTCACCCGTGCCTGGCTCTGCGGCCTGCACGCCGCCATCGGCCAGTACGACGTTGCCAAGGAGCTAGGCAAGGACGCGCTGCAGAGCGCGCTGCAAACCGGCTCGCGCCGCGCCGTGCTCTACGCGCACCAGCACCTGGGCGATGCCTACCGGCGCAGCGGCATGCACCGCGAGGCGCTTTACCATTACCACCAGGCGCAGAGCACTGCCCGTGACCAGCACGTGGCCTACTACGAGGCGCTGCTCCTCGAACGCTGCGCGTCGGTGGAGCGTCGGCTCGGTTCCCCTGAGCGCGCCGCCGCCCTGTGCGGCACGGCCCTGGAAATGGCCGACCGGATCGGGGCCCAGGAGGTGGAAGCCGTGGCGCAGATCTGCCTGGCCCACTGTGCCCTGGCCCTCGGCCGCTTGCCCGAGGCCGAGCAGTCTGGCCAGCGCGCCCTGGCAGTGGCGACCTCGATCCAAACACCCGACCTGCAGTGGCAGGCACACGCGGTTCTCGGGCGCGTTGCCCTGGAGCGCCGGCAACTGGAGGAGGCCAGCACCCACACCGCCGCGGCCGTGGCCGCGATCGAGGCGCTCCGCCAAGAGCTGCGGCGCGCCGATCTTGAAGATACCCTCCTGGAGGAGGCGGACCGCGAGCAGGTCTACCTGGATCGCGCTCGTGTCCTCGAAGCGGCGGGGCATTCCTCGGAGGCCCGGGCCTTCCTGGAAGGCGCCGAGTGGCCACCACTGCTGCGGCGCTTCGCGGACGCGGGAGAGAGAGCACCCGGATGAGCAGGCGAACACGCGGCATCCGCCCGGGCGGGCTTCTCCCCCGGCTGTGCGCCCTGGCCGCCCTGCTGCTGGCGCTTCCCGGCTGCCTCACCGACGGCAGCATCCCTGTCGGCGGCAACGGCGGCACCGGTGTCCTCCGCGGCGTCGTCGCGCACGCCGAGGATCCCGACCTGCCGTTCTCCCAGGCCCGGATCACCGTCCGCTCCGCCGCCGGCTACCTGGCCGAGCGCATCGCCGATCCCTGGGGGCGCTTCGAGATCGCCAACGTGCCCGACGGCCTGCTGGAGGTCACCTTCGAGGGCGCCGAGCCAGGCCGCTTCCTCCCGGTGCGGATCCTGGCGCACGCCCAGTACGCCTCCTACTCTACCATCGCCGTCCTCTTGGAGCCGGCGCGCCTGGCCCAGCCTGACGTCACCGCGGTGCGCGTGAGCCCCCGCGAAGTGAAGACCACCGTTGGCCAGAAGGTGGCGTTCAGCGCCGCCATCACCGGCGGGAACCCGCGCCGCCAAGCGCCCTCCTGGGTCCTCGAAGGTGGCATCGGCAGCGTGACGCCGCGCGGCGAGTTCCGCGCCCTCCACCCTGGCACCGGCACCCTGATCGCGATCGCCGGCGGCGTCAGCGACGCGGTGACGATCACCGTCACCGCCCCCTGAACCCCTCCCCGCGTGCTGGATTGCCAGCTTTAGATACCAAAATGTTGGTAAATGCCCCAAAGTGCTTGACTTTGCTTGCCTCCCTGGTATAGAATGTGGGTGTTCGGCCCGCCAGCACGTTGTGATCCGGACCCCGCGGGCCGGCAAGACCGAGGAACGACACCCATGGCGAGACCGTACCAGCCGCCCCTGCCTGAAGAGTACACGCGCCTGTCGCCCGAGGCGCTCGATGCGCGCATTGCCGCCGCGCGGGCCGCGCTGGGGCGTGCGCTCGTCATCCTGGGGCATCACTACCAGCGAGACGAGATCATCAAACACGCCGACTACACGGGTGACTCTTACAAGCTCTCGCAGCTTGCCGCCGCCCGGCACGATGCGGAGTTCATCGTCTTCTGCGGCGTTCACTTCATGGCCGAAAGCGCCGACATTCTGGCGGGCGAGCACCAGCGCGTGATCCTGCCGAACCTGGAGGCCGGCTGCTCGATGGCCGATATGGCGAACCTGGGTCAGGTGCAGGCCTGCTGGCAGCAGCTTGGCGCCGCCGTTGGCGGGGGCACGGTGCCGCTCACCTACGTCAACTCCAGCGCCGACCTGAAAGCGTTTTGCGGCGAGAACGGCGGCTCGTGCTGCACCTCCTCCAACGCCATTGGGGCAATGACCTGGGCTCTGGCCCAGGGCGAGCGCGTCCTCTTCTTCCCCGACGAGCACTTGGGTCGCAACACCGCCGTGAAGCTGGGGGTCGCGCCCGAGGAGTGCGTGGTGTGGGACCCGACGCAGGAGCTGGGCGGCAACACGGCCGCGGCGTTGGCCCGGGCGCGTGTTATCCTCTGGAAGGGGTTCTGCTCGGTCCATCAGCGCTTCAGTGTCGCCCAGATCGAGCAGGCGCGCCAGCGCTACCCGGAGGTCCGGGTCATCGTCCACCCGGAGTGTCGCCAGGAAGTGGTGCAGGCGGCCGACGACGACGGCTCCACCGAATACATCATCAAGAAGGTGCGCGAGGCGCCCGCCGGCACGACCTGGGCAATCGGCACGGAGATCAACCTGGTCCACCGCCTTGCCCAGCAGCACCCGGAGCAGCGCATCTTCTGTCTCGACCCGATTGTCTGCCCCTGTGCCACGATGTACCGCATCCATCCCGCCTTCCTGCTTTGGGCGCTGGAGAACCTGGTGCGGGGCCGAGTGGTCAACGAGATCGTGGTGGCGCCCCACGTCATCACCGCGGCTCGCCTGGCGCTGGACCGGATGCTGAGCATCGCTTAGGAGGAGAAAGAGATTGGCGCGTGCGCTGCGCCCCGAGTGGCTGAGAGTGGCCGCCCCCGGGGGGAAGAACTTCACCGAACTGAAGCGCCTGGTGGCGGGCCATCACCTGCACACCGTGTGTCAGAGCGCGCGCTGCCCGAACATCGGCGACTGCTGGGAGCGGCGCACCGCTACCTTCATGATCCTGGGCAACACCTGCACCCGTAACTGCGCCTTCTGCGCGGTGCCCCACGGCCGGCCCACCGAGTACGACCGTGAGGAGCCAGAGCGCGTCGCCGATGCCGTTGCCCGCCTGGAGCTGCGCCACGCGGTGGTCACCTCCGTCACCCGCGATGACCTGGCTGATGGCGGCGCCGCCCTTTTCGCGGAGACGATCCGGGCGATCCGCCGCCGCCGCCCCGGGTGCAGCGTCGAAGTGCTGATCCCCGACTTTGGCGGCAGTCGGGAAGCGCTGCAGGTGGTGATGGACGCCCGCCCGGAGATTCTCAACCACAACCTGGAAACAGTGGCCGCGCTGCAGGCGCGAGTGCGCCCCCAGGCCAACTACCAACGCTCTCTCTCGGTCTTGCGGATGGCACGTGAGCTAGCGCCCGAGGTCCTCACCAAGTCCGGGCTGATGCTCGGTTTGGGGGAAGAGTGGGCGGAGGTGGAGCAGGCGATGGCCGACCTGCGCACCGTCGATTGCCAGATCCTGACGCTCGGGCAGTACCTGCGCCCCTCGCTGGAGCACCTGCCGATCCAGCGCTACTACTCGCCCGAGGAGTTTGCCCGGCTGCGCGAGGTCGGGCTGCGCCTGGGCTTCCGCCACGTTGAGGCCGCCCCCTTGGTGCGCAGCTCTTACCACGCGGCCGAGCAGCTCGAACGCGGCAGCGGCGAGCCCGCGGCGCGCTAGCCGCCGGAGCGCGCGCTGCCAGAGGGGATGGTTGCCTCCATGTCGGTGGCTGACGCGGTTGATGAGAAGCTGCTGAACCTGCTCCAGCGCCAGTTCCCGCTGGAACCGCGCCCCTTCGCCGTGCTGGCGGCGGCGCTGTCAACCACTGAGGAAGAGGTGCTGGCGCGGGTGCGCCGCCTCAAGGAGCAGAAGGTGATCCGCCAGGTGGGCGCCATCTTCGACTCGCGCCGGCTGGGCTACCAGAGCTGCCTGGTCGCCGCCAAGGTCGCCCCGGAACGCCTGGAGGCGGCCGCCGCGGTGATCAACGGCCACCCTGGCGTCAGCCACAACTACCAGCGCACCCACCACTTCAACCTGTGGTTCACCCTCACCGTGCCGCCCGGGCGCGATCTGCAGGCCGAAGCGGAGCGCCTCCAGCGTGAGGCGGGCGCGGAGAGCCTCCGCCTGCTCCCCACCGTGCGGCTCTTCAAGATTGGCGTGATGCTCGATGTTAGCGGCGGCGAGGACGCAGCTCGGCGCACCGATGAGAGCGTGCCCGCGCCGGCGGAGGCCCCCCTCGCGCCGCTCACTGCCGCCGAGATTGCCGCCGTGCGCGCCCTACAGCAGGATCTGCCGCTGGAACCCTTCCCCTTTGCCACCCTGGCGGCAGGCGCCGGCATGTCGGAGGCGGAGCTGCTCCAGCACGCCCGCCGCCTGTTGGAAGAAGGCCGGATGCGCCGCTTTGCCGCCGTGCTGCACCACCGCCGCGCCGGCTTCGTTGCCAACGGCATGGGCGTCTGGAACGTGCCAGACGAGCGGGCCGTCGCCGTTGGCGAGCAGATGGCCACCTTCGCCGCTGTCAGCCACTGCTACCAGCGCCCGCGCTATCCCGACTGGCCCTACAACCTCTTCACCATGATCCATGCTCGCAGCACCGAGGAGTGCGAGCACGTCGCCGCCACCATCGCCGCCGAGACCGGCATCAGCGACTATGCCCTCCTCTATAGCACCCGCGAGTTCAAGAAGGTTCGCGTGCGCTACTTCGAGTGGTAGATTCCGGCTGCTCGCCGCCGGCCTCCTCGCCGTCGATCCCCACTACCACCAGGGCGATGTCGTCCGCCAGCGGGCGGGCGCCAGTGAAGCGTCGCACATCGGCCATAATCAGGTTGCGCAAGGTGGTGACGTCGCGGTGGTGGTGCGCCAGGGCCACGGCGCGCAGGCGCTCGGCCCCGTAGAAGGCCCCCTCCGCGTCGCGTGCCTCCGTGACCCCGTCGGTGTAGAGCACCAGCCGGTCGCCTGCCTGAAGGGAATACTCGACGGCGCTGTAGTCGGCATCCCGGAGGATCCCCAGCGGCAGACTCTGAGCGAGCAGTTCCTCCGTCGTGCCGTCGGCGTGGACCAGGATCGCCGGGGGGTGGCCGGCGCTGGCGTAGCAGAGCCGCCGGCCGTCAGAGGTGATGTAGAGGTAACAGACGGTGATGAAGCCGACCGCCTCCAGGGCGGCGATGTTCTCCATGAAGACCCGGTTCGCCTCGGCGAGCACGGCGCCCGGGTCGCTGGCCGGCGCGTTCGGGCTGCTCAGTTCGGCCGTCATCAGTGTCATCAGCAGCGCCGCCGGCACGCCCTTGCCCATCACGTCGCCGATATAGAGGTTGGTGCCCTCCTCGCGCGGCACGATGCGCAGCAGGTCGCCGCCCACCGCCCAGGCCGATTGGTGGCAGCTAGCCACCGCCAGGCGCCCGAGCACACACCGTTCGGGGCAGACCGACAGGATGGCGCGCTGCACCTCGCGCGCCAGCGAGAGCTGCTCGTCCAGCAGGCGCTGCCGCTCCTGCAGTGCCTCGTTGGTGCGGCGCAGGCTGTCGTAGAGATGGAGGCTTTCCAGCACCAGGGCGGCCTCGGCGGCCATCAGTTCCAGGATGCGCACATCGTCGGCGGTGAACCTGGCGCCCCGCTCGCCAAAAGCGGTGACGACGCCGATGGTGTCGCCTTTCACCACCATCGGCACGGCCAGCACCGCGGCCGGCTGGGCCGCGCGCACCCAGTCGCTGGCCACATCCGCGGGCAGAAGCTGGCGCTCTGGGAGCACCAGCGGCTTTCCGGCCAGGGCGACTCTCCCGGCGATCCCGTGCCCTACCGGGACTATCGCGCCGAGCTCCTCTGCTGCCCCCGGGCCAACCGCCGCGCGCCGGATCAGCCTGTCGCCCTCCCGCTCCAGCACCGTGGCGATGCACACCCGCGGTAGCAGGCGCTGCACCTCCTCCAGAAACAGCGTGAGAAACTCCTCCGCGCCCCGTGAAGCGTTGGCGGCACTGGCCACCCGGTAGAGCGCCTCCAGACGCGTGCCCCGCGCCTCTGCCGCCTGGCGCAGCGATTCCTGCAGCCGCTGTGCCTCGCGTGCCGTTTGGTAGCGGCGCTCGGCCAGCAGTGTCAGCGTTGCCACCAGTGAGAAGCTGAGCAGTCGCGCCAGGTCGTTGCCGCGCGGGTAGGGCTCTCCCGGCAGCAACTCGGCGCGCGTGTTCCAGTGGTAAAGCCCCAGCAGCGCCGGGATGATCAGCAGGCCTCCGTAGCCAAACCAGATGCAGGCCGGGATGATCGGTAGGAAGTAGATGAAGGGGACGTCGATGTTGAACAGCACCCAGCGGTCCACCAGCGCCACAGTGGCCGTGAGCAGCACCACCAGCACGGCGCGGATCGCGTCACGGCGCTGCTCCTCCCCCTCGCGTGGCACCTGAGCGGCCCCTCCCGGCGCAAGCGGACGGCAAGAACGACTGCTGTCTGTTACCCCGGGGTTGTCCTTCCCAAACTGCCCGGTGCCCCTCCCGGCCCTGTTCGCGGCCGTCGAGGATCATCCAGAGCATCGTGCCCGATGCCCCGCGGGGGCGGGGGTCCGCCGCCACGTCCTTTAGCGGGAGCTTGGGCCCACGGGCTTGCCGGCTGCCCGCCAGGCGCAGGTGCCGCTGCACAGCAGCAGCGTGCCGGTGACCAGGAACATCGTGCGGATGCCAAACTGGGCGGAGAGCGCGCCACCCAGCAGCGGGCCGGCGATCGCGCCCAGCCACTGCGCCGTCGACAGCAGTGAGAGCGCCCCCGCCGTGCGCCCTGCCGCGGCGGTGCTGGCGACCATCGAGTTGGCGGCGGGCGCGATCCCGGCGGTACACAGGCCCACGGCGAAACGGATGCCCATGAGCTGCGCCGCGCTTTGCACCAGCGCGTGCGGCAGGTAGAGGAGCCCGGATCCGAGCAGTGCCAGCGACAGCGTCCAGCGGTAACCAACCCGGTCGCCCCGCACCCCCCACGCCGGAGCAGCCAGCACCGCCGCCAGCCCGGGCATCGAGAAGATCAGG
>JAAZEB010000301.1 GCA_012512505.1 Armatimonadota bacterium | reverse complement strand
GCCTCCGGCTTGGGGGCCGCCTTTGGGGGCAGCGGCAGCACCCGGCGCACCGCGGTCAGCAGCCGGTCCCGGTCGAACGGCTTGGTGAGGTAGTCCTTCACGCCGAGCTGTCGGGCCTCCGCCACGTCCCAACTGCTCGTCTTGGCGGTGAGCATGATCACCGGGATCTTCCGGGTGGCGCGCTGGTAGCCGAGTTGGCGGAGGACCTCCATGCCATCCATGCGCGGCATCATGATATCCAGGATGATCAGGTCCGGCAGTTCGCTTTCGGCCTTGTCGAGCGCCTCGCGGCCGTCGGCGGCGCCGATGACGGTGCAGCCCTCCATCTCGAGGCAGAACTGAACGATGCGGATGATGTTCGGCTCGTCGTCAACGACCAGCACCTTCGGCATGGGTGGGCCCTCCTTCACGCCGGACACGGCCGGGGAGACGCTGCCACGGCCGTTCGGCAGCAGAACGCGGCGCCAGGCGGCGGCAGCCTGGCGCCATGAGACAGCGGCCGACGGCAGCTCCCGGTGGTGGCAGCCGTCGGGAACGGTTACCCGTTTCTTCGGCGGGTTGTCGGCAACTCCTGCGCGCGACGCCTCCCATCTACGCGGCGGCGTAACACGCGCGGCCGGCAGTTCAGCGCATGCGCCCGGCCAGGGTGGGCATCACGCCCTCTTCCTCGGCCAGGGCCGGTTCGCAGATGAGGCGGCCACTCTCTCGAAGGCGGCTGAGGTAGGCGAACGCCCAGTCGGCCATCACGCCGACGCGGTTCTCCATCCCCATCAACTCCGTCAGGTAGAAGGCACGCCAGACCACCCAGGCCGGGAACCCATCCAGCAGCAGCCCGCCCAGGTGCAGCACGGCGTGGTTGCGTCCCAACGACAGCAGTTCGCCCTTGAAGTGGTAGCGGAATGGCTGCAGCGGCTCGCCCCTCAGCCGGCGGGCCACGTTCCGCGCCGTGGCTTGGGCCATCTGGATCGCCGCCGGGGCGTTGGGCGGCACCGGACGCCCGGTCGCCGGGTCGGTGATCAGGGCGTTGTCGCCGACGCAGAAGACCTCCGGGTGGCCCGGAAGCTGCAGCGTATCGGTGACGACGACGCGGCCGCCCTGCCCGTGCTCCACCGGCAGGCCTCGGGCCACCGGGTTGGCACGCACGCCGGCCGTCCAGATGGTGGTGCCGGGCGGCAGAAGGTTGCCGCTGCGGGTGCGCAGTCGATCTCCTTCGAGGCCGACTACCGGATCGCCCAACCGCAGCTCAATGTGGCGCTCCGCCAACCGCTTGGCGGTGAACCGGCAGACGCCCTCGCTCATCTCCGGCACGGCCCGGTCTAGCGCCTCGATCAGCCGGATGCGCACCTCCTCGGCGTTGATGCCAGGGTAGTCGCGCAGGAGCACCAGGTTGATCAGATTGTCGATGGCCGTCGCTAGTTCGACGCCGGTGGCCCCCGCGCCAACGATGTTGAAGGTGAGCAGGGCGCGCCGCCGCTCGGGATCGGTGGTCACGTCCGCCTCCTCGAAGGCGTCGATCAGGCGGTTGCGCACGGTGATGCCGTCGCCCAGCGTTTTCAGGGTGAGGGCGTGCCGGGCCACGTCTTGCATCCCGAAGAAGTTGGTCACGCTCCCCAGCGCCACCACCAGCGTGTCGTAGGGCACCGGGCCGTCGTCGGTGAGGACGCGGCGGGCCTCCAGGTCGATGCCTTGCACCAGGCTCTCCTGGAAGCGGGCGCCGCGCCGGCGGGTGCGTCGCCGCACGGGATAGCTGATGTTGTCTGGGCTTACCAGCCCGGTGGCCACCTGGTAGAGCAGCGGCGTGAACAGCTTGAAGTTGTTGCGGTCGATCAGGCGCAGGTCAATGCGCGGCTGGGGGCCAAGGGCCTCCCACAGCGCGTCCATGAAGGCCACGCCGGCAAACCCGGCCCCAAGGACCACGATCCGCTCCCGCGGCCCCTCCGGCAGAGGCCGCGGGATGGCGCGCCGGCGTCGGGCTACCCCCCATGCAGCCAGCCCCCGGCCCGCCGCTCCAGCCGCCGCTCCCAGCCAGCGACGCCGCAACCGCTCGCTTCCTCCCGCCATCGCCCCCTCCTCCCGGCGCCGGGCACCCCTGGTGCCGCACGCGCGCCCTCAGAGGATAGTTACCGCCTTCAGTGCCGCGCCAAACGTGGCGCCGGGCGATTGGCGTGGCGGTCGTCCGGCGGCGGCTACGGCGCGCCCGCGCCCAGGCCGGCACCCTCGATCGGGGGAGCCAGGTACAGCCCGAAGGCTCGGATCAGCGGCGTTGCCTGCGCCCGGGTCAGTGTCAGCCGCACCTTGCTGGCCGTCGTCTCCGGCACTCGGTCCAGTTTCTTGTGGCCGATGGTGGTGCCCTGTACTAGTGGCTGCCAGGCGGTGCCGTCCCAGGTCTCGATGCGGTACTCCTCCACCCGCTGCCCCTCGGCGATGAACTCCTGCGCCAGCGTCACATTGAACGTGGTCGGCTTGCCCAGGTCCACCTCCAGCCACGGGGCGTCCTCCGTGCCGGCGGGAGACCAGTAGGTGCGCGCCCGGCCGTCCACCGCGGCAGCGGCGGGCGCGTTCCGGCGGGCACTGGAGGCCTTCGCGCGCTTGCCGCGCGCCAGGTCTTCGGCGAACGCCTGGTCCAGGTAGGCACGGAACTCGCGCAGGCGCTGCACGTCGGGCGCGGCGAGGAGACCCTCGGTGTTCGGGGGCACGTTCAGCAACAAGACGCTGTTGCGCCCGACGGACTTGAAGTAGATGTCCATCAAATGTGCCAGCGACTTCACCTTGTCGTCCTCGTGCGCGTGCCAGAACCAGCCGGGGCGGATGGAGACGTCGCACTCGGCGGGATACCACGCCTTGCCGTCGATCGCGCTGCGCGAGCCGACCGGCGCCGGCTGCACGCTCCACTCCGTCTCGCGGGCCACACCATCCTCGTTGCCCACCCAGCGCACGTCCGGGCCGCAGATGGCGATCAGCGCGTCTGGCTGCAGCTTGCGGATGACGGCGTAGTAGCTCGGCCAGTCGTACTCTTGCCGCTTGCCGTTGGGGCCCTCGCCGCAGGCGCCATCAAACCACACCTCGGCAACGGGGCCGTAGTTGCTGAGCAGCTCGGTGAGCTGATTGCGGAAGTACTCGTTGTAGCGCGGCGAGTCGCCATAGCTCGGCTCGTGGCGGTCCCACGGTGACAGGTAGAAGCCCATCTTCATGCCGGCGGCGTGGCAGGCATCGGCGAACTCGCGGACCACGTCGCCCTTGCCGTCGCGCCAGGGGCTGCTTTTGACAGAGTGGTCGGTGTAGCGGCTGGGCCAGAGGCAGAAGCCGTCGTGGTGCTTGGCGGTGAGGATGGCATAGCGGAAGCCGGCCTCCTGGGCCACGCGCACCCACTGCCGGGCATCGAGGCGGCTGGGGTTGAACAGCCGCGGGTCCTCGGTTCCCTCGCCCCACTCCCGGTCGGTGAAGGTGTTGATGCCGAAGTGCAGGAACAGGGTGAGCTCGGCCTCTTGCCAGGCCAACTGCTGGGGGGTGGGCTTCACGAGGGCGCGGTTTGGGTCCATGCTTCTTTCTCCTGCGGCGGCGGCCGCCGCGACACGGTGACCGGCGGTGGCGAGCCAGGCCAGGCTGCCGGCTCCCATCGCTTTCAGCAACTGCCGGCGAGTGGCACTGCGTGGGTTCATCGGCTCCCCCTTCCTCCAGGGCTATGCCGAAAGCTCGGCCAGGGCACGGCGGTTGAGGACGACGATCCGCCGGCCCTCCGTGCGGACGATGCCGCGCTCGCGCAGATCGGAGAGCGCGCGGGAGACACACTCGCGCACGGTGCCGACCAGCGATGCGATCTCCTCCTGGCTGAGGCGCGGCAGGAGCACGCCGCCGCCGCCGCGCTCGCCCTCTCGATCCGCCAGGTCGAGCAGCAACTGGGCCAGCCGGGCGCTGACGTGCTTCAGCGACTGCTCGCCGACGGCGTAGGCGAGGTGGCGCATGCGCCCGGCGAGCATAGTGGCGATGGCGCGGGTGAAGACCGGGCACAGGCCCATCAGGGCATCGGCGTCCTGCTTGCCCAGCTCGAAAAGGAGGCCGTCCTCCAGCACCTCGGCGGTGCCCGGGTTCGGCCCGCCGTCCAGCAGCGGCACCAGGTTGAAGAAGCCGCCGGCGCGCTCGTAGTGAACGATGCGCTCGCGCCCTTCGGCCGACAACTGGTACATCTTCACCGCGCCGGAGTGCACGAAGAAGGCGGCGGTGCCCGGCGCCCCCTCCACGAACAGGACGTCTCCGCGGCAGACCGGCCGGCGGCGCAGGTGCCGCGCCACCGTTTCCAGGTGCTCGCACTCGACCGTTGCCAGGAACGGCACCTTCTGCAGCATCTCCATGGCGTCCGGCGGCACCGGCCCGGTCCTCGCGTGCGCGGCCAGGCACGGCGGCTTCACATCCTTCACGACGGCGACCCCCCTTCCGGCCACGGCGGCCGCTGGCGACCGGCCGTTGGTCCGCCTGATTCTAGCAGAACCGGTTCGCCTTGGCAACTGCAGCACGTCCGGCGAGATGTGACAATAGTCATAGTGAGCGCTACCGGTGTGTGTTATGATAGCGGCAGACCGGGGGCCTGGGCGATCTTCGTTGCGGGATGGGGTCACGATTGCCCGGCCCCCGGTCCGGAGGCGAGTGAATGGCGGTGCGCGCGGCGGATCCGGTGGGGGAGGGAACGTGGCAGGAGCGCGGGGAGCACGCCGCCCGGGAGCGGCGTGAGCGCCGGCAGGCACAGCAGGTGCGCGGCGGTGTGCAGCTCTTCTGCCTGGTGCTCACGGTGCTGCTGGTGTGGCAGTACCACCGCTTTATCAGCGCCATCCTCGCGGAAGCGCCGCGGCTGCCCCCGCGTCCCGATGGGGCAGAGGCGTTCCTGCCGATCGCCGCCGTGGTCAGTCTTTTCCACCTGGTGAAGACCGGCGAGTACGACCCGATCCACCCGGCGGCGCTGACGATCCTGTTGGCGGCGATCCTGGTCTCGCTGCTGGCGCGCAAGGCGTTCTGCGCCTGGGTATGCCCGGTGGGCGCCCTCTCCGAGTGGCTGGCCAGTCTGGGGGAGCGCTGCTGGGGCCGCACCTTCCACCTGCCCCGGTGGCTCGACCGCCCGCTCCTCGGCGTCAAGTACGTCCTTCTCGCCTTCTTCCTCTTCGGCATCGCGCGCACCGGCGACTACTACTACTACCACTTCGACCGCTATGCCGACGTGGCGATGTACGGCTACTGGTTTTGGGGCCGCTTCGGGCCGGTGATGATCGTGTTCGCCACGGTAACGGCGGTCTGGAGCCTCTTCGTGCGGGCGCCGTGGTGCCGCTATCTGTGCCCTTACGGCGCGCTCCTTGGCCTTTTCAGCCGCTTCAGCCCCACGCGCATCACCCGCAACCCCGAGCAGTGTACCCAGTGCGGGGCGTGCGCGCGCCGCTGCCCCTCGCGCATCGCGGTGGACCGGCTGCCGTCGGTGGCCAGCGCCGAGTGTACCGCCTGCCTGGAGTGTACGTCGGCCTGCCCGGTACGCGACGCGCTGGCGGTGCGTGCCGGCAGCCGGCGCCTCTCCGCGCCGCGGCTGGCCGTGCTGGTGGGGGGGCTCTTCTTTGGCGGGATCGGCCTGGCGATGCTGACCGGCCACTGGCGCACCGCGATCCCCCCGGTGGAGTACCGCCGGGTGGTGCCGGCGCTGCGCACCGGCCCCAGGATGCCGCACCGGTTCTGAGCCGGCATCAGCCGGCGGCCTGGGACTTCTGCTCTTCCTTTTCGCGCGCGTAGAGGCGCTGCTCGATGCGCGTGGCGTGACGGCAGAGCACCTCATACTCCCCGTCTACCGGGTGGACCTGCTGCACCACCCAGACCTCGCCCTGCTCATCCTCGATGAAGCGCGAGTGCGGTTCCTCCGGGAGACGGAACGCCCGGGTGCCCCGGGCCATCGTCAAGCGCATGTCGCTCACCTCCGCTCACTTCTAGTGTACCCGGATCCGGCACGCGCTTACACCGTTTCTGCGGTGTTTGGCGCGCGACACGGATGGGAAAATGAAAGCAGGCGGCACTCGCCTGCCAGGGAGGTGTGCTGATGACAGAGGAGCAAAAGCAGCGGCTGGCGTCTCTCACGCCGGACCAGGAGCGGAAGATCAAGGAGATAGAGGACTCGCTGGGCGATGTCTACGTGATCGCCTACGAGCAGCCGTTGGTGCCGGCGCACCTCGAGGAAAGCGAACTCCAGGTGCTGCAGCAGGCCGAGGAGGAGCTGCCCGGCATCGTCCTCGTGGCCTACCAGAAGGCGTGAGCTTGCCGGCAGCATCCATGGCGGGCCGCTGAGTGGCGCGCGCCGGGGCCCGGGCTCGGCCCGACCGGCGCGCCGGCGTCACTCGTCTTTTGGCGGCGGGGGCTTGAGCTCGACGAAACTTGGCTCGGTTCGCGCCGGCCGGGGTTTGGGCGAGGCTGGCGCTGCCACCCGGCGGGTGCCCAGGATGCGCTCGTCATAAGTTGCCACCACCTGCTCCCCGGGCTGCACCACCAGGAACTCCTCTTCGTTCCACTCGCCGTCGACCCAGCGTTGCAGCAGCCCCAGGTCGCCTGGGATCTCGTCGTAGTCCCAGCCGTTCTCGGCGCAGATGGCACGCACCTGCGCCTCCAGCGGCAGGTGGCGGGTGAAGTCGAAGCTGATCAACGTGCCGTGGGAGTAGTCGCGAACCCACTGGCCGAGCGTTTCCATGACGTAGCGAGCGTTCTCCTCGCCGTACTTCTCCACCAACTCCTGGTAGCCGAAGGCGGTATCCGGCCCGAGCTGTGCGCCTTGCTGCCAGGGCACGCGCTCGCCGCCGCGCTCGCGGTGCTCCAGCCAACCGGAGGTGTAGTAGTAGGTGCCCGGGCGCTCGCGGAAGACGCGCGCGTAGCGCTCCTTGCTGCCGAGGAAGAAGGTGATGCAGTCGTGGGCGCGGGGGATCACCAGTGGCGTGTGGCGAGCCTCCAGGCCAACGACCATATTGTTGCAGAGCGCGTAGCCCAGCAGCAAGGCATCGAACTTCCCCTCGGGCACGGCGTCGATGCGCTCCTGCAGGTGGGCGCGGCCGATGCCGGAGTTGTCGTGGTAGCCCTGGCTTAGAAACTCCAGGTCCACCAGGTTGGGTGACCTTGCCGCCACCCAGCAGATCTCTCGAAACGCGACCTCGCAGGCGATGATCCTAAGGAACATGGTATTCCTCGACGCGGTGGCGGCGATCCACGAGGGGGTGGCCAGGGCCACCCCCTCGTGGATCGAGATGAACCGGTTAGCGCCGGCGCTGCGGGGCCGAGAGCACCTCCGGGTTCACCGGCGTGGGCGGCTGTGTGCCGCGGAGCCCGGCCAGCAGGTTCTCGGCGGCCAGGGTGGCCATCCGCGTGCGGGTAGCGAAGCTGGCGCTGGCAATGTGCGGCACGGCGACCACATTGTCGAGCGACAGCAGCGGCTCATCCTTGGGCACCGGCTCCACGTCGAACACGTCCAGCCCGGCGGCATAGAGGGTGCGGTTCTTCAGTGCCTCGTAGAGCGCCTTCTGATCGACCACCGGGCCGCGCGAGGTGTTGATCAGGATGGCGGTCGGCTTCATCAGCGCCAGTTCCCGCGCGCCGATCAGGTGGCGGGTCTCCGGCGTCAGCGGCGTATGCAGCGAGACGAAGTCGGACTCTTTGAGGATCGTGTCGAGGTCCGCGTACTCGATGCCCAGGCGGCGCTCCGCCTCCTCATTGCGGATCGGGTCGAAATAGCGCACGCGCATGTCGAAGCCGCGCGCGCGCTTGGCAACCTCCGCGCCGATCCGGCCCAGGCCGATCAGGCCGAGGGCGGCGTGGTGGATATCCTGGCCCAGGAAGAGCATCGGGCCCCAGGTCTTCCAGCGCCCCTCGCGGGTATAACGATCGCTCGGCACGATGTGGCGCGCCGTCGCCATCAGCAGCGTGAACGCCAGGTCGGCCGTCGTCTCGGTCAGCACGCCGGGGGTGTTGGTCACCAGAATGCCGCGTTCGGTGGCCGCGGGTACGTCGACGTTATCGAACCCGACGGCGTAGTTGGCAATCACTTTCAGCTTCTTGGCCCGGTCCATCACCGCGGCATCCATGCGGTCGGTCAGGAGCGCCAGGATCCCATCCAACTCGCCGATCTTGTCGAGGATCAAGTCGCGCGGCGGCGGGAGCTCGTCCTCCCAGACCTCCACCTCGGCCGCCTCGCGCAGCATCTCAATGCCTGCCTCTGGGATCCGTCGCGTCACCCAGACCTTGTAACTCTGCCCCATGCAATGCCTCCACACACTAGCCGGACGCTCATCCCCCGCCACCCAGGGCGACAGGAGGGCGTCGTCGGCTTCCAGCCACGGAGGGACCCACCGGGGGGCGGTCCCTCACCTTTGGTAGTTCATCGGCGCGACGGCCCCCATGCCCGCGGCAGTTGGCGGCCGTCGCCCACTCACTGCAACGGTTTCGGGAGAGGGTGGAGGAGTCCTGCCGGGCGCGCGGCGGGCCGCCGACGGCAGCAAGATGCAACCTGTGGCTCGCCCACACGTCAATGGTACCAGAGGTGGGGAACCGATGCCGCCGTGATGGGGGTCTGTGAACCGCGGCCAGGGCGTTTCTCCACGGAGAAACACAAACGTATTGGCGGGGCCGCAGGTGATCGGGGCCGCCAGCGCGAAAACGGAAAGCATGTGCTATGAGTCAGGATGCCTCGATCACCATGCCACTCGATGGCCGAGGGCTATACATGCGACACCAGGGGGACGCTGAGGTGCGGCGCCTGCCAACGTTCGCCAAGATGGGCGAGCGGGAGGAGCGGGAGGGAACCCGGGCGGCGGCTGCCGACGCGGCAATCCTTGCGCGCGTTCAGCGGGGCGACTGTGAGGCCTTTGGGGAGCTCGTGGCCCGCTACCAGGGCCGCGTCCACGCCATCGTCCGCGGCTACGTGCGCGACGACGAGGATGCCCTGGACGTGGTCCAGGAGACGTTCGTGAAGGCGTATCAGGGGCTGCGCGGGTTCCGGGGCGGGTCAAGCTTTTACACCTGGCTCTATCGGATCGCGGTGAACACCTCTAAGGACCACCTGCGCAAGCGCGCCTGTCGCCCTTCGGTTTCCCTGGAAGACGAACTGCTGCAGGATGTCGGTTTCGAGCCGGTGGCGGTGGACCCGGCAAGCGATCCGGCCGGTTCAGCGGAACGGCAGGAGCTGCGCACGGCCGTGCGCGCGGCGGTGAACCAACTGCCGGAGAAGTTGCGCATCGCGGTAACGCTTCACGATATTGAGGGCTGGCCGCAGCAAGAGATCGCGGCCGTGCTGGAGTGCCCATTGGGCACGGTGAAATCGCACGTTTTCCGGGGCCGGGCCAAGCTGCGCCAGTTGCTGGGCCGCTACGTGGAGGGCGAGGAGTGAGCTGCTTCCGCCCCAGTGGCAGGCAGCAAGCTGGACAGCGCGCGGCGTGAGCGCACGCCGCAGCCAACTGGGCTTACGCCCAGAGTTGGGCAGGTAGGACGCCATGAAGTGCGAGAAGGTACAGGGACAGCTTCCGGCGTATCAGGCGGAAGCGCTCGGGTGGCTGGCGCGGCGCCGGCTGGCTGCCCACCTGAGGCAGTGCGAGGGATGCCGGCGCGAGCTGCGCGCCCTGGAGCGCACGGTGGCGCTGCTGCACCACGCCGGCAGCACGGCGCCCGTTCCCGACGTGACCGCCGCGGTGATGGAACGCGTGCGGCGGGAGCCGGTGCCGGCCTATCGCCCCCGGCGGACACGGGTCCTCGTGCTGGTGCCCGCGGCACTGGCCGTCCTGGTTGCCCTAGTGGCTCAGTTCTCGCTGCGCGACCCCTGGGGGAGCACGCCGGTCGACGCGATCGGCGCGGCCTACCTGGAAGAGTACGCGCAGTTCCGGGCCACCCAGGAGATCGGTGACAGCACCGGGATCCTGCTGCTGGCAAGCGAACTGGTGGACGAGCCAAACTAGGGGGCAGAACCCCGCACCCGGTGGTGGTTCGCTAACAAGGTAGAGCAGGCAGGTAGAAACGAGCATGTGCAGGCTGGCTTCATTGCGGATCGGGGCGCTGGTCGCCGCGGTACTTTTCCTCGGGGCGGCCCCGCCGGCCGCCAGCGGCTCACCGACGCCCTCAGCGCTCCTGCAGCTCCTTGAGGCGGGAAACCGGGTTCCCTACCAGGGCACCCAGCAGATTGAGATGTTCCCGCAAGGGCGGCGCGTCTGCGCCACGGCGACGGTCGCCCACATGCATCGCTCCACCCGCACGGAGATTCAGGCTCCCGCCCGGCTGCGCGGCATGGTGATCTTGGAACGCGGCCGCGAGCGGCTGGTGCGGCGCCCCGGCGAAGAACGCTGGCAAGCCAGCCCCAGCGTCACCATTCTGCACCCCCGCTACATCCTGCGCAACTACACCATCGCCGCGGCCGGCAGCGGCCAGATCGCCGGGCAGGCCGCGTGGATCGTGCCGGTGCGCTCTCGCGCCACTGGCAAACTGGCGCGCAAGCTGTGGCTGGACCGCCAGACGGGCGTGGTGCTGCGGGCGGAGCATTATAGCTGGGCGAGCCGGCTGATCTACGTCACTCAGTTTAAGTCGATTGACTACACGGCGCGGCCGGCCGCCTCCCAGTTCGAGGTACCGGCCGACCAGATCGTGGGCGAAAGCCCGCTGCCGGCCCCCCCCGATCCCAGCGCGGTGCCCAAGCCCACCTACCTGCCGCCCGGCTTCCGGCCGGTTGGTAAGCCACAGCAGGTGCGCATGCGCCGCAGCACCGCCATCCACCTGCGCTATGCCGATGGCCTGAACGTCCTCTCCGCCTTCATCCGCAAACTGGCGCCCGGCGAGTCGCCAAAGCGTCGGCCACCATCCCCCTCGGGGGACCAACCGTTCTCGCTGGCGATCCACCACGTGAAGGGCGACCTGCGCATCACCTTGATCGGGGACCTCAACCCGGTCGAACTGCGGAAGATGGCGGAATCGTTCGAGTAGCAGGCGCGGCCGTCGCCAGACGCCATTCGCAAGCGGCGGAGCCCCAGGGCAGAAACCAGGTCAGCCTCCGGCCTCGCTGAGGGTCTGGGCCAGTTGGCCATAGCTGGCCGCGGGCGGAAGCTGCCCGGCGACGCCGGGGGCACTGCGCTCTGCCACCTCCGCCACGAACCCGGTGAGGGCGGGCGAGGCAACCGCCGTGGCCTCCTGCTCCAGGCAGAAATCACGCACGAACTCGCGCGCGAACGCCAGGGCTTTCGCGGCACACGGTTTGTTGTCGCTGTTGAGGACCTGCCGGTAAAGCGCCAGGGCCTCGGCTTCCTCTCCCAGGTGCAGGAGGCTGTCGGCCAGGTTGCAGCCAAGGGAGGCCCGGCACTCGCACTGCGCGTTCTCGATATCGGGGTGGGCAAAGTACGAGCGCAGAAGCTCCACCGAGCGGGCATAGTCGCCCTCGGCGACAGCGATGCTGGCGCCCAGGCTCAGGACCATGCAGGCGTGGCGGATCGCCGAGTGCGCCAGGCGTTCGCCCGCCAGCGTGTCGCGCCAGAGCTGCTCCCAGGCCGCCTTCAGCTCCGGCGTTGCCTCCTGCCGGCGGCACAGCTCCTCTGATAGTTCGAGACACCGCTGGACCACCGCATCTGCCTCGTTGTCCATCAGTTCACTCTCCCCCGGAGGGCCAGTTCACGTGGCCCCGGTGCAAAGACGCGCGGGGTACTCTTCGCGTTCAGATGGAGCCGCGGACCCCTTTGGGGTCGAGCAGTTCCCTCACCGCGCTCAGGCCGGTGGGTTTGCCCTCAGCAGCTCGAACCAGCGAAGTCGTCGACCTCCCGGCGGGTCGGCACGGCGCTTTGGGCGCCGAGGCGGGTGACAGCGAGCGCGGCGGCATGGTTGGCCCAACGGATGGCGTCGGCCAGGTTGCGCCCCTCGGTGAGGGCGACCGCGAGGGCGCCGCTGAACGTATCGCCGGCCGCGGTTGCGTCTACCGCCTCGACCGGCACGGCCGGCACCTGGAGAGTCTGGCCGTCCACCATCGCCAAAACTCCTTGGGCGCCCAAGGTGATGAGAACCGGGCCGCGGACGCGCTGTTGGATCCGGGCGGCCAACTCGGCCGGCTCGTGGCGTTCCCCGGGGTCGAAGCCGCAGAGGAGCGCGGCCTCCGTCTCGTTCGGGGTTACTAGGTGAACCATTTCGAGCAGTGCTGGCGGCAGCGGCTGTGCCGGGGCCGGATCGAGGATCACGCGCACGCCATGCTGAGCCGCCAGCCGCGCGGCGTACTCCACCGTCTCTAGCGGGATCTCCAGTTGCAGCAGGAGGGCATCGGCGCCGGCGATGACCGCCGCCGCCCGGTCAACATCTTCTGGCGCGCAGCGACCACTGGCGCCGGGGGCGACGACGATGGTGTTGTTGCCGCCGCGCTCCACCATGATCAGCGCCACGCCAGAGGCGGCATCGGCGTCGGTGGTGACAAAGTCGGTGTGGACGCCGGCGGCGCCCAGGCTCTCGCGCTGGAACCTGCCGTAGAGGTCGGCGCCAACACGCCCCACCATCCAGACCTCGCCACCCAGGCGGGCAGCGGCCACGGCCTGGTTGGCCCCCTTGCCGCCGGGGAAGGTGTGGAACTCGCCGCCGATCCGCGTTTCCCCGGGCGTCGGCAGGCGCTCCGTGGTGATGACCAGGTCGGTGTGAATGCTGCCGACCACGACGATGCCGGGCATGGTTATCCTCCGAGTGGCGCGGCCAGCGTCGAGGTGGCGGCAACCGCGTCCGGCGCCGGCGAGCCGCAGCCGAACGCCCACAGCACCCCCAGGGTTACCCCGGCGGCGACGAGGATGGCGGTGCAGCCTTGGAGCACGCTGTGCCGCGTGCGCCGCACCCGCGCCCAGACCACCGCCGGCAGCAGCAGCAGCACGGCGGCAAACCGGTGATCCACCAGCAAGGCGGAAGCAAGCGCCGAGGCGGTAAGCACCGAGGGGTGCATGCTGATCTTCCAGCGCAGGGTAATCAGCCCGAAGGCCAGCCCGTTCGCCACGATCGCCACCCCCAGGGCCACCATCTGGCGGGGCGCGCCAATCCAGTAAAGCAGCAGCGCCCCAAGGCTGCTGCTGAGCAGCGCCACCAGGAACGGCCCGCCGCGCTGGTCGCGGCGCATCACGTGCAGGTCCGTGATGCGGCCAGTACGGGTACCAATGAAGATATAGAGGAATGGCAGGCCGGTGGAGCAGAAGACCGCGATGGCACCCCACCAAAGGAAATCGAGCGGGGTGGAGGCATGGTGTGCCGTCACGATGGCGGCGAACAGCGGCAGCACCAGGAAGGGGCTGGCCACCGCGGAGATGACGAACGCCAACTGGTCGGCGGTACGCGCCGACCAACTCAGGGCCTGCGGGGGGGCCGTGTCGGGGCCAGGAGTGGTCGGGTTCTTAGACAGCATGAGACGCAGTTCCTGCCCGCGCGGGCAACGTCGCGCGTGAATCCGATTGGGGCGCGCCGCTGTTCCCCGGTGGCAGCACCACGAGGGAACGCCGCGCCGCCTGCCGCGATCCTCTATTACGTTCGCACTATGTTCGACGCCCACTTGCCCTGATCCTGCGGGCGCGATTTGTCACCCCCTATGAAATGTGCTATAATGAAACCCAGATATGTGGGGGCACCGTTTCACTGCAGGCAGCCCCTCGCCGCGGGCGCCGGTGGGTCGGTCGGGGTGGCAACGCCAGGCCGCACGGTCCAGGGAGAACCGGCGAGGTGGCGCCCAGGGCGGGCGCCCTCTTTTTCTAAGGCTCTGGTAGTTTCAGATTAGCGTCGAGGAGCTTCGCGGGCTGTAGGAGTGAACGGATGCAGCGTTTCTCCACTCCGGCAACCAGCCTCGCCGCCTGCGGCGGAAGCACCTGCCTTCATTACTGCGAGCGAGGATGCCGCAGGCAGCACGTCAGGCACCTTGCTGAGGCCGAGTCGAGCCATGGCACGGCCAGCCGGCCCACACGCGGAGGAATCTGTTGAACGCAAGCAAGATCGTCAGGTTGCTGGTATTTTTTGTTGTTATCGGCTCATTGGTCGCCATTGCCGGCGGGCGCTTCACCGATCGTTTTGAGACGGTGGAGAAGGTTCCGTACTCCAAGTTCCTGCAGATGGTCCAGGAGAAGCCGGAGCACCCGATCCTGGCCGTGAAGATCGAGCGCGAAAAGATCACGGGTGAGTATAAGAAGGGTGGCAAATTTGTCACAATCGCCCCGGAGATCCTCAGCCGGGGGGACTACCTGCAGCAGTTGCTGGCCGAGAACAACGTCACTTTCGAGGCCGAGTCGACGCGCACGTCGGACATGCTGCAAGGGTTGCTGATGTCGGTGCTCTTCCCGGTGCTCGTGCTTGCGGCGCTGTGGTTTTTCATGCTGCGCCAGGCGCAAAGCGGGGGGAACCAGGCACTGGCGTTTGGCCGCAGCCGCGCCAAGCGCTTCAGCGAGAACGTGCCGAAGGTGAAGTTCGAGGACGTGGCCGGCGTCGATGAGGCCAAGCAGGAGCTGGCCGAGGTGGTCGACTTCCTGCGCAACGCCAAGAAGTTCCAGGCGCTGGGGGCGAAGATCCCGAAGGGCGTGCTGCTGCTCGGCCCGCCAGGGTGTGGCAAGACGCTGCTGGCGCGCGCCATCGCCGGCGAGGCGCAGGTGCCGTTCTTCCACATCAGCGGCTCCGACTTCGTGGAGATGTTCGTCGGCGTAGGCGCATCCCGCGTGCGCGACCTATTCGAGACGGCGAAGGCCAACCGCCCCAGCTTGATCTTCATCGATGAGATCGATGCGGTCGGGCGCCAGCGCGGCGCCGGCCTCGGCGGCGGACACGACGAGCGCGAGCAAACGCTGAACCAGCTCCTCGTGGAGATGGATGGCTTCGACCCGAACTCGGGCGTGATCCTGATCGCCGCGACCAACCGGCCGGACGTGCTCGACCCGGCGCTGCTGCGCCCAGGCCGCTTCGACCGCCGGGTGGTGGTAGACCATCCGGACGCACACGGCCGCCGCGGGATCCTGGAAGTGCACACCAAGGGCAAGCCGCTGGGTGCCGATGTGGACCTGGACGCGCTCAGCCGCCGCACCCCCGGTTTCTCCGGGGCCGACCTGGCCAACCTGGTCAACGAGGCGGCGCTGATCGCGGCCCGACGCGAGAAGACCGCCGTGTGGATGGAAGACTTCGAGGACGCCATCGACAAGGTGGTGGCGGGTCCGGAGCGCCGCAGCCGCATCATGAGCGAGAAGGTTAAGGAGATGGTGGCCTACCACGAGGTGGGGCACGCCATCGTCGGGCACATGATGCCCACCGTGGATCCGGTGCATAAGGTGTCGATCCTGCCGCGCGGGATGGCCCTCGGCTACACGATGACGCTGCCGGTGGAGGACAAGTACCTCACCAGCAAGAGTGAGCTGCTGGACCAGATCACCTTCGCCCTGGGCGGCCGGGCCGCCGAGGAGTTGGTCTTCGACGAGATGACCACTGGCGCCGAGAACGACCTGAACCGCTCGACGGAGACGGCGCGGCGGATGGTGTGTGAGTTCGGCATGAGCGAGAAGCTCGGCCCGCTCACCCTGGGCCGGCGCCACGGCAATCCGTTCCTCGGACGCGACCTGATGGAAGATCGCAACTACTCCGAGGAGGTGGCCAGCGCCATCGACCAGGAAGTGCGTCGGATCGTGGACGAGTGTTACGAGCGCGCGCGCAACATCCTGATAGCCAATCGCGCGCGGATGCGACACGTCGT
>JAAZEB010000300.1 GCA_012512505.1 Armatimonadota bacterium | reverse complement strand
GCCGAGCACCGCGGCGGAAAGGAGGCCGGTATGCCCAGCAAGTGGAAACCGTCGGCACCGATCGTCTGGAGACTCATCACCCCATCCGCTCCGGGCGGCACCACGAGTTTCTTCAGCGATCCGTCAAACCCGCGGGAGAGCAGTGTTCAGAACAGCCCGCCGGGCCAGCAGCGGGAACCGCAATGAACATCCTTCATAAGAGCCTGCTGGTGCTGCTGGGGTGCCTAGCCGCGCTCCTGCTCGGGGCGGCGCCCTCCGCCCAGGCGCGGCCCACGGAGGCGCAGATGCGCGCGCTGTTACCGGGGCCGGCGGAGCTGCCCGGTTACGGCGACATCGAGCCGGAAGGCAACAACCCGGGCACAATGTATAAAGAGACACCGGCACCGCCACGCCACCGGCCCAGGCGGGTGAAGCTAGGGCTCGACCTCTCCACGCAAGACCGCGGCCTGTCTGGCTTCGCCGACCGCGTTTCCGCGCCGCTATACACCGCCGACGGGCGATTCATGATCAGTATGGCGGCCAACCTGTGCGACAGCGCGGCCACGGCCGACGCTCTGATGGAGAACTGGAGAGCCGCCTGTTCAGCGCCCGCTCGCGAAGGCAGCGTCTCCTCCGACCGCATCCTGGGCGATCGATCGTTGGTCATCAACACAACGGTCGTATGCCGTCTGGGAGCCCTGCACGTCGCCGTCCGCGGCGGCCTACCGCACGCCGGCAGTCGCAAGGGATTCCGGGGCGAGTTCCCGCCGGCAGCGGTGGATGCCGTCGCCCATGCCATCCTCGTGCGGGCGTCCGGGATGACCGGGGTGACCGGGGTCGCCCAGCACCCGGCCGCGGTGCGGGTGAATGGCAAGCCACTGCCGGCCGACAGCGCCCTCCTGGTGGGCGGAACGACCTACGTACGCCCATTGGCGTTTGCCCAGGCACTCGGCTGGGAAGCGGATTGGGATGTCGCCAAGGGCGTCCTCACCCTGTGGCACCCGCAGTGGCATCCTGCCAGGAGGCTGGTGCTGCCGGCGGTGCCAGGCCCGGTAGACGCACCGATCACCGTGCCGCTATGGATTGACCAGGGGCAGCCGATGATGCTGCTCACCGACCTGGTGCAGACCGTCGGCGGCCGCCTCACCCGCGGTGCCGACGGCGTTTTCCAGATCACCCGGTAACCACCTCTCTCACCGTGGGAGGGCGTCTCCACCGCCTGCCGGGCGGATGCCTCGGGCCTGGAGACCCCTCCCACGGCCGGCGCGCTCACCCCTATGCTCGGGAGCAGCCCGCTCCAGTTCCCCCCGGATTCACGGCAGCCAGCCGAACCAGTTCCCCCAGATTCGGGGGGCCAGGGGAGCCAACCGGATCCTATTCCCCCCGGATTCGGGGGGCCAGGGGGGCCAACCCCCGGTTCCCCCCGAGTTCGGGGGGCCAGGGGGGCATTCCATTCCCGTTCCCCCCGGATTCGGGGGGTTAGGGGGGCCAACCAACCGCCGGCTAGATCTCCTTCACCTGCTTGCCCTGCACCCGGGCAGGCGAGAGCTCCTCCTTCAGCGCCGCGGGGATGGTGATCGTGTTCGGGTCGCCGTCGCTGACGTAGCGGCGGTGCTCCTTCTCCATCAGCGTTTTGAGCTGGGTGCTGAGCTGGAACGGCGCCACCTCCGGCAGGTCGGTCGCCTGCACGCGCTGGATCGCCTGCGGATCGAAGTCTTTGTCGTAGGGGGAGGGCGCCGGCACCGAGCCAACGAGGAGCACGGCCTGATGCTCGTAGGTGATGCCGTTCCAGGTACCCTTGTGCGCCAGCGCCTTCTCCTTGGGGGCGATGCCGTGCGGTAGCGCCAGCGAGAAGAAGCGGAAGTTGGGCACCACCTCGGCCAGGGCCTGCTGCGGGCGGGCCAGCTCCTCCTGCACCTTGGCGTTGCTCAGCCGCTTCAGGGCGTCGTGGCTCCAGGTGTGGTTGCCCAGCTCCAGGCCGCGCTCTGCGAGGTAGCGCAGTTTCTGCTGGCGGTACTCGGGCTGGCCAAAGGCGGAGTCGGGCAGCACGAAGAAGGTGGCCTTCAGCCCAAAGTCCGGGTGTTTGCGGTGGAACGCTTCGAGAATGCCGACGGCGCAGTCGGGGTCGATGACGAGCTTGCCGTCCTTCTCCAGGTAGCGGAACTGGCCCTCGGTGGCGTCGTCAAAGGTGATCACCACCGGGCTGGCACCGCGAGGCAGGTTGATGTTGCCGGTGACGTACTCCTCCAACGAAACGGCGCGGAAGCCGAGCTGGTAGAGCGTCTCCAGGTCCTTGCGAAAGGCGGCGGGGGTGCGTGCCCAGCGCCCCTCCTTCGGGCCGATCACGTGGTATTCGAGCACCGGCACCCGCCCTAGCTCGTTGGGCGCGGCATCACTCACCGGCGCCTGGGGTGCCGGCGGGCGGGGTTGCGACGTGCCGGCCGCCGGCGCGTTGGCGGCGGGCGGGGCCGGCTGGTGGCTGCTCTGACGGCAGCCGGCCGCCGCCAGGATGAGCAGAGTGATCAACGAAACGCTGCGACGAAATCCCATCCGTTTCCCTCCCCGGGATGCATCCTCGCCTGAGAGCCGCGAGGTCGTGGGTCCAGCGACGCCGCCTACGGTGGGGGTATCTGGACGTAGGAGGGGTGCCCACCCATCGGCATCGGTCACGCCTCCTACGACGAGGGATGTCCACCCGCCGCTCGGTGTTGGTGGCGCCTCCTACGGCGGAGGGATGCCAGACGCAAGAAGCACCGCTTCCGAACGAAACGGTGCTTCCGGCGGGTGGCGGCGCTTGCGCGCGGCACCGCCCCGCTACCTCTCTCCGCGCCCCCCCTACCAGTGACCCACTGGCCTCCACAGGCTGATTTGTTTATGTTATAATGAGCGACAGCCGCTCTCGCTAGGTTCCCCCGGCATGGCACATTTCCTGCCGGATCCCGCGGCCGAGGGACCCAGCCGAACCGGCGTTGGTTCGTACGCTCTTTCTACCAAGGAGGCCGACTTGAGAAACGTGCAGCACGTCACCGTTCTCGCTCTGCTGGCTGCCGTGGCCCTTGCCGGTTGCCGGAGCGGCAACGCCCCTGCGCGCCCTGCCCCCAGTACCACCGCCGCGCAGACGCAGCCGGCTTCACCCCCCAAGCCCCAGAAGCAGTTCGTCACGGCTCGGGGCATCTACCTCACCGGGTGGAGCTCCGGCCGGAAGCAGTGGATGCAGGAGACGATCATCCCGATGCTGAAGCGCACCGGGCTGAACGCCGTGGTGATCGACGTGAAAGACTCCGACGGCGCGATCACCTTCGCGATGGACAACAAGTGGGCGAAACAGATCGAGGCTAAGCGCGGGCAGATCAAGGAGATCAACCACTACGGCTTTGCCCAGCGCTGTGCCGACATCGACTGGGTGATGAAGCTCCTCAAAGAGAACGACATCTACCCGATTGCCCGCATCGCCGTTTTCGCCGATGACATCCTGCCGCGGGTGCGCCCCGATCTGGCAGTGCAGCGCCCTTCGGGCGGCATCTGGGAGAACCGGAAGAAGGAGGCCTGGCTGAACCCTTACAGCCAGGAGGGCTGGGACTACCAGGTGGCCGTGGCCGCCGAAGCCGCCAAGAAGGGGTTCAAGGAGATTCAGTGGGACTACGTCCGCTTCCCCACCGACGGCCAACTCGATAGCATTCGCTTCCCCGGCAAGACGGACGAGTCGCAGGCCGACACCATCGCGCGTTTCCTGGCCTACACCCGCAAGAATCTGGAACCTTACGGCGTGGTCATCTCTGCCGACATCTTTGGGCTGACCGGCCTAGTGAAGGGCGGCATGGGGATCGGCCAGGTGATCCACCGGATCGCTGAGAACGTGGACTACATCTGCCCGATGGTCTACCCCTCGCACTACCACAAAGGCGAGTATGGCATTCCCAACCCGGACAGCGAGCCGTATAAGATCATCCTGGTGAGCCTGCGCGACGCCCGGGCGCGCCTGCGCGACACCAACTGCAAGATCCGCCCCTGGCTGCAGAACTTCAGCCTGCCGGATCGCGGCCGTTATGGCGGCTCGCGCTACGACTCGCCCCAGATCATGGCTCAGATCCGCGCCGTGCGCGACAACGGCATCGACGAGTTCCTGATGTGGGATCCCAGCAACAAGTTCCGCGGCCTGGAGACGGCCATGGGCCAACTCCGCTCCGAGCTGGCGAAGCCCGCCGTGGCCAAGGTGCCGGCGAAGACGAAGCAGGAGATGGACGCCGAGGCAAAGGCAAAGCGAGAAGCAGAGAAGGCGAAGCTGGCCGGCGCCCAGCCGAACGCCCCGGCGCAACGCGGCACCACGCCCGGCCAGGCAAGCACATCCCCTACGCCACAAACACCGTAGGCACCCGGTTGCCCCCCACTCCCCTAAGTTCGGGGGGGTGGGGGGCCAACACGACTCGCCCCCCAGCCCCCCAATCCTGGGGGGAGCTATCTGCGAAGGCCCCCCCAGCCCCCCAATCCTGGGGGGAGCTACCTCTCAAAGCCCCCCCGGCTTCGGGGGGGGTGGGGGGG
>JAAZEB010000299.1 GCA_012512505.1 Armatimonadota bacterium | reverse complement strand
GCAAGAACTTCCGGGTGCGCATCGGCCTCGCCGATACCGAGCAGCTCCCGGTGGGCGCCTTTGCCCGCGGCGAGATCGACCTCGGCCGCTATCCGCGGACGCTCGTCGTGCCCAAGGAATCGCTGCTCAGCCTGGCGGGCGAAAACTACGTCTTCGCCATCGATAACGGTACCGTGCGCCGGCAGCCGGTGAAACTCGGTGCCAGCGACGCACGTCACACCCAGGTTCTTTCCGGCCTCAAAGAGGGCGACCGCATCGTTGTCGGCGGCGTGGATACCCTCTCGGATGGCACCCGGGTGCAGATTGTCACCGGCAACAACAAGCAGTCCTGAGAGGATCGTGGGGGCGTGGGGGAGCCCCGGAGCGGTGATGGCACCCTCCCGGCTCCCTTCCCTCCCCACGGCCCCCGGCCCTACTTGTAGGAGCACATACATCCCATGTGGCTAACTCGCCTCTCCATACAACGCCCCGTTTTCGTCATCGTATTCATGGCCTTCTTCATCGTCCTCGGCATGCGCTCGCGTTCCGAGATGAACGTGGACCTCAACCCGAAGGTCGATATCCCCTACGTCACCGTCACCACCGTCTACCCCGGCGCCGGCCCTGAGGAGGTGGAGACGCTGGTCAGCAAGCCGCTGGAAGATGCCGTCGGCTCGATCAGCAACGTCAAGACGGTCACCTCCTACTCGCAGTACGGCGTCTCCAACGTGGTGCTGGAGTTTAACATCGGCACCGACCTCGACGTGGCCGCCGCCGACGTGCGCCAGAAGGTGGATGCCGCCCGGCAAATGATCCCCACCGATGCCGAGCCGCCGGTGGTCGCCAAGCTGGACATCAACGCCATGCCGATCCTGATGATGGGCATGACCGGCGGCCGCTCGCTGCGCGAACTGCGTTACCTGGCAGACACGGTGGTGAAGTATCGCCTGGGGAAGGTGCCCGGTGTCGGCTCCGTGGGCATCAGCGGCGGCTACGTGCGTGAGGTGCGCGTTGCTGTGCATCGCGAACGGCTGCAGGCCTACGGCCTGTCGATCAACGACGTGGTGAACGCGGTGCGCAGCGCCAACCTGAACCTGCCCAGCGGCCGCATCACCGAGGGCGAACGCGACTACGACGCCCGCATCATCGGCGAGTTCCAAAGCATCGAGGAGCTGCGCCAACTGCGCGTGCCCGTCCGCCAGGCGACCGGCGTGCTCAACCTGCGCCTGGAGGATGTCGCCGATATCCAGGACACGGTGGAGGACCGCTCCCAGTTCACCCGCATCTACGAGGTGAAGAACGGCAAGCTCGTCGGCGGCGAGAGCGTCGGCCTCACCATCACCAAGCTCTCCGACGCCAACACGGTGCAGGTGATTGAGGTCGTGAAGAAGGAGCTGGCCGACCTGGAGAAGGAGCTTCCCGGCCAGGTGCACTTCGTGCTCGCCTGGGACCAGTCGGATTACATCAAGGCGTCGCTGGAGGATGTAAACATCAGCCTCATCCTCGGCGCCCTGCTGGCGGTGCTGGTCATCTTCCTCTTCCTGCACAACCTGCGCGGCACGGTGATCTGCGCCATCGCCATCCCCACCTCCCTGGTGGCCGCCTTCATCCCGATGCACTTCCTCGGGTTCACCATGAACCAGATGACGATGCTCGGGTTGTCGTTGGTGGTAGGCATCCTGGTCGACGACTCGATCGTCGTCTTGGAGAACATCTACCGCCACCTGCATCGGGGCGAGCGCCCGCGTGAGGCCGCGTACAACGGCCGCAGCGAGATCGGCCTGGCCGCCATCACCATCACCCTGGTCGACGTGGTCGTCTTCGTGCCGGTGGCGTTCATGGGAGGCATCGTCGGCCAGTTCTTCCGCCAGTTTGGCCTCACCGTGGCCGTCTCCACCCTCTTCTCGCTACTCGTCTCCTTTACCGTCACGCCGATGCTGGCCTCGCGCTGGTATAAGATTGGCGAGGACGTGGAGGAGAAACGTGGCCTGTTCAAGCGCTTCGATGACTTCTACCACTCGTTGGACCGCGGCTACCGCAAGCTGCTGGGGTGGGCACTGCGCCATCGCTGGACGGTGGTCTTCGGTGGCGTCGCCACCCTGGGAGTGGTGCTGTTTGGGCTGGGGCCCCGCATGGGCTTCCAGTTCTTCCCCGAGCTGGACCAGGGCCGCGTGACCGTCACCATCGAGCTGCCCCCCGGCGCGGCGCTGGATCGCACCGACCGCATCGTGAAGCAGGTAGAGCAAGCGGTGGCACCGATCCCGGAGGTGCACAATATCTTCAGCAGCATCGGCAACATCTCCGGCGGCATGGGCATGGGGGTGGAGCGCGGCCGGCAGTACGCCCAGGTGAACCTCTCGCTGATCGACAAGCGTGGCCTGGGCCACACGCTTGGCCTGGAGAAAGCCGAGGGACCGCTGCGCACCCGCGCTGACCAAGAGATCGCCACCGAGGTGCGCCAGCGCCTGGCTGGCATCCCCGGGGCCAGGTTCGTGGTCTCCACCGTCTCTGGCTTCGGCATGGCCAGTGCCCCGATCCAGATCGAGCTAATGGGGTTCGACCTGAACCAAATGGCCCGCGTCGCCGAGCAGATCCGCGCGCGGATTGCCGAGGTGGAGGGCGTGCGCGATACCGACATCTCCCTGCGCGCCGGGAAGCCGGAGCTGCAGGTGCAGCTCGACCGTGTCCGCGCCGCGGCGATGGGCCTCGACCTGTCGAGCGTGGCGATGGCGGTGCGCAACTCGCTGGATGGAAACACCGACGCCAAGTACCGCGAGCGCGGTGAGGAGTTCAACATCCGCGTTCAGTTCGCCGATTTCGACCGCAACAGCACGGAATCCCTGCAGCAGGTGGTGATCGGCAGCACTCTGCTGCCGACGGGACAACTGGAGCCGGTCTACCTTGGCGATATCGCCCACGTCACCGATGGCGCCGGCCCCACGAAGATCGACCGCAAGAACCGAATGCGCCAGGTGCTCATCACCGGTTATCTGGTGCCGGGCGCCGTCTTCGGCAACGTCCAGAACGCCGTGAACCAGGTCCTCAAGGAGGTGCCAGTCGGCGACCTGGTGCTGGAGTGGGGCGGCGAAGCGGAGATGATGCAAGAGAACTTCGCCTATCTCTTCGGCGCCCTCACTCTGGCCGTGATCCTGGTCTACCTGCTGATGTCGGCGCTGTTCAACAACCTGCTGCACCCCTTCACCATCATGCTCTCGCTGCCGATGGCGCTGGTGGGAGCGATTGCCGCCCTGGTGATCACCGGCAAGTCGATGAGCATCATCTCGATGATCGGTATCATTATGCTCGTCGGCCTGGTGACCAAGAACGCGATCCTGCTGATCGACTACACCAACACGCTGCGCAGCCGGTGGGAGGAGGAAAACCCACCGCGCTCGCCCGAGGATCGGCGCCGCATCCGCAACGAGGCGATCCAGGAAGCCGGCCCCACGCGCTTGCGCCCGGTGTTGATGACCACGGTGGCGATGGTGCTGGGCATGATGCCGATCGCCCTGGAGATCGGACGCGCCTCGGAGATGCGCTCGCCCCTGGCGGTGTGCGTCATCGGCGGCCTGATCGTCTCCACGCTGTTGACCCTGGTGATGATCCCCGTGATCTACAGCCTCTTAGATGACTTCCTGGCCTTTGCCGCCCGCCAGCTACAGCGCGGCAAGGCGTAGCGCCTCGCCGGCGGGTCCACGCGGGCCCGCCGGCGTACCGCTCGGGAGGAGGAGAGCCGATGCGAAGGTTGCTCTTGCCAGTGCTTCTGGCCGCGGCTTTTGGCCTGCCAGCGCTGTTTCTGGTAGCTTCCGGGCGTGCCGCTGTGTCTCCGCAGAGCGAGCAGGCCGAGGAGGCCCCGCGGCGCCCCGCCAAGGCGGCGGGCATCCCGGGAGCAACAGAGTTCGAGTTCGTGCTGCCGTACGGTTACGTCGACCGCGAGGGCGTTCTACACCGCGAGGGCACGATGCGCCTGGCCCGCGTGGCGGACGAGATCCTGCCGCTGAAGGACCCCCGCGTTCAGGCGAACCCCGCCTATTTCATCGTGCTTCTTCTCTCCCGCGTGGTTACCCGCCTGGGCACCCTGCGGACGATCAACGCCGGGGTGATCGAGGAGCTCTTCGCCGGCGACATGGCCTACCTGCAGGAGTTCTACCGCCGCATCAATGGCACGGCGGGCGGCGCCGCGATCAAGGCGACATGCCCCAAGTGCGGCACCTCCTTCACCATCCAACCGGGATCTCCCGGCTAAGAGCAAGCGGCCCGTGACCAGCCACTCCGCGGGCGCGGTTGCTCCCAGACGGGGGCCTACGGCCGGGAGCGGGCCGCTTCGGCGGCGACCAGGTCGCCAAACCCCGGCAGCAGGGCGTACTTGTTCTCCCAGGTGGTGTACATGATGCCGCGGGCCTCGGGGGTGCGCCGCAGCGACTGCGCCCAGTCGCGGCAGTTCTCCAGGTCATCGCCGTCGTAGTAGGTGGCGCCAAGGGTGCGGAAGCCATGCTCGGAGAAGAAGCGCAGGCTCAGGTCGCGCTTCTCGTGCCACCAGCAGGCGATGATCAAGTCCTTCGGCACGTACTGCCACGAACCGGTGAAATCGCCCTCCACCAGGTAGTAGTCGCCGTGGGCGTTGTGGTTGGGGTCGAGCATGTCGGACCAGCAGTAGACCTTCGCGCCCGGGCTGACGCGGCGGATCAGCTTCATCTGGCGGGAGATGCAGTCGCCGAGGATCTGGGCCATCGTCAGGCCACGCTCTTTGCAGGCGCGGCCGCTTCCGCCGGCGCGCACTTCATCCATGCTCAAGAACCACTTCCGCGGCGCCAGGTGCTGCTGCACCAGGCGGGCCTGGGTCTCCCAGATCTCGTAGACCTTCGGTTCCGACATGCAGATGGAGATCTGGCTGCTCTGGCTGGGCTGGGCATGGTAGAAGCTGACGCGCAGGCGCTCGCCCTCCTGGATGCGGGAGCCGGGCAGCAGGCGGATTGGCGGCCCCAGGGGATCGGTGTGCGGCTGCAGCAGCTCCGGGTCTACCACTAGGGCGAAATCCTCGCCCTCGGTGTAGGTGGTGCGGCCATCTTCGCTACGCACCGTTAGAGGAGTGCCGGGGCGCCGCAGCACGTCCGCCAGGCCCGTCTCCTCCAGGCGGAGGTCATCCAGCCAGACAACGCCGCTCTTGGCACCCCAAAGGCCCGCATAGAGGCGCACCTGGCGGCGCTCACCGCTGTTGAAGGTCATCGACACCTGGGTCCAGTCGCCCGTTTCCGGCAGCGTTGGCCGCTGGGCAACGATGGTGGCCTCGTCGCTGTACGCCTGGAGGGCGAAGGTGCCGGCTGGCTGCAGCCCCTCGGTGCGCACCCACACGCTCACCCGATAGCGCCGACGCGGCTCCACCGCCACGTCCTGGGCCACGCGGGCGTGCCCGTGCTCCGGGCTGAGCTCCCCCACCCGCTGCAGGCGCAGCGCGGTGCGCCCCTCGCGGCACACCTCCCGGTCTGGCACCGAGATCTCGCCGGGGCGATCATGGAACAGGTAGCCGCGCAATGCCTCCCCGTCCCACTCCTCGAAGCCACCGTTCGTCACCGCCACGGCGGGGTTGGGCGCCGGGCGGGCCTCGCCCTCACGCACGACGAACGGGGCATCCACCACCGCCAGACCGGCCGCCAGGTTGGGGTCGTGAGCCAGCACCCCGCCGCCATAGCCGGCCGAGAAGAGGATCGGGATGATCTCCACGCCGCGGCGCCGGCAGATCGCCTTCACCTTCTCCAGGCGAGTGAAGTACTCCGGCGGGGCCAGGCCGATCGTGTCGAAACCGCCGGTGAGCACCATGCCGTTCAGACCATGGTCGGCGGCAGTGTTCACGATCCGCTCGATCTCCGCCACGTGCGCATCTTGCCGGAGGTTGCGCGCCACGTAAACCCAACGGTCGGTGAACGGCCCGGGGTCCGTGGCAGCGGCGACGGCGCTCCCGGCCAGCGACAGAAGCGGCAGACAACAGCAGAGTGTTCTCATCGCGGTCTCCCTTGGCAGGCGTGTCCCGCTTTCGTTCGCCACCTCGCCGGGGAAACCTGCCGACGCCAGCCGGAGGTACGCCGGCCGAGGGGCGCGCACGGGGGAATTCCGCCTTGGCAGGTGGAATCAGTGCTTGGCGAGAGGAACTGCGAAGAGGATGAGCACGTTCACCATCGAGGGAGATCAGTTCGTGCGGGATGGGGAGCCGCTGCGGCTCCTCTCCGGCGAGATACACTACTTCCGGGTGCCCCGGCCCTATTGGGCCGACCGGCTGCGCAAAGCCCGCGCCTGCAACTTGAACGCGGTGTGCACCTACGTGGCCTGGAACTGGCACGAGCCCCAGCCGGGGCAGTTCTGTTTCTCCGGGAACCTGGACGTTGCCGCCTTCGTGCGCGAGGCAGCCGCGGCCGACCTCATGGTCCTGGTTCGGCCGGGACCCTACATCTGCTCCGAGTGGGACCTGGGCGGCCTTCCCTGGTGGCTGCTGCGCGACCCGGAGATGCGCCTGCGCTGCAACTACCCACCCTATCTGGAGGCAGTAGACCGCTTCCTAGACGCGCTGATGGAGCAGCTCGTGCCGCTGCAGTGTACGCACGGTGGCCCGATCATCGCGATGCAGGTGGAAAACGAGTACGGCAGCTACGGCAACGACCAGGCCTACCTGCGCCATCTGGCCGATGGTTTGCGCCGCCGCGGCGTTGACGTGCTCCTCTACACCTCCGACGGGCCAACCGACTTCATGCTGCAGGGCGGCACCCTCCCCGAGATCCACAAAATTGCCAACTTCGGCTCGGGCGCGCGCGCTGCCTTCGCCAAGCTGCGTGAATACCAGCCCACCGGGCCGCTAATGTGCGGCGAGTTCTGGAACGGCTGGTTCGACCATTGGGGCGAGGAGCACCACCGCCGTGACCCGGCCGATGCCGCCGCCGCGCTGGAAGAGATCCTGGCGCTGGGGGGCTCGGTGAACCTCTACATGTTCCACGGCGGCACCAGCTTCGGCTTCGCTCCGGGCGCCAACCACCCCGGCACCTACCAGCCAGACGTGACCAGCTACGACAGCGACGCCCCGCTAGACGAGGCGGGCGATCCCACGCCCAAGTTCCACGCCTTCCGCGAGCTGCTGGGCCGCTATGCGCCCCCCTCCGGGCTGCCGGTGCCAGAGCCAGCGCCCAAGCAGGCGCTGGGGTGCGTGGCGCTGACGGAGGCCGTCTCGCTCTGGGAGGCGCTGCCGGCCCTCTCCACGCCAGTGCGCCGGCCGACGCCGGTCACCATGGAGGCGCTGGGGCAAGGCTACGGCTTCATCCTCTACCGCACGCGGGTGAGCGGTCCCCGGCCTGCCGGCCCGCTGCAGATCCGCGACGTTCACGACCGGGCGCAGGTCTTCCTCGATGGCCGCTTCGTCGGCGTCCTGGAGCGCGACGGCGCGGTGAACACCCTGGAGATCACCATCCCCGATGGCGGCGCGCAGCTCGATATCCTGGTGGAGAACCAGGGCCGCGTCAACTACGGCCCCGAGCTGCACGACCGCAAGGGGATCACCGCGAGCGTGACTCTCTCCAACCAGCTCCTGTTCGATTGGCAGATCTACCCACTGCCACTGGCAGATCTGTCGGTCCTGCGCTTTGTGCCTGTGGGCCAGGCCACCCTGCCGGACGGGCCGCGCTTCTACCGGGGTACCTTCGACGCGCCGACGCAGGCCGACACCTTCCTGGCAGTGCCCGGGGGCAAGAAGGGCTTCTGTTTCCTCAACGGCATCAACCTGGGGCGCTACTGGGAAAAGGGACCCCAGCGCACGCTCTACGTGCCGGGGTGCTGGCTGCGGCCCCAGGGCAACGAGTTGGTCGTCTTCGAGCTTCACGAGTTGGACCAGCCGGAGGCCCACCTTGTGGATCGGCCCTCCCTGGGCTGAGGCAGGGTTCCCACCTCGCCGCCTCTTGGAAGGAACGAAAGCATGAGATACCGACAACTGGGACGAACCGGGCTGCAGGTTTCCGAGCTGAGCTACGGGGCCGCGCGCGGGGCCACGGAAGACCCGGCGCAGTTCATCGCCACGGTGCATGCCGCCATCGAGCACGGCATCAACTTCATCGACACGGCCACCGGCTACGATGGTGGCGATAGCGAGCGCGTGCTGGGCGAGGCGCTCCAGGGCCACGACGAGGTCTTCGTCGAGACGAAGTACTGCCCCTACGAGAGCTATGCCGTGGGCGCGAAGTACGTCGGCACCCCCGAGGCGCTGCTGGCCTCCGCCGAGGAGAGCCTGCGCCGCCTGCGGCGCGACCACCTCGATGTCTTCCTGGGGCACGGCATCCGCACCCTGGAGAGCTTCGAGCGCTTCATGAACGACGGCTGCTACGACGCCATGGTGAAGCTGCGCGACCAGGGCAAGGTGCGCTTCCTTGGCATCAGCGAGCTGTCCGAGGGAGATGGCACCCACCAGGTGCTGCAGCGCGCCGTGCCCACCGGCACCTTCGACGTGGTGATGCTGACGCTCAACTTCATGCTGCAGACCGCCGCCGACTCGGTGCTGCCGCTGTGCCGCCAGCACAACGTCGGCACGGTGGTGATGATGCCGCTGAACCAGGCCTCACGCCAGTCCGGCCTGGTGAGCTTGCCCGCCGCCCTAGAGCTGGTGCGCCGGCACATCGCCGCCGGTAACCTGCCGGATCAGCCGCCCTACCACGACCCAGACCTGCTGGCGTTCCTGGAGCCGTATCCGGTGCCTGAGGCGGCGCTGCGCTTCGTGCTCGCCCACGATGTCAGCACCTGCTGCGCCGGCACCCGCAGTCCGGAGCGCCTCCAGGCCAACCTGCGCGCGATCGACCCGCCGTACCTGGATTCGGTGCGGCTGCAGCGCCTGCGGGAGCTGTTTGGCGGCATCCAGCGCCAAGCGTTCTGAGGAACTGTCGCTGCCGGGCTCGAGGCACCGCCGGCGTCCTACCAGGCGGTGCCTCGCCCGGCGGATGGTGAGGCGGCGGTCACCAGCAGGATGACTCAGCTCCTGCCGCCTCAATGCGGATAGACCCGACCACCCGGCCGCTGACGTTGCGCTCGACGGGGTGGGCAAACGCCTCCGGCGCCGCCGGCAGGGGATCGGGCAGCAGGCCCAGCGCGCCGAGCACGTGCATTGCCGCCGGGTTGGCCGCGCGCGAGGCACCATCCAGCACCTTCAGCACCACCCCGAGCCCTGCCGCCGGCACGCCGACGGCGAAGTAGCCTTCCGCGCCCCCCTTGCAGAAGAGCCGGCCCGGCAGCGCCTGCATCAGCACGGTATCGAAGCGGCCGCTGCCGCCCACCCACTCCGGGTGGGCCATCATCGCCCGGGCGATCCGCGCCGCCGCCGCGTCGCCGCCGGGCAGCCCGGTGCGCGCCGCCGCCAGCCGGGCAAACGCCCCTGCCGCCGCCGCCAGTGGCAGCGCGAAGGTAGGCGCGCTGCACCCATCGACGGCCACCCCCACCGACTCTTCCGCCACCTGCGCCAGCGCCGCCACGGTGGCCCGAATCCGGCGCTGCGCCGGGTGGTCGCGGTCGAGGTATGTCTCTGGGGGCGCCCCCAGATGGCGAGCCAGGGCCAGCATCCCGGCGTGCTTCCCGGAGCAGTTGTTGTGCAGGGCGCGGGGCGCCTCGCCAGCACGCACCAGCGCGTCGGCCGAGGGCTGGTGGATCGGGCGGTGCGCGCCACAGCGCAGGAAGCTCTCGTCAAGACCGGCCTTCACCAGTAGCGAGCGCACCGTTGCCAGGTGGTAGGCTTCGGCGCTGTGCGAGCCGCAAGCTACGGCGATCTCGGCGTCCTCCAGCCCAAAGGCCTCGGCCGCGCCCGAAGCCACCAGCGGCACCGCCTGCAGCGGCTTCAGCGACGAGCGCGGGTAGGCAACCCGTTCCGGGCTGCCCCAGGTCCGCACCAGCCGTCCCTCGGCGTCGGCCGCCACCGCCAGCACCAGGTGCTCGCTCTCCAGCCAATCGCCACGCCACACCTGCACCCGCAGCGGGCCTTGCCGTTCCCCCATCGGTTCATCCTCTCGTTGTGTCCAACGAACATCCGTTTCGGCCCACCGCGCCCGGCATCCTGCCCGCCCCAGCGGCGTCGGCGGGATCTCCGACGCCGACATCGATACCCATCAGCGTCAGGAGACGCCTACCCTGAAAATAGCCTTTTGCGGCCGGCCTAACTTCCCGAGCGGCGGTGCCGCCTCACCCCGAAGGGGTGCGGGTCGGCTGCCTGCCTCCCGGATTGGCGGCGGAGCCCCAGTTTCATCCTCTTGGGTGGCCGCCTGCCGGCCATGGAGGACTCCTATGGGAGCCGGCGATCCGACCCATTGGCGTCAGGAGACGCCTCCTACGGCGGCCGGCCTATCACCTGACACCTGTCACCTATCACCTATCACCTGACACCTGTCACCTGTCACCTATCACCTGTCACCCGTCACCGTGTGGCACAGGGATCCCGGCGGCAGAGCGCGAACCAACGCTGCGGGCGCTTCGTGCCCTTCGTTCGTGGGTTCCGCTTGCCGTTGAGGGAGATGCCATGTACAAGCTGCGGTTCCGCCAGGTACACCTGGACTTCCATACGTCCGAGAAGATCGTCGGCATCGGCTCGCGCTTCGACCCGGATCACTTCGCCGACACGCTGGCGCGCGCCCGGGTGAACTCGGTCACCTGCTTCTCGCGCTGCCACCACGGCCTGATCTACCACGACACGCGCTTCGAGGCCCGGCACCCCCACCTGGAGCGCAACCTGCTGAAGGAGCAGATCGAGGCCTGCCACGCCCGTGACATCCGCGTGCCGATCTACATCAGCGTCGGCTTGGACGAGTTCATGGCGCGGCGCCATCCCGAGTGGCTGGAAGTGGATGTCAACGGCCGCCGCGCTGGCGCCGGGCCGCTGCAGGCCGGCTACCATAAGCTCTGCCTCAACACGCCCTACCTGGACTACGTCCTCGAGCAGACGATGGAGGTGATGGACCTCTTCGGCCCGGTGGACGGCTTCTTCTTCGATATCATCAGCCAGGGCCAGTGCGTCTGCCCCTACTGCCTGGAAGGAATGCAGCAGCAGGGCCTCGATCCCACCGATGAGCACGCCCGCATCCGCTTCGCCAAAGGCGTGGTGGACGACTACAAGCGCCGCTTCGCCAAGGCGATCCGGGAGCGTGACCCGAACTGCAGCATCTTCCACAACTCGGGGCACATCTATCCTGACTGGCGCCCGATTCTGAACACCTACAGCCACCTGGAACTGGAGTCGCTTCCCAGCGGCGGCTGGGGCTACCTCCACTTCCCCCTCACCGTGCGCTACGCCCGCACCCTCGGCCTCGACTACATGGCGATGACCGGCAAGTTCCATAAGTCGTGGGGCGACTTCTCCTCCTACAAGAACCTGCCGGCGCTGGAGTACGATTGCTTCACCGCCCTGGCCTACGGCGCCAAGTGCTCCATCGGGGATCAGCTCCACCCCACCGGCGAGCCTTCCAAGGCCACCTACGACCTGATCGGCGCCGTCTACCGCCAGGTGGAGGCCAAGGAGCCGTGGTGCGACAACGTCGTGCCGCAGGTGGAGATCGCCCTCTACAACCCGGAGGCCGTGGGCCTGGCCGATGCGCGCGTTGATACGGCCGCGGCCGGCGCCCAGCGCATGCTGACGGAAGGGCACCACCAGTTCGACGTGGTTGATACGCAAAGCGACTGGTCGCGCTACCGCGTGGTAATCCTGCCGGATAAGATCCTGCTGTGCGCCGACCTGCAGAAGAAGGTGGCTGGCTACCTGGCCGGGGGCGGCAGCCTGATCCTCTCCTACGAGGCGGGCATGGACGCAAGCCGCCGGGGCTTCGCCGTGCCGGGCGCTCCGGCCGAGCCCGCCGGCCTCTCCGAGCTTTCGCCCGACTTCGTGGTGATGCGACCGGCGCTGGCCGAGGGTCTGGGCGACGCCGAGCAGGTGATGTACGAGCCCGCCCTCAACCTGCGGGTTGCCGAGGGCGCCGAGGTCCTGGCGGACATCTGGCACCCCTACTTCAACCGCACCTGGGAACACTTCTGCTCGCACTTCCACACACCGTGTGAGCGCCGCACCGAGTGGCCGGCCATCGTGCAGAAGGGGCGCATCATCCAGTTCGCCCACCCGATCTTCGGGATGTACCAGCGCCACGGCGTGCGCGCCTACAAGCTGATGGTGCTGAACGCCCTCGCCCGCCTGCTGCCGAACCCGCTGGTGCAGACCGACGCGCCCACCACGACGCACCTCACCGTCAACCGCCAGCCGGCCGAGCGCCGCAGCGTGCTGCACCTGCTGCACTACATCCCGGAGCGCCGCGCCGAGGGCATCGATACGATTGAGGACGTGATCCCGCTCTACAACGTGGCGGTGGCCCTGCGGACGGATCAGGAGCCGGCGCGGGTGTACCTGGCGCCCTCCGGCCAGGAGATCCCCTGCCGCTACGAGGACGGGTACGCCCGGGTGGTCGTGCCCGAGGTGCGCGGCCACCAGATGGTCGTCTTCCAGGACTGACGGCCTGGCCCCTGTAGCCCCCCCAGCCCCCCAAGAATGGGGGGAGTAAGATGCGGTAGCCCCCCCCGGCCCCCCAAGAATGGGGGGAGTAAGATACGGT
>JAAZEB010000298.1 GCA_012512505.1 Armatimonadota bacterium | reverse complement strand
GTGCCGCACGGTGCAGACCTCGGTGTTCGGCCCGCGCGCCAGGAAGCCCCACTGCGGCAGCACCCGCCCCTGCACCTTCCACGGCTGGGCGTTCCAGTTCACCCAGAGGGTGAGACCACTATCGTAGCGAATCCGCTGACGCGAGGTATCTCCCATAACCAGCGCGTCGCTGGCCGACACCAGCCGGCCGTCGACCTCGTAGAGGATCTCGGTGGGCCGGGCGGTGCCGTAGAGGCGCTGCACCGGATGCATCAGGTGATGCTCGCGGACCACCCACTGGAGGTTGGCGGTCTGGGCGCTGCCGATGAAGCCAGCGTGGCCATAGGCCAGCTCCTGGGCGCGGTATTTGTCGATCTGCGCCATCGTGCCGGCGTCATAACCCCAGCGGAGCTCGTAGCCGCTGGCGAACCAGCGCTCGTAGTAGCCCATGCCGTGGTTCACCATCTGGGGGTGAATCTTCAGCAGGTCAAAATCGAGGAACGGGGTGTGGTGCTCGCCGCCGGCCACCTGGGCTTCCACGCCGTCGCAGCGGCCGGCCCAGAAGAAGTGGTTGGCCCCTTCGCCGAACAGTGGCCCCTGGTGCGTGGCGCGCATGTACTGGAAAAGCTCGGTGTCGTGCTTCACCTTTGCCAGCGCCATGCCGGCCATCGGCTGACCGGCCTCCCGGTCGAGCTGATGCCAGGGGGGCACGCAGGTATGCACGTCGAGGTAGGCGGCATTGGTGCCGAAGCGGCGGTGGATCTCCGGGGCGTTCTGGCGCGCGTACTCCAACGCGCGGTTGCACTTCAGCCCGAAGCTCTGCACGCCGGTAGCGGGGTTGAACCAGGCGTGGGAGGGCTGGCCATCACTCAACAGCACGCGGGCGCTGGGATCGTAGGAGGGCGCGTCCGGGTAAAGGTCGATGTAGTTCTCGTGCAGCGACCAGATGTAGCCGCACTCGTTGGCGGCGCGGCCGAACTCCTTCATCCCCGCGTCGCCGCCGTAAAGCGGGTTGGCGGGGAGGTGGTCCGGCAGCTTCACGTCGTAGCCGTAGCGCTGCCAGTCATGCGAGATGATCGCCAGGTGGTCCACGCCGTGGTCCTTGAGGTTGCGCAGGTTCTCGGCATCCCCCTGGTAGGTGCCCTGGTGGTGGGCCCAGATATCAAGCATAATCTTCGGGCCCAGGAGGGCCCGGTAGGGCGAGGGCGGGTGGGGAATGTTCGGCAGCACCTCGCCCACGTGGGGAGAGACGGCCACATAGCCGCTCTCAACCAGGGCGTTGCGGCGGCCGTCGGTCTTCGGCTCGTAGGTGGCGGTTCCCTGGGGACACTGCGAGGCATGGGAAACCGTCCAGTCGAGGTAGCGGCAGACGAAGGCGTTCTGCACCGGCAGGTAGCTCACGTGCCCGAGGAGGTAGGGCACGCCAAAGATGCGGCGCAGCGGCACCTCGCCGACCTCCCCCAGGGAAAACTCACTGACGCGCGGCTCCTGGCAGCGAGCGGCAATGGTGAGCGCCTTGCCCCGGATGGCGTAGCTCCAGGCGATCCGCAGCGGGCCGCCGCGCAGGGGATACTCCCAGAGGACCTGCAGCGACTTGCCTCCGGGCGCCAGCGTCACCCGCACTGCCTTGCCGCCGCGGGCGGGCACCTTCTCCGGCTCCGCGCCGTCCGGCAGTGCCACGGTGGCGCCGCCGCCCTGTGCCGGCAGAAACGTCCGGCCACCATCCACCTGCGCGGTGAAGTCGTCCAGCGTGCCGGTGGCCGGCCGATAGGTGTAGACGACGCGGCAATCGGCGCCTTGATAGGTGAAGCGGTAGGTGTTGCCAGCCTTCACGATGGTGTTGCGGTAGGTCAGGAGGTTGCCCGGGGTCACACCGTGCTTGGCGGTGTTGCTCAGCGCCCGCAGGTCGGCTTGGGCCGTGGCGCGATAGGCGCGGGTGCTGGTAAGCTGCTGCAGCAGGGCCGCACGGTTGTCGCGGGCTTGCCCGGCCACGATCCGGGGGGCGCCGAAGTAGGAGAGATCCCACGAGGCATCCCGCTTTGGTCCCGGCTCCACTTGCAGGCGGAGGGTCACCGTCTGCCCGGCGTAGGGCGTGAGATCGAAGGAGTAGTCACGCCACTCGCTGCGGGCATAGTGCTGGCGCATCAGCCGGCGGGGCCGGCCGGCCGCCGTGAGGAAGCAGGAGAAGGTGACTCCATCGCTGCGGTCAGGCGTCACCATCCCCGGCCCCATGGCGATGCCGAACAGGAGCCGGATCGGCCGGGTTCGCGGCAGGCGCAGTTGGTAGTCGACCCAGGTCCGGCCGGGGGGCACGCGCCAGGGAGAGTGCATCAGGATCGCCGGGCGGTCGGCGATGCGTTCATAGGGCACGTAAGAGATGCCGCTTTCGGTGGTGAAGTGGCCCACCCAGGAGCGAGGCATCTCGACCACCTTATCCCCGTAAGACTGGTAGGCGACGCGGTAGATGCCGACATCGCTCAGGAAAGTCTCGCCCGTCGGCAGCGGCACGGTGCGGTCGGGGGTGGCACAGCGGCCAGCGGCGAGCGGCAGGAGGGTCACGATGCAGATCAGCAGGCTGGCAGTACGCATACGGGTCCTCCGGTGGGGTGCCGGGCAGCGGCCCGGCGCCCGGGTGATCGCCCCTATTATAGCGGGCAGGCGCCAAAGTGACAAGGCAACGCCTGGAGGCGCGGCCGGCGCGAAAGGGCGCCCAGGCCAGCCCGGCGCCCTCAGTGTGGCCGGGCAACCAGGTAGATCACCACGTCACCGGCAATGAGGGGCAGGTTCTCCAGGCGGTCGAAGGTGTAGGCACGGCCCTCGTGGTAGGCGCCGAGGAGCAGCCGCCCGGCGAGGGAGGGCAGCTCGGCGGCGGTGCGACCGGCTTCGGCCTCGGTTACCCGATGCTCGCCGAGGTCGAGGCCGCGGCCATAGGTGAGGATGTCGTCCAGGAAGCGGGGGGCGAAGGCGAGTTGGGTGGCGATGGCCAGCATGCGCCCGCCGGCAATCGGTGGGGCCACCACCACGTCGGCGCCGCTCTGATAGATCAGCGGCACGTTCTCGGCTTCGCGGGCGGCAGCAACGATGTGAACGCGGGGGTTGAGGTGCTTGGCCGTGAGGCAGATCAGCACCGTGGTGTCGTCGCGGTCGACGTTGACGATGACGTGAGCGGCTTTCTCGATGGCGGCGGCCCGCAACGCCGCCTCGGCGGTGGCATCGCCCCGCAGGGAGGCGAAGCCGCGGCTGGCGGCGTCTTGCGCCACCTCCGGGTTCGAGTCGATGGTGGCGATCTGGTCCGGCTCGCAGCCGAAGGAGAGGAGCTCCGCCACGGTGGCGTGGCCCTTCACTCCAAAGCCACAGAGGATGATGTGGTGATGAAGTCGCTTGTGCAGCCGACGCATCTGGAACGCCTCCCGATAACGCTGCAACGCCAGTTCGTAGGCGGTGCCGATGAACAGGATCAGGATGGTGATCCGGATCGGGGTCACCAGCAGGCTGCCGATCAGGCGAGCCCGGGGGGTGACCGGCACGATATCGCCGTAGCCGACGGTGGTGAGGGTAACCGTGGTGTAGTAGAGCACGTCGAGCAGCGAGAGCGGCCGGCCCGGGTGGGCGTTATCGCGCAGGCCGCCGCGGTCGGCCCAGAGAATGAGGGTGGCCACGACCACCAGGAGCAACACGACGCCCAGGCGACGCAGCAGGTCGGGCACGATGCCCTCGTGACCGATGACCACCGTGACTCGCCCTGGCGCCCTTGTACTCGCCATCGTCCACGCCCACCTGGAGGGCCCTCCGCGGCCGCGCGACGCGGCACGCAGCAGCCACTCCCCCTCGTTTCCCGCGCCGATGGGTCAGGTAAACGCGGGGCGTGGTAGGGGGTAGGTGATGGGTAGTAGGTGATAGGTGACAGGTGACAGGTGACAGGTGATAGGTGGTGGGTGGTAGGGGCGGGCGCGGACGGAGGGGCGCCCCTACGGGGAGTGAGTTATTCTTGCCACACCACGAGGGGTAGGGGCCGCTCTCCGTCCCGGCCCGCGCTCTGCAGATCGTACTCCCGGATCCTGAACTCTTACGTCGTCGGTGCGTGCCTTGGCGGATGGGCAGGAACATGGTAGAATAGCCGCGGAGGTGCGCGATGGCCTACCCGTCGGAAGCGTCCCGGCGGCCGCAGGGCTATTATGAGTTGAGCCGCACGCTCACCTACTCGGCGATCGCGGTGATCCCGCTGTTGGTGCTGTACGAGGTGGGGGCGTGGTGGCTGAACTACGGCTCTCCCTCCGGGCTGCGCAACGCGGCAGATGTCACCCTCAAGGAGCCGTTCCTGCTCCTGGGCCCCTACGGGCGCGATATCTTCGTGGCGCTGGTGCTGGCCGGGATCTGGGCGATCTACCAGTTCGAGACGAAGCCACGCAAGGTGCGGGTGGTGCGGCCGTACCTGCTGCTGATGCTGGCGGAAAGCGCCATCTACGCGACGCTCTTCGGCGGGGTGATCAACTTCCTGATGGCGAAGCTGCTCGCGGTGCCGTTCCTGGCGCCGGGGCTGGGCAGCCTCGATCTGCCCTCGCGCTTCGTGCTCTCGCTGGGCGCTGGCCTCTACGAGGAGCTGGTGTTCCGGGTAATGCTTGTCTCGGCGCTCTTTCTGCTGCTGCACCACGTTGGCAAGCACGGACGCAACCCCGCTTACGTTGCCGCGGCGCTGCTGGGAGCGGTGATCTTCTCCGCCTACCACTACATCGGCCCGATGGGCGACGCCTTCACGCTCCACTCCTTCCTGTTCCGCTTCCTGGCGGGCTTGATCCTGAACGTGCTCTACCTGCTGCGCGGCTTCGGGATCGCCGCCTACACCCACGCCTTCTACGATCTGCTGGTCACCATCGTCTGGACGCCGTAGCCCCTGCCGGATCCCAGGCGCGCCCCCGTGCTCCCCTCGGCGTAACGCGCGGCGTCCGGGTAGCTCGTGGGCCAATCGTCAGCGGCGGGCAAGCCAGGCCATGATGCCCTCGGCCAGGATGAAGCCGGTGCCGATGGCCGCCAGGCGCCAGGGCATCGGCGTCTGCCAGCGAAAGAGCACGTCCAACAGGAACCACAGGCCGATGGCGGTGCCCATCGTGAGCAGGAAGATGCCCGGGTTGTCTGGATCGCCCGAGCGCAGCCGGCCGCGCGCCCGCTGCCAGGCGTAAACGCGGTAGTAGGCCACGCGGGCGATGAACGTCAACAACAGGCCGGTGATTACCGATAGCGTCATTCCTCCTCCGCTCCTGCGGTTTCGTTCCCCGCCGGCGCCGTGGCTCCTCTTTGCACCGCGCGCCAGGCGCGTTGCCCCACTTGTTTGCTGACCGGTTCTTACCCTCCGCCGGCGCTCTGGCAACGATGCTGCACCCCGGCCAGCGAGGGGGTGTTGATGCCGCAGTCAAGGTTGCGAGTGGCGATCGTCGGGTGCGGGGCAATCGCCGAACTGGGTCACCTTCCCGCGGCGCGGCAGGTGGACGAGGTCGCGCTGGTCGGCGTTGTCGACAGCGACCGGGCGCGGGCGGAGGCTCTGGCGGCGCGCTTCCGGGTGCCGCGGGCAGCCGCCTCCCTGGCGGAAGTGGCCGACGCGACCGACGCGGTGATCCTGGCAACCCCGCCCCACGTGCGGCCGGCGCTGGCGGCGGAGGCGTTCGCCGCCGGCTTGCACGTGCTGTGCGAGAAGCCGCTGGCCAACAGCAGCGCGGAGTGCCAGGAGATCCTCCGCGCGGCGGCCGGCGCGCGGAGGGTGCTGGCGGTGGCCCACACCTACCGGTTCTTCCCCAACCGGCAGCGCGTGCAGGCGCTGCTGCGGCAGGGGGCACTGGGCCGGGTGCGTCAGGTCGAGGTGGAAGAGGGCACGCCGACGGAGTGGCCGACGCGCACCGGCTACACCTTTCGCCGGGAACTGGTGAGCGGCGGGGTGCTGCTGAACCTCGGGATCCACTCGCTGGACGCGCTGTTCTGGTGGTTCGGCCACCCGGTGGAGGCGCTGTATCAGGACGACGCCGTTGGCGGCCTGGAGAGCAACGCGCGGATCCGCCTGCGCTTCGCCGAGGACGTGGTCGCCACCGTGCGCCTGAGCCGCACCTGTCGGCTCGCGAACCGCATTCGGGTAGAGGGGGAGGCCGGCGCGCTCACCCTGCCGGTTTACGACCAACTGCAACTCACCGAGGAATGGGGCAGCAAGGCGGTGACGCGCAAGGTGGCCGGCGGGAAGTCCGGGGTGGTGCGGGTGGTGGCCGCGCAACTGCGCGACTTTGCCGAAAGCATCGCCGCGCGGCGGCCGCCGGCTGCCACCGGGGCAGATGGGCTGCGGGTGGTGCAGTTCATCGAGCAGTGCTACGCGGCGAAACGTGCTCGCCCGCTGCCGGCGCGGGCGCCGATTCCGGGGGTGACGTGGTGAGCGAGGAGCCTGCAGCAGGAGCAGGGCAGGGGGCGCCCCCGCCGTTTGGGGGCTATGCCGGCCGGCAGGTGTTGGTGACCGGCGGCACCGGCTTCATCGGCAGCCGGCTGGCGGAGCGGCTGGCGCTGGAAGAGCAGGCGCGGGTGCGCGTGCTGGTGCGGAGCTGGAACAAGGCAACCTGGGTGAGCCGGGCGGCGGTGGAGCTCGTTCCCGGCGACGTGGGCGATGCCGACTCCGTGGCGCGGGCGATGGCGGGATGCGCCGTGGTCTTCCACTGCGCCGCCGCCGGCGGGGCGCGCCACGTCTGCCAGGCAGCCAACGTGGAGGGCACCCGCACGGTGATGCAGGCCGCCCTGGCCGCCGGGGTGGAGCGCGTAGTTCACCTCAGCAGCATCGCCGTCCATGGCCCCAACCCGGCGGAGAACGCCGACGAGAGCGATGCCTTCCGCTGCACCCGCGCGCCGTATGGCGACTCGAAGATCGCCGCCGAGGAGGTGGCGTGGCAGTTCTACCACGAGCGGGACCTGCCGCTTGCGGTGGTGCGGCCAACGTTCGTCTGGGGGCCCGGCTCTCCCTTCTTCACGGTGCTGCCGGTGCAGCAAATGAAGGCCGGGCGTTGGTTTCTGGTGGACGGCGGCCAGGGCACCTGCCACGCCGTCTACATCGACAACTTGGTAGACGGGATTCTGCTGGCGGGAACGCGGCCGGAGGCGGTGGGGCAGGCATTCTTCCTCACCGATGGCGGCGGCGGCACCTGGGGCGAGTTCTTCGGCCACTTCGCGCGGATGGTGGGTTGCGAGAGCCTGCCTTCCGTCTCCTCCAGCGCGGTATCCACGCGGGTGATGCTGGTGCCACTGCGGGCGGTGGACTGGCTGCTTGGGCCGGTGAGCCGCACCCCGGAGCGGGAGCCGCTGCGCTTCCTGGTGCGAGGCACCCGGTTCGCCCTGATGACCGCGCGCCGCTCGCTGGCACGCTACGCCCCGTTCAGTGCGTGGGACCTGGCAAAGTACGCCCGGGTGGGCCGGCTCAACACCCGCCGCGCCCACGACTTGCTGGGCTACCGCCCCCGCTTCAGCGTCGCCGAGGGGATGCGGCACACCGAGGCGTGGCTGCGCGACCAGCGCTGGCTGTAGGGCAGTGCGAGGCTAGGGCCGGTAGCGGCGGCCTTCGTCCAGCATCACCAGGTAGTTGCGCAGGGGAATGTAGTTGGCGACGCTGTTGCCGGTGCCCAGGCAGTAGCCACCGCCGGGATGACACACGGCCAGCGTCTCGCGCACGCGCTGGCGGATGGCGGCCTCATCGGCGCGGCAAAGGAAATCTACGTCGATCCCGCCCAGGAGGGCAACGCGGTCGCCATAACGCGACTTGGCGTCGGTGACGCTCTCGATGGTGTCCTCGAAGGAGTGCTTGGCGTCAATCCGCACGTCATCCAGCAGGTCGGGCAGGATCGCGTCGAGGGAACCGCAGGAATGGAGCAGGTAGGGGCGGCCGGCCTGGTGCGACAACTCGGCCATAAGGCGGTGACCGGGCAAGACGAAGGCCCGCAGGTCGGCGGGAGCGAGGAGGGTGCCGGTGCGGAAGCCCATGTCGTCGCTGCCCCAGATCAGCTTCACCCGCTCGAACTGGAGCAAGCGGCGAATCACCACCCGGTAGATGTCGAGCAGGCGCTCGGCAATCGCTTGCACCAGGTCCCGCTGGTCGTAGAGGGCATAGCAGAGGGTTTCGTAGCCCATCAGCCAGGTGAGGTACTCGGCGAAGTGGGCAAAGCCGCCGCCGCCGATGAGGCACATCCCCTCTGGCAAGTTCGCCGAGTACCACTCCAGCGAGCGGGTGGAGGCTGCCTCAGGGTCTGGCCAGGGGTAGGCGTGGAACTCGGACCAGTTGGTGATTGGGCCGCGGTGCTCGTCCACGTAGCTGCGCCCGCCCGCGCGGCGATGCAGCGCCGTATCGTCGGTGACGGCGCGGTGGAGCGGCCACTCCATTCCCTCGAGACCGCAGCGGACGTAGTCGTAGCCAAGAAAGCGCTGCAGGGCAATCTGGCGCCGCTGGGGGAAGAACGGGTCGTCCGGATCGAGGCCCTCGGTGAGGTGGAAGTGGCGGCAGAGGGCGTCCTGGATCTCGGGATCCAGGAACAGCTCGATGAAGTAGACGCGCGCTGGGGTGCCTTCGCGCCGGATGCAGCGCAGCAGGCCGTCGCAGTCCGGAGCCACGGGGTTCGCAAGCAGCGCCTCAGGCATCGGCACTCCCCAGGGTCGGCGGCAGCACCGTCGGTGGCCTCAGAGATTGGGCCACACTGGCGGCGGCGGCAGCGAGTCGCCACTATCGGGGGCGGCAACGCTGAGGCTGCCGGCGGAGGTGGCGGGCGACAGGTTGCCGGCCGCGTCTTGCGCGCGCAGGCTCACGGTGTAGGTTTGCCGCTGGCCGGTGGTGCTCTGGTTGGCGGGAACGGTCCAGGTTCCCTGCCAGGAGCTGCCGCTGGTGCGGTTCAGGGGAACGCTGACCGGCTCCGCGCCGGCCCGCTGCACGGTGGCCGTCACCTGGAGCACGGGGGATGCGTCGATCACGTCGGCGCTGATGGTGAGCGTGCCGCCAGCGAAGTCGAACGCGATGGGGAAGAGGCGCACGTTCGTGAACGCGGGCGGCTGGGTATCCGTCGCGACACCGGAGGGAGCGCCGGGGCCGGAGGGGCCGCTCGGGCCGCCCGGGCTAGAGGGGCTGCTGGGAATGGCGGGAAAGCCGCCCGAGCCGGGGGTGGTGGTTCCAGAACCACCGCCACCACAGCCAAGCGCCAGCAACGAGAGCGTGACCGCCGCACAAAGGAGCAGGGAGGTTCTCATCGGTTGGCCGATCCCTTCCGGCATGGAGGCAGGGCTGTTCCATGCCCACGAACCCGCGTAACGGCCCACTGAGCGGGCGCGGCAGGGACCGGCGGGCCGGCCCCCCACTCCCGCGATCCGGTGCTTACTTCGCTTTAGCTGCGCCGGGCTCCTACCAGGGTGCGGTAGTACTTCGGCTCGCTGACCGCGCTCACTACCACCGCCCCGTGGGCGCCGGAGGCGTGAATGAAGCGGCCGCCGCCGATGTAGATCCCGGTGTGGTCCACGTAGGTGCCGCCGGTGCTGAAGTAGAGCCGGTCGCCCGGCGCCAGCTCGCCCCAACGGACCTCACGCCCGACGAGGATCTGCTCGCGCGCGGTGCGCGGCAGGTTGATCCCCAGGCGGGCGAAGACTGCCTTGACGAACCCGGAGCAGTCGATCCCTTTGCGGGTGTTCCCACCCCAGACGTAGGGAACGCCCATGTACTCGAAGGCGAACTGCACGATCCGCTGGCTGGCCTCGGCGACGCGCGGGTCGGAGCGAACGAGCTGGTCGTGCAGCTCCACCCGCGTCTTCTCAACGAAGCCAAGCGAGTTGTCGATCATCCGCACCGCGTAGAAGCGGGTCGTCTGTTTGACCAACCCCAACGCGGTCCCCTTGCCGCAGGTGTACAGCACCTTGCTGCTGAGGCTCGGCGCGCGGTAGATGCGCGTTTTCTCCTTTAGAACCACCCCGAGCCGCATCGGCACCGCGGTCACGGCCGCCTGCGACCCGCTCGACGCGGGCGCGGCCAATGCGGCGGTTTGCGCGGTGCCCGGCAGCACAACCAGTGCCGCGACCAGCCACACCGCGTTTCCCTTCCACCGTCTCTGTGGCGTCGTCGTTGCTCTGTTAGTCTGCATTGCTCTCGATAGTTGCCTCAGGGCGCGCCGGGTCCTCCTTTGCTCCTGCCGGGCGGAGACCGCCGCGGAGGTGCAGACGGCCGGCAGGGGCGGGCACCACGGGTGGGTGTCCGGCTCTGCCGGCCCTGGGTATCGTCGCGGTAGGCGAATACCGCTTAGCGCTTGGAGAACTGGAAGCCGCGGCGCGCGCGCTTCCGACCATACTTCTTCCGCTCTTTGACGCGCGGGTCGCGCGTGAGGTAGCCCCCGCGGCGCAGCGTCGGCTTCAGGTTCTCATCGGCGAGAACGAGCGCCTTGGCGATCCCGTGGCGGACGGCGCCGGCCTGTCCGGAGATGCCGCCGCCGAGCGTCTTGGCGATCACATCGAAGCGACCGAGGCTGCCGGTCACATCCATCGGCTGGCGCACGATCATTTCCAGCGCGCGGCGGCCGACGAACTGAGCCAACTCCCGGCCGTTGATGGAGATGTTGCCGGTGCCCGGAGTGAGCCACACCTTGGCGGTGGCGTTTTTCCGGTGCCCGGTGGCGTAGTAACGAATTCCCTCTGCCAAAGAAGATCCTCCTCAAAAGGGACGGGCAATGGGCGGCCGAGGTTCACCCTCGAGCGCCACACTGCAACTGCCGCGGCCGGCGCTACGCCTCAATCTCCAGCGGCTTGGGCATCTGCGCGGCGTGCGGGTGATCCGGGCCAGCGTACACTTTCAGCTTCTGGATCATCTGGGCGCCAAGCTTGTTGTGGGGCAGCATGCCGCGCACGGCGCGCTCCATCAGCTTTGCCGGCTGCGTCTCCAGGATCCGGCCGCGGGTGGTGGTCTTCAGGCCGCCGGGATACCCCGAATGGCGGTAGATCGGCTCCTCGGCCTTGTTGCCGGTGAGCACCACCTTCTCCGCGTTGACGATGATCACGTGATCGCCCGTATCGATGTTGGGCGTGAAGATCGGCTTATGCTTGCCGCGCAGAATGGCGGCCACCCGCGTGGCAACGCGGCCGATGGGCTTGCCGGCCGCGTCCACCACGAACCATTCCCGGGTGATCTCTCGTGGCTTGGCCACGTAGGTCTTCATGAATCAACCTCCCCTAGCCGTTGCCGGCTGGCGCCGGGATCGAGCCTCCCACCACCGCCTCTGTGGCATTGCCAACCGGAAACGGAACAGGTCGACCCCCAACTTGTGCACTGTCAATAATCAACACGCGCCAGGCAAAGCCCCTCGGGAGGGGCCGCCGGGCTTGCGGCCGCGCGGTCGCGCGCGGCCAAGATCCGCTCCATCTGGTCGGGGGCGAGCTTGCCCCGCCCCACATCCAATAAGGTGCCAACGATTGCACGCACCATGCCGCGCAGGAAGGCGTTCGCCCGCGCCACGATCACTACCAGGCCGCCCCGACGCCGGCAGCGTACCCAGAACACCTCGCGCACCGTGGTGCGCTGCGCCGCCGCCTCCACCGCGAACGAGCGGTAGTCGCGCGTGCCGCGCAGGGCGCGGGCCGCCTGGTCCATCGCCGCCACGTCCAGCCCCCACGGGTAGTGATAGCTGAAGCGGCGCAGGAACACGGAGGGGTGCGGCCGGGTCCAGATCAGGTAATAGTACACCCGGCGTTGGGCCGAGTAGCGCGCGCTGAAGGCGGGCGCCACCTGGGTGCTGCCCAGGGCGACAATCGACCGCGGCAGCACGCCGTTAAGCGCCGGGGCCACCCGATCCGCCGGGATCGGCGACCGCGTGCGAAAGTTGACGACCTGGCCGGCGGCATGCACTCCGGTATCGGTGCGGCCGGCGGGCGTCACGCGCACGTCCTGCTTGAGAATGCGAGCCAACGCCTCTTCCAGCGTCTGCTGTACCGTTGGCTCTTGCACCTGGCGCTGGAAGCCGAGGAAGTCGGTGCCGTCGTACTCCAGGAGGAGGGCGAGGTTGCGGCGGCCCTCGGCATCTCGCTCCGTGCTGCGCGGGAGCGTGGCCAGGTAGCGTTCGGGATCGATCACGCCGTCTCGATCAACTCCAGCTTCACCCGTTCGGCACCGTCGCCGCGGCGGGGGCCCAGCTTCACCAGGCGGGTGTAGCCGCCGCTGCGGTTCGCATAGCGCGGCGCCACCTCCGTGAACAGCTTGTGGACCAGCGTCTCGCCGCGCTCGTTGCCGCCCAGCAGGCGGCGCGCCATGCGGCGATTGTGGATCGTGTCTTCCCGCGCCGTGGTGATCACCTTCTCCACCATGCGCTGCGTCTCGCGCCCGCGCCCGGCAGTCGTCTCAATCGACTCGTACTCGATCACTGCCTGCACCAGGTTTTTCAGCAGGGCCATCCGCTGGTCGCTGGGGAGACCCAGCTTCCGCCCCGCGACTCGATGTCGCATTTACCTCTCCTCGTACTTCATGAAGCCGGCACTCGGCCGTGGCCGGGCACCGGTAGCATCCGTGGTGATGCCGGCGATGCGGCCGGCTACTCCTGCTCCTCCGCCTCCGGGGCCGCTTCCTCGGCCTCCGCCGCGGCGGCTGGCGCTTCCGCCTCCACCGCTTCGGCGGCGCCCGTCTCGCCCTCGGCCTCCGCGGCCTCGGGGGCCGCTTCCTCGGCCGACTCGCTGGCGCCGGCAAGCTGCAGGTTGTACTGCGCCAGCTTCTCCTTCACCTCGGCCAGCGACTTCTTGCCGAAGTGCCGGGTGGCCAGCAGCTCCTCCTCGGTCTTCTCCAGCAGGTCGCCGAGCGTCTCCACCCCCTGGTTGCGGAGGCAGTTGGAGGTGCGCACCGAGAAGTCGAGGTCCTCGATACGGGTGCTCAGGGCGCGCTGCCGGGCAGCCCGGTTGGCCGCGCTGGGGCCGGCGCCGGTGGTCGTTTCCGCTTCCTCATCAACGGCGAAGAAGAGGCGGAAGTGCCGATCCAGAATCCGCGCGGCCTCCGACAGAGCGTCGCTCGGGTGAACGGTACCGTTGGTCCAGATGTCCAGCGTGAGCCGGTCGAGGTCGGTCTTGTGGCCAACGCGCGTCGGCTCGACGGTGTAGCTCACCTTGGGCACCGGGGTGAAGACGGAGCTGACGGAGATCTCGCCAATGATGTCGTTGGGGTGGTCGTGGCGCTCGGCGGGCACATAGCCGCGGCCCTCGGCCACCGTCAACTCCATGCGCAGGCGGCCATCGGCGGCCAGGGTGGCGATGTGCTCGCCCCGGTTGACGATCTCCACCTCGGGGGGCGTTTCCACGTCGGCCGCGGTGACCTCACCCTGGCCCTCGCGGTCCACCACCAGCGTGTACGTTTCGGGCGCCTCTTCGCCGCCATTGCGATGCACCCGGATCGCCAGGTTCTTCAGGTTGAGAATGATATCGGTGGCATCTTCCACCACTCCGGGGATGGTGGAGAACTCGTGCTGCACGCCGTCGATCTTCACCTTGGTGATCGCCGCCCCGGGGATCGAGGAAAGGAGCACCCGGCGCAGCGAGTTCCCGATGGTGGTGCCGAACCCCCGCTCGAGGGGTTCAATCACAAATCGCCCGTAGTTATCCTCCACTTTGACGGCATGTATTTTCGGCGCAATAGTTTCCACCTGGAACTCCTTTCGGCACGCGCCCACGGGACCAACCAGCGTCAATAGGCCGCCCGGCAGTGGCGGCGCTGGCGGCAAGCGGGCCGCCGGGGCGTGGCCGCGGGTGGGAGCTGCCGCGTCCGCAGGCATGCCCACCAGCGGGCGGCCACGCGGTCGGTATCAGGCGCGCCCACCCCAGCGGATCAGGGCTCTGGTCTGACGCTACCCCACGCGCGGGCCGCGCCGGGATCGCCCGCGATCCGGCGCGGCCAGGCGCGGCACCCCCACCGAGGGGAGTGCCGGATGCTGGGTTGGGCCAGGAGCACACCGACGGCGGCTGGCGGCCGACAGCCGGCGCGCTCCGGGCGCCCGAAGAGCCGGGGCGCGGCCGGAACACTCGCAGCGAGCGCCCGCTGCCTCACCGGCTGTAGAACTCGACGATCAACGACTCGGCAATATCCGTATCGATCTCATCACGCGACGGCAGCCACTGCACCCGGCCGCGCATCTGGTCCGGCTCGAACTCCAGCCACTGGGGAGTGCGCCGGCCACGCGCCTGCTGCAAGGCGGCCACAATCGGCGGCTCTTCCTTGCTGCCGTCACGCACGGCGATCGTGTCGCCCACGCGCACCAGGAACGACGGCACGTTGACGGTGCGGCCGTTCACGGCGATGTGGCGGTGCACGACGAGCTGGCGCGCTTCCTTGCGCGAGACGGCCAGGCCCAGGCGGTAGACCACGTTATCGAGCCGGCGCTCCAGCAGGCGCAGCAGTTCCTCGCCGGTAACGCCCGGCAGGCGGTTGGCCTCGTCAAAGTAGCCGCGGAACTGCCTCTCCAGCACCCCGTAGATCCGGCGCGCCTTCTGCTTCTCGCGCAACTGCAGCCCGTACTCCTGAACCTTGCGCCGGGTCTGCATCTGGCCGTGCTGGCCGGGCGGGTAGGTCTTCTTGTCAACAGGGCACTTGGGGCTGTAGCATTTCGCCCCCTTCAGGTAAAGCTTCTCCCCCTCGCGCCGGCACAATCGGCAGACGGGGCCAATGTAACGCGACATCCGTTAGACTCTCCTCCTCTTGGGCGGCCGGCAGCCGTTGTGCGGGATCGGCGTGACATCGCGAATCAGCGTGACTTCCAGGCCAGCGGTCTGCAGCGAGCGGATCGCCGTCTCCCGACCGGACCCAGGCCCCTTCACATGCACGTCGACGCGCTTCAAGCCATGGTCCATCGCCTTGCGCGCGGCCTGCTCCGAAGCCATCTGGGCCGCAAACGGCGTGCCCTTCTTGGTGCCCTTGAAGCCGACAGAGCCGGCGCTGGACCAGGAGAGGACCGCGCCCTCCAGGTCGGTGATAGTGATGATCGTGTTGTTGAAGGTAGACTGGATGTGGGCGATCCCGTGCGCGACGTTGCGCTTCTCTTTGCGCTTGACCTTGACGGTCGCCGCCTGCTTTCTTGCCATAGAGCTCTCCTACTTCTTGCGACGAACGCCGACCGTCTTCTTCACGCCCTTGCGGGTGCGGGCGTTGGTGGAGGTGCGCTGCCCCCGCACGGGCAGGCCCCGACGATGCCGCAAGCCCCGGTACGAACCGATCTCCATCAGCCGGCGGATGTTCAACTGGATGTCCCGCCGAAGGTCACCCTCCACGCGATAGTTGCGCTCGATCTGGTCGCGCAAACGGCTGACCTCTTCATCGGTCAGGTCCCGCACCTTGGTCTCCGGGCTGACCCCCGCCGTCGCGACGATCTGCCGCGAGGAGGTGGGGCCGATCCCGTAGATATAGGTGAGACCGACCTCGATGCGCTTGTCGCGCGGGAGATCTACACCTGCGATTCTTGCCAACGTGATCCCTCCTGGTGGCCAGGCCCCCGCGGAAACCGCCGCCCGCCGCCCTGGTGGTTGGGGCCGGCACGCCCGGGTGCGCCCGAAAGCGGCGTGCCCACCCCTGGCCCGTGGTGAGCGGCTGCGGCGTTTCCCTTGCTCAGCCTTGGCGCTGCTTATGCTTCGGCTTGTTGCAGATCACCCGGACCACGCCCTCGCGGCGGATGATCTGGCATTTATCGCACAGCTTCTTAACCGATGGTCTAACTTTCATGACAACGGGTCCTCTCCAAACCGCCAAACGCCCACGAAACGGTATTGTAGCACAATTCCGCGATTCTGGCTACCCCAGGCAAGGCACAGAAACCGGAAGCCCGTTCTGGCAGCGGCGGTCGGCCGCCGGCCAGCGACCGCGAGCCTACGTCCATTCCCGAACTTCCGCTAGCCAAACCGCAGGGCGCCCGGCGGGCGGCTGAGAACGGCGACGCGGCCGGTGGCCCCAGCAATGCCGCCACCGGGTAGGCCAAGCCCCCGGCCCCCAAGGCACGGAAGGAGAGCGTTCCTCTCTTTTCGCGTCCTGGCGGCTACGCGGGCAACCGTCGACGCCGATGCCGCGGCGTTGCTGGATTCACCCCGCCTACTTGTAGCGGTAGATGATCCGGCCCCGAGAGAGGTCGTACGGCGACAGCTCCACCAGCACCCGGTCACCCGGCAGGATGCGGATGAAGTGCATCCGAATCTTGCCCGACACGTGCGCCAGCACGCGGTGTCCGCTCTGTAGCTCCACGCGGAACATCGCGTTCGGCAGCGTCTCCAGTACCGTACCCTCCACCTCGATGGCGTTCTCTTTTGGCATACCTATCCTAGTTCCAGCGCGGCTGCGGCCGGGTCCCCCGGCGCGGCGCCGCAGCCCGACACGGCCTCAGATCGGTTCCTCATTCTCCGGCCAGCGCGTGAGGATGATCGGGCCATCCCTCCCGATGGCGACGGTGTGCTCGAAATGCGCCGACAGCTTCCCGTCGCTGGTGGAGACGGTCCACTGATCCGCCGCGACCTCGATGTCGGCGGTCCCCTGGTTGATCATCGGTTCGATCGCCAGCGTCATGCCCGGCACGAGGATGGGACCGCGCCCCGGGGGGCCGAAGTTCGGCACCTGAGGCTCCTCGTGCATGCTGCGGCCGATCCCGTGCCCCACCATTTCGCGGACCACCGAGTAGCCGTGCGCCTCCACGTAGCGCTGCACGGCGAACGAGATGTCGCCGATGCGCTTGCCGTTCACCGCCTGGGCGATCCCCTCGTACAGCGAGCGGTAGGTGTGATAGAGGAGCGCCCGGGCTTCCTCACTGATCTTACCCACCGGCAGGGTTACCGCCGCGTCGCCATGGTAGCCGCCGACGATCGCACCGACATCGATGCTGACCACGTCGCCCTCGTGCAGGCGGCGCGGGCCAGGGATCCCATGGACCACCTGCTCGTTCACCGAGATGCAGGCGCTGGCCGGAAAGCCGTGGTAGCCCTTGAACGACGGCACGCCGTTGTGCGCGCGGATGTACTCCTCGGCGATACGGTCCAGTTCGCCGGTGGTGATTCCCGGACGCACCCTATCGCGCAGCCGGCGGAGGGTATCCGCCACCAGGGCGCCCGCGCTGCGCATCAACGCGAGCTCCTGCTCGTCCTTCAGATAGATCCGGCGCTTACGCCTCGCCAAGGAACCCAGTCTTCCCCGGAAGTCATCCCAGGCCGGGAGCCAGCGCGCTGCCCACGAAGACATCGCTACATCATCCCCGGCGCTAGGGGCATGCCGCTTGCGCGGCGTGGAAAAGAGCGGCGGGGGCCCACCGTCGCCGACGGTGAGCCCCGCTGCCGGTCGCTACTTGATGAACCCCTCATAGTGGCGCATCACCAGGTGGGCCTCGATGTTCTGCATCGTATCGAGGGCCACGCCGACCACAATGAGCAGGGAGGTGCCGCCGACGAGGGTGAAGGTCGTCACCCCGGTCCAGGCAGGCACGTAGTACTGCATCAGGGCGATCACCGCCAGGAAGACGGCGCCCGCCAGGGTAATGCGCGTCATCACCCGGTCCAGGTAGTCGGCCGGCGGACGCCCAGGGCGGATGCCCGGGATAAAGCTGCCGTACTTGCGCAGGTCGTCCGAGACCTTCGGCACGTCAAAGGTGACGGCGGTATAGAAGTAGGTAAAGAACAACACCAACAGCGCGTAGAGCGTGGTGGCGAATAGCCCGGGCAGGCCGGGGGCACCCGGCGAGAACCAGGGGATCAGCGCGTCCAGGAAGGCGCGCAGCGACGAGCCCTGCGCCGCCGGCCAGAACTGCGCGATCTGCGCCGGCAGGTAGACCACCGATACCGCGAAGATGATCGGGATGACGCCGGCCTGGTTCACCTTCAGCGGCAGGAAGCTGCTGCCGCCGCCGTACATCCGGTTGCCGACCACGCGTTTGGCGTGCTGGATCGGGATCTTGCGCTGGCCCTGGGTGATCGCGGTGATCGCCGCCACGGTGGCCAGGAAGATCGCCAGCAGGGCCACGGCGCCGGTGTAGTTGCCCTGGGTGCCGACCACGCGCACGGTGGTGACCAGGTCGTAGGGCAAGCGGGCCATGATGCCGACGAAGATCACCAGCGACACGCCGTTGCCGATGCCCCGGTCGGTGATCATCTCGCCCATCCACATCAGGAACATCGTCCCGGCGGTGAGGGTGATCACGATCTGCACGAACTGCAGGGCGTTCACCTCGAGCAAGCCCATGCGGCGGAACATCAGGTTCATTGCCGTGGCCTGGAAGACCGCCAGGGCTACCGTCAGGTAACGGGTGTAGCGGGAGATCTGCTTCCGGCCGGGCTCGCCCTCTTTCTGCAGCTCTTCGAGCTGCGGAATGGCCACGGTCAGCAACTGCATGATGATCGACGCGTTAATATACGGCGTGATCGACATGGCCAAGATGGTATATTTGCGGAGTGCGCCGCCGGAAAAGATATCCAGCATTGAGAGCAGCCCGCCGCTCGAGAAGAGCTGGTTCATCTTGTCGCGGTCGATCCCTGGCAGCGGAATATGGAGCGCCACCATGTAGACCGCGAACATCTGAACGACAAAGAGCAGGCGCTTGCGCAGGTCCGGAACCTTGAAGGCGGCCACCAACGAGGCCAGCAACGTGTTGAGGTTCCGCTGCTCGGGCATGGGTCCTCCTTATTTGGTCGGGGCATCCGCCGCGGGCTGGCCGCGCTGGCCGCCCACGGGGAGCAACTCCACCGTGCCGCCGGCCGCGCGGATCTTCTCCTCAGCGGACGCGCTGAATTTGTGGGCGCGCACCACCAGAGGCCGGTCCAACTCGCCATCGCCCAGGATCTTGACGCCATCCTTCAGGGCGCTGATAATCCGGCGCTCCAGCAGAGCCTCCGGGGTCACTTGCGCGTCCCGGTCAAACGCCACCAACTGTGACACGTTCACGATCGCGAACTCTTTGCGGGCGGGGGGCCGGAAGCCGCGCAGGTGAGGGATGCGCCGACCAAGGGGAGTCTGGCCTCCCTCGAACCCAGGCCGCACCGCCCCGCGGGCCTTCTGCCCCTTCGTGCCGCGCCCGGCAGTTTTGCCGTGCCCGCTACCGATGCCGCGGCCGACGCGCTTGCGCCGATGCACCGCGCCCTCTGCCGGCCGCAGCCGAGCCAGGTAGTCGCTCATTCCTCGGCTCCTTCCACCGCGGCCCCGGCGGCCGTTGCGCCCGCCTCCGCGGCGCCGATCTCCTCCACCTGCACGAGATGGGCCACGCTGCGGCACATGCCGCGGATCTCAGGGCGGTCCGGCTGCACCACGCTGCTGTTGAGCCGGCCAAGCCCCAGGGAGCGCACCACCGCGCGCTGGCGTTGTGTATTGCCGATCACGCTGCGCACCAGCGTGATCTTCAGTCGCTGCTCACTCACTAATGTTCTCCCCAATGAGTCCAGGACCTTAGGCCTCCGGTGCCGGTTCCGCGACGGCGGCCGGGGTCTCGGTGGCCGGGATCTCGCTGGTCTCAGCCTCGCCGGTCGGGGCGGGGGCTGCTTCGGCCTCCGCCACCGGGGCCGCTTCGGCCTCCGCCTGCGGAGCGGCCTCGGCCGCTTCAGCGGCGCTCTCCTCGACGGCGGCGCCCGGCTTGCGCTCGCGCTGCCAGGGCACCAACTCCTCGGCCGTCTTGCCGCGGGCGCGGGCCACCTGCTCGGCGTACTTCAGGCGCTGCAGGCCGTCCATCGCCGCGCGCACGGTGTTGATGGCGTTGCCGGAGCCAAGCGACTTGCTCAGCACGTCGCGCACCCCCGCCGCCTCCAGCACGGCACGCACCGCCCCGCCCGCGATCACTCCCGTTCCCGGGGCAGCGGGCTTGAGGAGCACCTCCGACGCCCCGGCCTGGCCGATCACCGTGTGGGGGATGGTGGTCGCCACGCGCGGAATGGCGATGATGTTCTTCTTTGCATCTTCCACGCCCTTGCGGATCGCCTCCGGCACTTCCTTGGCCTTGCCGATCCCGGCGCCGACGTGCCCGTTGCCGTCACCGACGACGACCAGCACGTTGAAGCTAGGCGTGCGGCCACCCTTGTAGGTCTTGGCCACGCGGTTGATGCGTACTACCCGCTCCTCCAGGTTGCTGAGTGTGTTCGGGTCGATTCGTCTCATCTAGAACTCCAGCCCTCCCTCGCGGGCACCCTCGGCGAGGGCGGCTACCAGGCCATGGTACTGGTAGCCACCGCGGTCGAAGACGACCTGCTTGATGCCCTTTTCGAGCGCGCGCTGGGCCACCATCTTGCCGACTTCCTTCGCCTGAGCAACCGTCGCGGCGGCCTTGCCTTTCGGCACCAGGCCCTCCAGGGTCGAAGCGGCGACCAGGGTGATGCCCTGCTCGTCGTCGATCACCTGGGCGTAGGTATGTTTGATGCTGCGGAACACGTTCAACCGCGGTCGCGCACTGGTGCCTTGCACCTTCTTGCGCACCCGCAGGTGTCGCTGCTCGCGCGGCGTCCTTTCGATTCTCATCGTCCTGCCCTCGTATTGCCCCCGCCGGCAGCCGGCGCCGGCGTCACTACTTCCCGCCCTTGCTGGCCTTGGCCGTCTTACCAGCCTTGCGGCGGATCTCCTCGCCCAGGTAATGGATGCCTTTGCCCTTGTACGGTTCTGGCTTCCGGATGGCGCGGATCTCGGCCGCCATCTGGCCGACCACCTGCTTGTCAATCCCCTTGACGATGACGCGGTTCCCCTCCACATCGAAGGTGATGCCCGGGCGGGCCATCACCTCCACGGGGTGGGCGTAGCCCAGCGTCAGCGTCACCCGGGTATCCGAGGCCTTGGCGGCGCGGTAGCCGACGCCCGCGATCTCCAGCGTCTTGCTGTAGCCGCTGGTAACCCCTTCCACCATGTTGGCGATCAGGGTGCGCGTCAGGCCGTGCAGGCTGCGGTTCTCCTTCTCGTCGTCCGGCCGGCTGACGATGATCTGACCATCCTCTTTGCGGATCGTCAGGGCGCTCGTTACCGGCTGGGTGAGGGTGCCCTTGGGGCCCTTCACGGTGACGCTACCTTCGGTGATCTGCACCTCTACCCCGGGGGGCACCGGTATTGGCCGTCTCCCTATTCTCGACATCTCGCACTCCTCGCTTACCACACGTAGCAGATCACTTCGCCGCCCACACCCCGCCGGCGTGCTTCGCGGTCGGTCATCACTCCGTGGGAGGTGCTCAGGATGGCGATCCCGAGGTTGTTGAGCACGCGCGGCAGCTCGCTTTTGCCCCGGTAGATGCGCAGGCCGGGCTTGCTCACCCGCTTGAGCTGGGTGAGCACTTTCTCCTTGCGGGGCCCGTATTTGAGCTGGATGCGGATCACGTCGTGAACGCCCACGCGATGCACGCCATAGCTCTTGATATAGCCCTCATCCAGGAGGATGCGGCAGATTTCCTGTTTCAGCCGCGACGCCGGCACCTCCACCTGATCGTGGTAGGCCTGGTTGGCGTTGCGGATGCGGGTCAGCATGTCCGCAATGGGATCGGTTATCGCTGCCATCTTCTCTCCTCTGCTTACCAGCTCGACTTCGTGATCCCGGGGATCAATCCACGCGAGGCCATCTCCCGGAAGCAGATACGACAGATCCCAAACTTGCGCATGTAGGCGCGCGGCCTCCCGCAGAGGCGGCAGCGGTAGTAACCCTGCACCTTGAACTTCGGCGGTCGCTTGGCTTTCTCGATGAGCGCCTTTTTCGCCACGTAGCTTTCCTCCTTGCCGAGGCTTGCCGTATCGCCCTCAGGCCCACGGGGGCGGCGACGCGCAAGCCAGCGGCGCGTCTATCGCTCAGGATGCCCGGAACGGCATGCCGAAGTGGCGCAGCATTGCCCGAGCTTCCTCATCCGTCTGCGCGCTGGTGACGATGGTGACGTCCATGCCCTTCACGCGCTCTACTGTGCTGTAGTCGATCTCCGGGAAGATCGTTTGGTCGCGCAGGCCCAGTGAGTAGTTGCCATGCCCATCGAACGACTGGGCCGACACGCCCTGGAAGTCGCGAATGCGGGGCAGGGCGATGTTCACCAGCCGGTCGAGAAACTCGTACATCCGGTCGCCGCGCAGGGTCACCTTGGCGCCCACGGCCTGGCCGGCGCGCAGCTTAAAAGCGGCGATCGACTTTTTCGCCCGGCGAATGATCGGCTTCTGGCCGGAGATCTGAGTCAGCTCCGCCACCGCATCGTCCAGCAGCTTCGCGTTCTGGGTGGCCTGCCCGACGCCCATATTGATGACGATCTTCTCAAGTTTCGGCACCTGCATGATGTTGCCGTAGGCAAACTCTTTGATCAGTGCCGGCACAACCTGCTCTTTATACTTATCCTTCAGCCTTGCCAACTCACCAACCCCCCAGCGGACTTGCGATTTGCGGTGGTCGATTGGCCCGGGCGCCGCCGGTTGCTATCCGCGTCAGCGGGCGTCCGGCAAGCGCGAGCGGCAGCTCGCCCACGGCAAAGGGCAACTCTCACTTCTGGTCAATCGGGCTGTCGCATCGCCGGCACCAGCGTACCTTCACGCCGGCTTCGGTGTAGCGGTGCTGCACGCGCGAGGGCTGCTCGCACCCCGGGCAGATCACCATCACCTTGGAGGCGTGCAACGGCGCCGGCTTCTCGATGATGCCGGCCTGAATCTGGGTGGTGACGCCGCCGCGCGCCTTCTGGTGGCGCTTGACGATGTTCACGCCCTCGACGATCACCTTGTT
>JAAZEB010000297.1 GCA_012512505.1 Armatimonadota bacterium | reverse complement strand
ATGCTTCAGGTTGATACGACGATTCCCTACGGCAACGTCTGCGGCCTCTCGGTGCGCGAGGATGAGATCCGCTTCACCGCCCACCCGCACGGGGGCACGGAGGCGCTTTGGTTCTGCTTCCGGGTGGTGGAATCGGCGCCTGGCAGCGCGCGCCAACGCCCCTTGCGCCTGGTGCTGGAGCACCTCGATACCCTCCTGGGGGGCGGCGACGGCACCGCGCTGCGTCCGGTCTGCCGCTACGAGGGGGGCGACTGGGAGCGCCTGGCGCCCGGCGCCCCAACGGTGCTGACGGACGGCCGCCGTCAGGCAGCGTGGGTGGTGCCAGCGCCTGCCTCCTGGCTGGAGGTTGCTTTCTGCTATCCCTACGGCTTCCCCGAGGTGGAGACGCTCCTGCGCGAAACCAGCGGCTACTGGCAGGCCGATACCATCGGCGTCAGCCAGGGCGGCCGGCCGCTGCTTCGCCTCAGCAACAGCCCCGGCACCGAGGGCAGCCGCCGTCCCGGCCTCTACCTCGTTGCCCGGCAGCACGCCGGAGAGACGCCCGGCTCCTGGGTACTCGATGGCCTCCTGCGTCGCCTGGCCCGCCTGGGAGACACGGCGCCGCTCGTCTGGGCGGTGCCCCTCGCCGCCGTCGATGAGGTCGAACAGGGTGACTACGGCAAGGATCCCTTCCCCTGGGATCTGAACCGCGCCTGGGGCAACCCACCGATGCGTCGGGAGACGCTGGTTCTGCAGCGCGACCAGGCGCGCTGGCGCCACCGCTGCCGGCCCGCCGCCGTCGTCGACCTCCATGCGCCGGGCGGCTGCGAGACCGCCGGCGTCTACGGCTACCTGGCCGGCCCCGCCGCGTCGCCGGAGCACCACCAGGCGGCGCGCGCCTGGATGGCGGCCCTGGAAGAGGTGCTCGGCCCTGGCTACGCGGCGCCGGAGTTCGCCCGCGTGGCCGACTACCCCTCGCGCTGGGAAGACTCGCCTCGGGCCAGGCTCACCGGCTACTGCTGGGAGGTGCTCGGGGCCTGTGGCCTCTCTATCGAGACGCCCTACGCCATGGCTGGGTCTACCCTGCTCACCCGCGAGTGCTACCGTGAGATCGGCGCCCGCCTGGCCGACGGCCTCGTCTCCTGCTGCTCCTGATGGCCTAGGGTACGCGCCTACTCGCCGATCTTCCGGATTACCGCCATCGCCGTGTCGTGAAGCAGCTTAGAGATCGTCGATAGCATCTGCATCGTCTGCTGCTGTTTCTGAAGCATGTTCTGCAGATCGACGTTGGCGAGCTGGGCATCCTCACCGACGGACTCCAGGTTCTCCTCGAACCGGCGGATCTCCGCGCCGATCCGGTCCCACAGCGCAGTCTGATGGGCATCCGCCCGGATGCGGTTGCGCTCTGCTCGCAAGGCGGCAAGGTGCTCCTCGAGCAGCGCCCGCTGCCGGCTCAACAGGTTGGCCCGCAGTGCCAGCAAGCGCAGCTCCGGGTTGGGTGCGAGGCACACCTCGCGAACGGCGGCGCGGATCAGGGCATCGATGTCCACGGGTTCGGTGGCATCCTGGGTGTTCTGGATCAACTCGCGCCAGGTATTCCGCGCGGTCTCCAGGTCGGCAGGGCGTCCGGCCCAGAGCGCGGCCGTAATACGGGCGAACCGGGCCTTCTGCGGCTCCGGCAGTGCCTCCAGCGTGGCGCCGTCGGCGGTGGCACTTTCGGCCGCCAGGGCGGCGGCGCCCGGTAGGGGTGTCAGCTTGAGGTGTCGGTACTCCTCCCGCAGGCGGATGCGGATGCGGGAGACAGCCGGGGCCGCCGACACCGCCGGGGGCGCGCCCCAGGCGCCTGCCGTACTGGCGGCGATGGTAGCAAGCAGAAGCGTTCGCGCAATGCGTTTCATGGCGGTTCCCTCCCTCCGGGCGGTGGGGCGTTACTCGTGCTCACGGGCGGCATCCATGAGAGCGTGCAGGCCCCCGCAGGGCGTGCCGTGGTGAGACCGCGCTCCGCGCACTCACGCGGGCCCCAGCGGCAGCACCTGCACCGTCAGCACGCCGGCCGGGGGCGCGGCGTTGCCACAGCGCACCTCCACCTGGTTGGCGCCCGGCCGCAGCAGAATCCGCTGCCCCAGTGCTCGGGCACGGCCGCGGCGCTTGCCATCCGCCCACACCGAGAGGCGGCCCTCGGGGTCAATGGCGATTGCCTCGCCAGCGCCGAGCGCCACCGGGATCTCCAGCCGGGCCTCGCCCACGGTGACGGAGAGACCCCGCAGCGGCTTCGGCCGCCCGGCCGGCGGCAGCGCCTTCAGGTCATCCAGCTTCAGGGTGCAGGTGGCTTGCGCGGGGAGGTTGTTGTAGTAGAACAGGACGTACTCCACCTGCTTCCAGTCGAAGTCGCGCGCCTCGGCGGTGGTGAAACGCTGCAGGCGCCAGCCGGTGAAGGTGATCGGCACCGTCCAATGGGCGTAGCGGCCGGCGGTGTCGCGGAGCTGAAAGACGAGGGCCTCCCCCTGGCCATCGCCATGGACCCACAGCCCCAGCGCCGGGTAGCCGCTCAGGTCCAGTGGCTTCGGCAGGCGCTTTCCCTTGGCGCACCAGCCGCCAGCTTCGCCCGCGTTCGTCGCGGTGAACACGCCGCAGGCTCGCCCCACCTTCGCGTCGTCGGTCGCCGGGGTGAACGACTGGGTGACCCCCGCGCGCACCGGGCCGGTGGGCCCGAGCTCCTTTCCCTGGCCCACGACGTACTTCTCGAACTGGTTGGTGTCGCTCAGCTCGTAGGCATCCAGGGCGTCGAAGCTCTCCAGCACCAGCGCCTTGGGGTCGTCGTACTCACTGCCAGCCTCCGGCTTGGCCCGCGCCAGCACCACGGCGGCGCGAGAGGGCGCGTCTGCCTCGTGCGTGAGGCTCCAGCGACCCTCGCCGCCGTCGCGCGGCCCGCTCCTGCTCACCACCTCATGCACGCCGTAGACGACGCGGAACCCGCCGCGTCCATCGCCAGGCAGGGTCAGCGCCTCCGGCGGCGGCGCCTCGGCCAGCGTGGGATAGCGGCCGGCCGCTTGCCGCTCCTTTGCCCGCGCGCGCCGGGCGCCGGGCAACGGCTCGCCGCGCACGCAGAGGGTCACCTCCGCCCGGGTGGATGCTTCGGCGCCGTCGACGCAGGTGAAGCGCACCCGGTTGGTGCCGGCGGCCAGGCGGAGGCGGCCCTGCGGGCGCACCTCTCCCAGCAGGCCGCCATTGCGCGCGAAGTGCCGGCAGCGGCCGGCCCAGTCCACCTCCAGATACTCCTCCGGCTGCAAGGCGACGGGGAAGGTGATCCGCTGGCCGCCCGCCTCCAGCGCCGGCGCGCGCAGTGGCGAAGCGTGCTCGCGCAGTGCCTCGATGCGTCCGACCAGGCACACCGTCTCCGCGTTGGCCGGCAGCCCGTTGTAGTAGAGGTTGATGCCGGTGATCTCGTGGTAGCGGAACGGCCAGTAGAACAGGTCGATGAAGTTGTAGGGCCAGGAGTAGTTCCAGAAGCGCATATCTTCCGGCGGGTCTAGCTCGCGGTAGGACCAGCCGGTGAAGTCGAGCGGGATGTAGTGGTCCTTGTAGCCGTAGGTGTTGCAGAGCTGCACGTTGAGGATGCCGCCCTTCCCCTCAGAGTGTACCCACAGCCCGAGGCGCCGGTGCTGCGACAGGTTGAGCGGCTCGGGGAAGGGGAGAGCCAGCCGGCACCAGCCGGAGGCCTGCGCGCTCTTGTTGGTGGCCCGGAAGCAGAAGGCCGGGCTGCCGTCCGGCGCCTTCTCGGTGCTCGGCTCGGCGCTATGCACCAGCTCCGCGGCGGCGGAGTCCTCCACCTTGAAGGGGACGCCGGTGGCCGGGTCGGCCAGGACAACGTTCTCCTCCGCGCCGTAGGGCGAGAGGCGCGTGCGGGCGCGGAGGCGCACCCACGGCGCCTGCTCGTCGTAGGGGTTCAGGTACTCCCACTCGGGGGCTTCCGGAAGGCTGGCGCGCGCCGGCCCCACGGCGCTCGCGTTCACCACCCGTGGCGGCCCGAACTGCAATGGCCGGATGTTCCACTCGCCGTTCCGGGTTTGTTCCAGGGTGTGTTCGGCCATCGGGCGGGCCAATTCGGCGCAGGCGGCCTCGGTGAAGTAGTCGCGCCGCTTCAGCTCGTCGCAGGCGCGGATGATCTGCAGCATCTCTGGCATGCGCTTGTTGGCCCAGAGGTTGTTCGCGTCGGCCTGGAAGGAGATCGGCGACTTGCCGCCCAGCGCCTTCAGACACAGCAGCAGCACCTCGTCCGGGGTGACGGCGTCGGTGGAGGGTGAGTAGATGTGCGGCGCGAACCAACCCACATCGCCGGTGAGGAGGTTCTTGGCGTGTCCGGCGGGGTTCTGGCCCTTGTGGCGCAGCGTGTATTCGCGCCGGCCGAAGAAGATCGGGTCGAAGCTGGGGCTGCCCCGGGTGATCACGTGCCAGGAGTGGTGGGTGTAGAGCGCGTTCCCCTCTAGGATGATCGGCTTCTTCAGGCGCTTTGTGACGCCCAGGGCGACGCGCCCCTGGTTGCGCCAGTAGGGCGGCTGGACTAGCACCTCCTCGCCACCGTCGAAGTAGGCCATGTCGCAGCCGGTCTCATTGAAGACGTGGGCAATCCGCTCGCACACCTCGTCGAGCAAGGTGGTGTTCACGTCTGGGGCGTAGATCACGTTGCCCCACATGTTGAAGCAGTTCACCAGGTGGCCCAGGCGCGTGCCAGCGGCGTGGGCGCCCACGGTAGTGCCGTGCAGGCCGCGCTGGCACTCGGCGAAGCCGTTCGGCAGCAGGCGCCCATAGCGGAGGATCTCTCCCTCCAGGTAGAGGGCACCTTTCTCCGGCCAGCCCTCGGTGCTCTCCTGGACGCGGACCTCGGTGGCCTTGTCGTCGAGCGCCTCGGCCAGGGTGGCGTGCCGGTCCTGCAGGAGGCGCGGGTCCGCCTTGGGGCAGACGTAGGGGTCGTGCATCCCGCCCCAGCCGACCATCGCCTGCAT
>JAAZEB010000296.1 GCA_012512505.1 Armatimonadota bacterium | reverse complement strand
GGCGCGGCGGAGCTGCAGGCGGCGCTGCGCAGGCTGGTGACCGATTTGCAGCACCCCCCGCTCGAGCCACAGGGGTGGTCGGCGCACCTGGCCCGGCGCGCGGGCGACTACATTCGGCGGCACTACCACCGCCGGCTCACCCTGGAGGAGTTGGCCCGGGAGACCGACCTGAGCCCCACCTACTTCTGCGCCCTCTTCAAGCGGGAATGGGGGATCGGCTTCCGGCGCTTCCTGCAGGAGGTGCGCCTGGCCGAAGCGCGCCGCCTCCTGAGTGAGCCCGGCCACACCGTGGAGGCAGTCGCCAACGCGGTTGGTTTCGAGGACGTCCACTACTTCACCCGCGTTTTCCGGCGCGTGGTGGGGGTCCCGCCGGGTGAGTACCGGCGCCGGCGCCAACAGGAGGCCTACCGGGAGCCGGAGGAGTAGCTGCGGGCAGCCTCCCTACTCGCGGCGGAAGGCGGCCAGCGCCGGGTGCCCCGAGGCGGCGGCGATGAGGCTCCAGGCGCGCTCGTATTGAGGCGTGCCCGGCAGCGGCTCGAAGCCGAAATCGAGGTAGATCCGGATGGCGATCCAACTGGTGGTCTGGGTGGTGAGGTAGGCGCGCGAGTGCTGCTCTGCCAGCCGGCGCATGGCGGCGCCCACCAGCGGTTTGCCCAAACCGCGGCCCTGGAACTGGGGATGGATCGCGACCCAATGCAGCCGGCCCTCGCCGCGCCAGCCCTCGGGGCAGGACGCGGCCCAGGGCAGGCGGCCATCGTCCCGCCACGCCGTCGCCGTGCCGATCACCCGGCCGGTCGCGTCCTCCAGGAAAAAGCAGCGCTGCTCCATCGCCTCCGGGAACGCCCCGAACTCCTCCTGGAAGTGCGCTAGTGCTGCCGCCGGCGTGGCGAACTCGCCCACGGCGCTCCCCACCTCTGCCCAGCAAGCCTCCTCGCCGCGGCGGTAGGTGCGGATCCGGTAGCCCGCCGGCAGCGAAACTTGCGGCAGCCCCTCCAGGTGGGGCCGGACCATGGTGACGGGGATGTACTCCATCGCGGGGCCTCTCTCCCAGCGCCGGGGCCGCGGCGGGCCTACTGGGTCTCTGCCTGCGTCTCGATGGTTACCCGCACGCGGGATGCGGCTTCGCGGCCGATGGCGTGCCTGCTTTCACCGATGGTGATGGTCATCGGGCCGTTGAAGGGCGCCAGGCTCTCCACCCGCAGCCGCACCCCCGGGCGCACCCCCAGCGCCGCCAGGTAACTGAGGAACTCGCGGTCTTCGTCGCTGATGCGCACCACCTCGGCCGTCTCACCGGGGCCAAGCTCGCACAGGGGGCGGCTTGGGTCTGGGCTTTCCAGGTCGATGCGCTGGCCGTGGGGGCAGGTGGTCGGGTTGCCCAGGAACGCGGCCAGGCGCTCTTCTACCTCGTCGGTGACGTAGTGTTCCAGCTGGCACGCTACCTCGTCTGCCTTCTCCCAGGGAATGCCGAGGACATCCGTTGCCAGGCGCTCGAGGAGGGTGTGCCGGCGCACCACCCCGGCGGCGATCTGCTGGCCCTCGGGGGTGAGGGTGATCCCGCGCTGGGTGCGCTCGATCAGGTCACCGGCGACCAGGCGCTTCAGCATGGCGGTGACGGAGGCCGAGGAGACGCTGAGGGCACGTGCCAGGTCCAGCGGCTGAACGGTGCTTTGCTCCTTGGAGAGACGGTAGATCCACTCCAGGTACTCCTGACTGGCGGCGGTGGTCTGCGGCGAATCGGCCACGCGGGACTCCTCTCTAATAAGATTATAGGGTCTCGCCCCGGGTGGTGTCAATGGCCGCCAGGCAATGGCAGGGAGTGAGCAGCGGCGGCGCGGAGCCCGGGCGTGCGCTGGTGTCGACGCACGCCCGGTGCCTTCAGCGGGTGCGACGCGGCGGAAGGCTCACCCTCCCTCGTCGCCCTCGGTCGGCGGCACGGGCAGCGGATCCGGGGGGCGCAGCTTGCGGGCGCGCGTTTCCCCTGGCCAATTGGACGGCTCCGTGTCGCCCTCCGGCGCCTCCGGCCCGCCGCCGCGTTTGCCCCGGTGCTCCCACTCCTTCGCTTCTGGCGTCTGCTCCAGTGGATCCTGCTCTGCCATGGCGTCCCTCCGGTCGGCTGCGCTGCTCCGGATCAGCGTAGCCCGTGCCCAGCGGGGCCAAACGCCATTGGCGCGGCTTCGGATCCGGGCGGCCAGGGGCGCGGTAGTCTGTTGGCAGGTTCCTAGATCCGACCGGCGACCTCGTCACGGAGGAGGTCGGCAAACTGCTCGGCGCGGGCGAGGAGCGCCGCCGCGTGAGGCGCCCGGCCGTCGCGGGCCAGCTCCGCCCGGCGCGCTGGGAGCCACTCGGTTTGCAGGTGCTGCAGGGCGCGCGTCAGGCTGGGATCCTCCGGCTCTTCCAGGAAGAGGGTGATGACTCCAAGCACGCCATAGTGCCAGGCTGGTTCCCCCAGCGGCTGCTCCACGGCAATCCAGGCCACCAGTTGCCGGTTGCGTTCCTGCCGGGCGGCGGCCATTGCTTGCCCGGTCGCGGTGCGGAAGCGCGGCAGGAACGGGTCTTTGGTCTCGACCCAGGGGGCCACCAGCTCGATATAGGCGCGGGGATCGAGGGGGGCTCCGGTCTGCGCGAGGGCCCGACCGGCGTGGATCTGGATGTTGCGGTAGAACGCCACCAGACCGAGGTTGGCATCCATCAGGTCGGCATCGTGCAGCACGCGCGCTTCCGGGGGTCGGTAGAGCGCCTCCAGCTCGGCGGCGGTGGCATTCTGAGGCGTGACGTGGGCGCGGATGGCGTGCGCCACCGCGTTGATGAACGGGCGAGGGTAACCCGCCTCGGCCAGGATCCGCTCGGTGAGGGCGGCGCCCGAGAGGTGGTGTACCTGGCCGGCGAGGCCCAACTCGTCATAGAGGGCGGTGACGTGGTTGGCGCGTGCCGGGGGCAGGGTTTCCGTCACCCAGTAGCCATCGCGGTCGAGGCGGCGCTTCCCGTTGGCATCGAGGGCGAGGGCGCCATCGTAACGCTTGGTGAGGTCGTGGAGGGTCGCCGCGTAGGCCACCACGTCGGGATCCGCGCCCTCCTGCCGCGCCAGGGTCAGGGCCAGGGCCCGCACGCGCAGGGAGTGGTTCAGGTAGTAATGCCGCCAGGAGAAGCCGACACGCTGCTCGTCCCACAGCGAAAACGTCTCGCGCACCAACGCCTCAATCTCCGGCAGCCGCTGCTGGTAGTCCATTCGCCTCCTGTTCTTTGCACTGTCGCCCGGTGGCCGTGCGGCCGGTGGCGGCAGCCTGGGGAGCCGCACCCCGGCGTCGAGAGGCCCGGGCGTGCTGCTGTTTTCGCTGTGGCGGCTGCCCACGCCTGCCGGAAGGGCACGCGGGCACCGACCGTGACGGGTGACAGGACTTCGCCCGCCGAGCACGAACGCAAGGGACATGGAATCGGAGGCACTCATCTGGGTTACCGCGGCGGTCTACTGGTGCTTGATCGTGATCTGGGGTGGGTTGCTGATCCTCTATTGGCGTGAGCACCGCCGCTTGCGGGTGTTGAGCCCGGTGATCGCGACGATGGTGGCGGTGGTGTTCGTTGACGCGGCACGCACCCTCCTGGAGAGTCTTTACTTCGGGGTTTGGTATACGGCGCGCACCGGGTTGGTGCCCCGCTACTTGTTCGAGGTGTTGGCCCAGCCGCAGTACGTGGCTATCCCCAAGGTGGTGAACCTGCTGGCGGCGTTCACTATCCTCGGCGTCGTGGGGCGGCGCTGGTTCGCCGACGTCAAGGCGGAGATGACGCGCCACAAGGAGGTGGAGCGGCTGTATGGTGAGCTGGCCCAGGCTCACAAGAAGCTGCAGGAGGCGCAGGACGCGCGCGCGGCGCTCACCCACTTCATGGTACACGACATGCGCGTCTCGCTCACCAGCGTGATCACCGGCCTGCAGACGATCCAGCAGTGGGAGCCACCCGGAGGGCTGACGGCCGAGATGATCGACGCGGCCCGGGCCGGCTCCGAACGCGTGCTGGACATGGTCAACGACATGCTGGATGTAGCCCGGATGGAGTCCGGCGAGATGACGCTATCGCTGGAGGAGTTCCCGGTCACCGAGGTGATTGATGAGGCGTTGGCGGTGCTGGAACCGTCGCTGCGGCAGAAGCAGTTGGCGGCCCGCGTGCGGCTGGCGGATGCGCAGGCGGAGCGCGATGGCCGGGTGCGGGCGGACCGGGGCAAGGTGCGGCGGGTGGTCGCGAACCTCCTCTCCAACGCGGTGAAGTTCAGCCCCGAGGGGAGCACGGTGGAGATCACCGTGACGCCAGAGCCGGAGGGGTTTGTGCGCGTCGGGGTTACCGACCACGGCCCTGGCATCGCCCCGGAGCACCAAAGCCGCATCTTCGACCGCTTCTACCAGGTGCAGGCCGGCGTGCCAAACGGAAGGCCCGGCAGCGGCCTGGGTCTCTCGTTCTGCAAGCTGGCCGTGGAGCTGCAGGGAGGGCGCATCGGCGTCGAGAGCACGCCCGGCGAGGGCAGCCGTTTCTGGTTTACCCTGCCGACGCCCGACGCGAAGTAGGCCGGCCCTCCCGGCATCTAGAAGCGTGTGGCAGCCCCCGCGCCAAAGGCGCGGGGGCTGCTGTTAGTTGCTGCCGTTGCGGGCTTCGTGGCGCTCCCTCACCTGGGCCAGGAAGCTGGCCAGGCGGCTGTCACGGCCGCTATCGACGAAGCCGTCGAAGTCGATGGTGAGGAACGGCACGTTGCCGTAGCGGCGCCGCAGGGTGTGCGAAAGCGCCTGCACGGTGATGCCGGGCATGCAGTTGAACGGGATGGCGCTGACGATCCCATCTACGCCGCGGTGGATGAAGTCCACCGCCTTGCCCATGCTGCAGATCGCCTCCCCGCCAAAGGTGGGGTGAACGAACTCCGCTCCGCGGTCGATCAGCTCCGCCGGCGGGATCTCCTCGAACCCCCGCAGGTAAGGAAGCGCCGCCTGCCACAGGTGGTGCTCGTCATGGACGGCCAGCCGATCCTGGAAGCCGGCAAACGCCCACTGATGCAGCGCCTGGCGCGAGTGGGTATCGTGGAACTCGTGCGCCGAGAGTTCCTGGCGGATCCGGTTGGCGTAGCCGAAGAACTCCGAGACGGGCGCCAGCCACACCTCGGCGCCGCCGCGCTCCAGCTTGCCGATGATGCCCTGGTTCGAGCGGTCATGCAGGCGAACGTAGAACTCGCCGATCAGGCCGACGAGCGGGCGCTTCTCCCGCCGGCGCGGCAGGGCAGCGAAGTCGGCCTGGGCACGCCGAAGGATCTCCTGGAAGCGGGCCAGGTGCCGGCCGCTGGCGATCTCCAGCTTGCCGCGCACCGTCTCCACCAGTTGGCGGTGAGGCCGGATTGCCGCGCACACCTCCTCCAGGTAGCGCTCGAAGACCGCCTCGGCGGCGGCGGGCTCCTCGAGGTACGGCCGGGTGTGCAGCAGCATCTTGTCCAGCAGGTCGTGAGTGATGAGGGCATCCCAGACGACCAGGGAGAAGGTCACGCTGAGGTTCTTGCCCAGGTTCCGGGCGCCGAGGGTCACCATGTCGACGGCCTGGAGGCCTTGGTGGTCGAGGATGCGCCGCTGCAGGAGGGCGTACATGCCGTAGCGGCAGGGACCGGCGGCGTTGCCCTGGAAGAACGCCTCCTGCTCCGGACGGAAGTCCGGCTGGCGGGTGCGATAGAGGATATCCTCGGTGGTGTAGAGGGCCGGCACGCACACGTCTTCCGGGATGGCAGCCCGCGCGAGGTTGAGGGCGGGATCCGGCGAGCGCGGCAGCAGGCGTGCGTCGATGTCGTGGGCCCGGAGGGCGGCCACGACGATGCGGGCGGCCGTGGAGAGGTCCGGCACCCAGAGCGTTTTGCCGCCCAGGTCGGCGGGGTGACGGCTCTCCAGGCTGAATGGCACGAACGGCTGCGGCTGGCGGTCGGCGCGGACGGTATCGG
>JAAZEB010000295.1 GCA_012512505.1 Armatimonadota bacterium | reverse complement strand
GCTTGGCCCGGCACCGCCCTCCGTTGGAAGGTTCCTCTAAGCGGCGCGTGATTCCTACCCCGATGGGTCGGATCGCCGGCGTCCCACCGGCCGCCGTAGGAGGCATCCCCCGCCACAGGAGGCGTTTCCGACGCCGATGGGCCGATAAGAGCCTCTGCCGTGGCGACGTGGCCGCCCGGCAGAGGCCCGATGGCTCGGGCACTCCGGCCTGTTGCCTGGGAGAGTAGCGGAGCGCCGCAGCAATGCGGCTTCCCAACCGCCGAAGCCCGATTGCTCGGGCACTCCGGCCATCTCTCCTGGAGGAGTCACACTCCCTCGGGGTGGGGTAAGACCGCGGTCGGAGCGCCGGCCCCCCGGGTCACGGGTTACTGACCTCCGGCTCGGTGAGCGCGCGTACCTCGTGCGAGAGGCGCATGGCGCAGAACTGGGGGCCGCACATCGAGCAGAAGCGGGCGTCGTGGGGGTCCGCTTCGGGGAGCGACGCGTCGCGCCTCGCCTGGGCGGTTTCCGGGTCGAGGGCGAGGGCGAACTGCTGGCGCCAGTCGAAGTGGAAGCGGGCCCGGGCCATCTGGTCGTCGCGGTCGCGGGCGCCGGGGCGTCCGCGCGCCACGTCGGCGGCGTGGGCGGCGATCTTGTGGGCGATGATCCCCTCGCGCACGTCGTCGGCGTCCGGCAGGCCGAGGTGCTCCTTGGGGGTCACGTAGCAGAGCATCGCCGCGCCGTGGTAGGCCGCCATGGTGCCGCCAATGGCGCTGGTGATGTGGTCATAGCCGGGGGCAATGTCGGTGACCACCGGCCCGAGGACGTAGAAGGGCGCCTCGAAGCAGAGCTCCTTCTCCTGGCGCAGGTTCTCCGCGATCAGGTGGAACGGCACGTGCCCCGGCCCCTCGACCATTACCTGAACGTCGTGCTCCCAGGCGCGCGCGGTCAACTCGCCCAGGGTGCGCAGTTCGGCGAACTGGGCCTCGTCGTTGGCGTCGGCCAGGCAGCCTGGGCGCAGGCCGTCGCCCAGGCTAAAGCTGACGTCGTAAGCCTGGAAGATCTCACAGATCGCGTCGAAGTGGGTGTAGAACGGGTTCTGCTGTTGGTGCGCGGCCATCCAGCGGGCGAGGATCGCCCCACCACGGCTGACGATGCCGGTGAGCCGGCGGCAGGCCAGGGGAACGTACTCCCGCAGCAGGCCGGCGTGAATCGTCATGTAGTCAACGCCCTGCCGCGCTTGCGCCTCGATCACCTCCAGCAGGAGCGCCGGCGTCAGCTCTTCCGGGCTTTCCACCCGGGCCATCGCCTCGTAGAGCGGCACCGTGCCCAACGGCACCGGGCAGTGGGCGAGGATGGCCTCGCGGATGGCCCGCACATCGCCGCCGGTGCTCAGGTCCATCACCGTGTCGGCCCCGTAGCGGAGGGCTACCGCCAGCTTCTCCTGCTCCGCCGCGATATCGGAGGTGGTGGTGGAGTTGCCGAGGTTGGCGTTCACCTTGCAGCGAAAGTTGGTGCCGATCAGCATCGGCCGAAGGTTGGTGTGCCGGATGTTGGCCGGCAGGATCGCCCGCCCGCGCGCGATCTCGGCGCGCACAAACTCGGGGCAGACCCCCTCCTGCGCTGCCGCGTAGCGCATCTCCTCGGTGATCGTGCCGGCGCGGGCATAGTGCCGCTGCGTTACGTTGGCGCCAGTGCGCCCCTTCACCCACTCCTCACGCATGACATCCCCTCCCAGAGCGGCACCGCCGCTCTCCCGGCGTTGCGGGAGGCGGCGGCACAGAGAGGTGGAGAGCCTGCGCTTCTGTGGTCGCTTTTCCCTACGCCGGTACTACCCGGATCAGGTTCCAGGGGTTACCACGGCACGCCACCGCGGTTCTCAGGGCCAAGCCCACCCCCAAGCGAGTGCTAAACGAGCCGATTATACGCCCCCCTGGACCTCCTGTCAAGCGTGTGGTTGGCGAGAACCTCCCGGTCGAGCGATCAGGGGATCAACTGAGGCCAGAACCAGGAAACTCCCGGATGACACTGGCGAATGGTGGGGGTATAATGATCTTACAGACCCTTTCGGGAGGAGAGGCATAGGGGCCGGGCGCAGGCTACGCAAGCTACGACGGGGGGCGAAGCCCCGAATGCCTGGCTCAGGGATCCGGTTCGAGGGCTTGGCAGCCGCGGGCGGCTGACCAGATCCCAGGTAGGTTCGCGGGGCGGGATGCCTCGCGGCCCCGGCGACCAGCCTTGGGCAACGGAAGACGTTGACTTGCTGCCCTGAGTCTGTGCCCCTATGCTTCTCTCACCCCGCCTCGCCGCGCACGCTGGTTGACGACGCCCCGGGTGGCATGTTACCCTGTGCCCATGGCGATCGATCCTGACGATCCCCGCACCTGGCCCGCCTCCGCGCGCGAGCTGTATCGCCGCCGTGAGCGGGCGACGGTGGGCAACCCGCACCTGGCCCGCCTCCTCTGTGAGCGCATCGCCCGGGAGGGGCCGATCCCGTTCGCCGAGTTCATGCGCCTGGCGCTCTACCATCCCACGCATGGCTACTATGCCACGGCGCCCGCCCCGTTCTCCCGTGAAGGCGATTTCCTCACCAGCCCCGAGACGCACCCCGCCTTTGGTGCCCTGGTGTGCCGTTGGCTGGCCGGCCTCTGGGAGGAACAGGGATGCCCGCGTCGCTTCGACCTGGTCGAGGTTGGCGCGGGTCGGGGAACGCTCGCCAGCCAGATCCTCGCGACCGCGGCGGAGCGCTTTCCGGGGCTGCACACCTCCTTGCGCTACACGCTGGTGGAGCATCACTCCCGGCCGCCCGCGGAGCAGACCCACGCCCCCCGCCTGCGCTGGGTTCACGACCTGGAGGTCCTCGGCCCGGTGCGCGGCTGCATCCTCTCCAACGAGCTGCTGGATGCCTTGCCGGTACACCGGGTGCAGATGACTCCACAAGGCCTGCGGGAGGTGTACGTCGGCTGTCGTGATGGAGAGCTGGTGGACGTGCTGGATGTGCCCTCAACGCCGGCGCTGGCGGCTCACCTCGCCTGGGTGGGTGCCGCCCTGCCCGTGGGTGCGCAGGGGGAGATCGGTCTGGAAGCCGTGGCCTGGTACCGGCGTGCCGCGCGCTGCCTGGCAGAGGGCGCGCTGCTCACCATCGACTATGGCCACCGCGCTCCGGAGCTGTACAGCCCCCAGCGGCCGTGCGGCACCCTCCTCTGCTACTATCGCCACACGGCGAACGAGGAGCCTTACCGGCGCCTCGGTACCCAGGACATCACCGCCCACGTCGACTTCACCGCGCTGGAGCGGGCAGGGGAGGCGGAGGGCCTGCGCACCCGCTGCTACACCACGCAGCAAGAGTGGCTGCGCTCGCTCGGCATTGCCGACTACCTGGCCGGCGCCCCGCCCGAAACTCGCGACGACCTGCTGGCGCTCGTTGACCCCGAGCGTCTCGGCCGGCTGAAGGTGCTCTTGCAGCAGCGCGGGCCGTAGGGGCGAAGCACTCGGCAGGGGCCCCCTCGAACCGGCCCCCTTGCACGGCCGAATGCTTCGCCCTTCCCGGATCGCCCCCCGACCCCGATGACCGGGCACACCCGTGCCCAACGTCCCGCCCGCTGCCCCGTTGGCAAGCTGTATCGGCTCCGCGCTAGAGCTGAATGTCGCCGTAGGCGCGGACGTTCACCTGTGGCACCCGCTGGATATTGGTCACCGACCGCAGCGGCACGAAGATGCGGATCCGCGCCACGTCCTGGAAGGACGCCTCCACCTGGCCGACCACGCTGGCCTGCGACACGTTGCTCGCTGGTCCGCTGATCTGCGCCGCGCCCACCCGGATGCCGCTTCCCAGACTGACGATCGGCACTACCTTGCTGGAGCCACGCTCCTGCTCGCCACGGAAGCCGGCTACCTGGGTGCTCACCGCCGCCGCCAGGTTGTCGCGCCACGTCGTCGCCAGCCGCTGCGGCGTGGTGCCGTTCAGCGCGGCCTGGTACGGATCCGCGGTGACCACCACCGTGTCACCCACCACCACCGCCCACTGGCCGTTCACCTGCGCCACGCGGAAGTCGTTGCCGGTCAGTTGTCCGCCCCCCAGCAGCATCTGCAGCCGCTGGGCGATGGAGTCGGCGCGCTGGGTGGCGGTGAGCCCGCCGGCCGCCGAACGGATGCGGAGGATCACCCGGTCGCCCACCACCACTTCCCCTTCGGGCCGGCCGGCCACTATCCGCTCGCGCGCGACGACGCTCACGCCCTCCGCCGCTGCCAGCGCCACGCGCACCTGGCTGATGCTGCCGGCGAGAGCCAGGCCAAAGACGCCGAAGATGGCCAGGGAAACCGCGATCGCCCGGTTCCTCATCGCTCCTCTCCTCTCGCTTGCCTACACGTTGAAGTCGATAATGGCGGAGATACCGACCCCGTTGATGATCTGAGTGCCGGTGATCACCGGCACCGTCGCGCTGGATGGGAAGAGGCCGTTCAGGCGGATGTCACCCACCGTGATCTCGCCCTGGACCACCGAGCGCACGTCATCCACTAGCGACGTCGGCCCCATCACCTGGGCCGCGCCGACGTAAAGACCCTGGCCAACCGAGAGGATCGGCACCACCCGCGTGCCTCCCTCCCGCTCGATGCCGCGCTGGCCCATCACCCCGTTGATGAACGAGTTCATCTGGGGGCCAAACACCCGCACCGCGTAGCCGATGCCGAAGATCCGGATCGCGGTGCCCAGGGTGCCTCCCAGAAGCGCGCTTGCCCTGCCCGCCGACCAGAACACCAGACCGGCGCACAGCACGAGCAGCAGCAGTTTGCGTTTCACCATCCCTCCACCTCCATCTGCTCCGGCACGCTGCCGGACGAGCATGGCCGCCCTGCCGGGGTATACCCGTGAAGGTAAGGGCGTAAACACTGCGAGCGCGAAGGTTTCTGCCATGCCGGTTGCCTGGGGACGAAGGGGGGCGTGGTAGGCGGCGGACGCCCGCGAACCGGGGCGCTTGTCAGCGGCGCGGCGGCGGGGCAAACCGGGGGGAGCAGCCGGCAGGATCGCGCCCGGCCACGCCGAATACCACCGCGGAAGGGAAGTGCTGTTGTCCGAACCGACCCATCAAGGGAGCGTGCCGGAGCGCCTGAGCGAGGCGCACCGGTCCCTCCGCTCGCTCACGTTCTTTTTCACCGAGGAGACCGACCCGGTTCTGGCCGCCCTGGGGCGCCTGCTTGCCGCCTTCGCCTCTGAGGCGGCCGCCGATCCCGAGCAGGCCGTTGCGGCCTACCGGCAGTTCCTGCGCCTGCTGGCCGACGCGGCCGAGTTCCACGCGGGTGAGTTCGTGGGGGATGCCTGGCGCGATTACCTCCTGGAGCGCCTGCTGGCCGATGAGAACACCTTCGCGCGCAAGGCCGCCCTCAGCCAGGATGGGAGCGTCAGCCCCGCCCTGCGCGCGGCCGCCATCCAAGACCTGCGCCACCTGCAGGTGCTCTTCGCGCTGGAGTCGTCGCTGTTCGTGGTGGCCCTGGCGCGCCGCACCCGCCGGGCGGTGCCGGGGAAAGAGGAGGCCTGCCTGGTGGCCTGGGAGGATCTGCGCCCCCTGGCGGACGCGCCCTCCTGCCACACCCCGGCGGAGGCACGTCTGATGGCCGCTTTCGCCGCCGCGGCCGACTGGGGCGAGCTGGTGGACGAGCTGGCCCGCCACTACGCGCAGGCCGGCTGCGGCCTCTTCCACCGCTATCGCGCCTTCCGTTGGGTGTCCGACCCGGACGGCGGCCACCTCGAGGGCGTCGCCCACCCCGACCCGGTCTCGCTGGACGACCTGATCGGCTACGAGGCGGAGCGGCGGATCCTGCTGCGCAACACCGAGCACTTCCTGGCCGGCTTCCCAGCCAACAACGTGCTGCTGTATGGCGACCGGGGCACCGGCAAGTCGTCCACGGTCAAGGCGCTGCTGAACGCCTACGCCGACCGCGGCCTGCGCCTGGTGGAGGTCCAGAAGCACCAGTTCGACGCTTTCCCGCGCCTCCTGGCGCTGCTGCGGGGCCGCCGCGAGCGGTTCATCCTCTATGTGGACGACCTCTCCTTCGAGCAGAACGAGACCTACTACAAGGAGCTCAAGGCAGTCCTCGAAGGCGGCCTGGAAGCCCGGCCGGAGAACGTGGTCCTCTACGCTACCTCCAACCGGCGCCACCTGATCACCGAGCGTTTTGCCGACCGCGACGGCTCCAACGGCGAAATCCACGCGCGCGATGCCGCCCAGGAGAAGCTCTCGCTTAGCGACCGCTTTGGCATTACCGTGACGTTCCTGTCGCCCGACCAGGAGGGCTACCTCTCCATCGTGGCCGGCCTGGCCGACCGCCTGGGGCTGCAATGGCCGCGCGAGGTGCTGCGGCAGCGCGCCCTGCAGTGGGCGGGCCGCCAGAACGGGTGGTCCGGGCGGACGGCGCGGCAGTTCCTGGAGTTCGCGCTTGGGGAGGAAGCGGCCGAGCGCCGCAGTGGTGGTGCTTGAAAGGGAGGGGGCAGCATGCTATAATGGGGTAATGGGCAGCCACGCGTTCTGAACGCGCTGTGCCCTTACCCCCATTGCGCCAGCGTGAGTGTGTCGTGGCTCGGCCCGTCATCCGTTCCTCATCCGGGTCTGACCGGTGAGGAGAGCAGGTAGTACCTCACCATGAAGATACTACTCGTCGAGGATGAGAAGAAGGTTGCCAGCTTTATTCAGCGCGGCCTCGAAGAAGAGCGCTACCAGGTAGACCTGGCCTTCGATGGACGCACCGGCGCCACCATGGCCGTCTCCGAGTCGTACGACGCCATCATCCTCGATATCCAGCTTCCGGGAATGGACGGCCTGGATGTCTTGCGCTACATCCGCGGGCACGGCGTCACCGCCCCGGTGCTGATGCTGACCGTGCGCGATTCGGTGGAAGACAAAGTCACCGCCCTCGATAGCGGCGGCGACGATTACCTCACCAAGCCATTCGCCTTCGCTGAGCTGCTGGCACGCCTGCGCGCCCTCATGCGGCGCGGCCAGCAGCGCAACGGTGAAAACCGCCTCGAAGCGTTTGGCGTCACCGTGGACCTGCACACCCACCAGGTGACCCGCAACGGCCGCACGCTGGACCTCACCGGCAAGGAGTATGCCCTCCTCGAACTCTTCCTGCGCCACCCGGGAAAGGTGCTGACCCGCACCATGATCGCCGAGCAGATCTGGGGCTACAACTTCGATAGCTTCACCAACGTGATCGATGTCTACGTCAACTACCTGCGCAAGAAGCTCGATCAGACTCAGGGGCCGAAGTTGATCCACACCGTGCGCGGCGTCGGCTACGTGCTCCGCCGTGAGGAGGACTCAGGACAGTAGTGGGTATCGGCTGGCCACTTCTGGGGCGCATGAACCTGCTGCAGCGCCTGATGCTGTGGTCAGCCTCGCTGATCCTGGCGGTGTTCGCCTGCATCCTGTTCTTCCTGAACCTGCGCATCGTTGGCGACATGCGCAGCCTCGTCCAGCTCGACCTGACCCGCACCCGGATGCTCTTCGAGCGCCTCCACCGCATCCGGGGCGAAGACCTTACCACCCAGTGCTCCCTCCTTGCCGGCGATGCCGAGCTGCGGGAGGCGATCGTCGCCCGGGCCCACCGGGAGGTGCGGGAGGTGATCGAGGGGTACGCCAAGACAGCCGTCGGCGCCCGGGCGATCCTCGTCGTTGGTCTCGATGGCAAGCCACTGGCCGGCTGGTGGCACCCCGATCTGCAGCGGCCGCGGGTGCCGTTCGCCAGCAGCATCAAGTGGGCGTTCTCCGGCCAGCAACCGCCCGGCATCGATGTGAGCAAGGACGGGATCTACCAGACGGCGTGGGCGCCGGTGCAGCATCCCCAGCCGTGGGTCAAACGCCCTATCGCGATGCTGATCCTGGGCACCCCGATTGATGACCGGCTCGCTCGCAACCTCAAAGACATGTCCGGCGCCGACATCACCTTCTTCCCGGCACAACAGGATGCCAGCGCCGCCCGCTCCGCCCTGCCGCCCGCCATCGTCGCCTCAACCCTCACCCTGGAAGCCCGGCGCGAGCTGACGGCGGCGCTGTTCCATGACCCGCACAAGGACCCGCGTAAGGTGCCGGCCACGGGCCTGGCGCAGTCCTACGAAGTGGATCTGGGCGACGAGGGGCGCTACCTGGCGGTTCCAGCGCCGATCAAGGGCATGGGAGGGGAGGTGATCGGTGCCTACATCATCCAGCGCCCCCTGGGCGAGGAGGATATCCTCATCGTGTCGCGGGCGCAGCGGATGCTGCTGTGGGTAGGGCTGTTCGCCGTGCTGGCGTCGGTGGGGATCAGCTACCTGGTGGCCAACCCGGTTGCCCGGCGGATCCTGCGCGTGGTGCGCGCGGCCGAGGGGCTCAGCCGGGGCGACTGGTCGCTCCGCGTTCCCGAAGAGGGGCCGATGGACATCCGCATCCTGGCGGAGGCGTTCAACCACATGGCGGCCCGGCTGCAGGGCTGGGATGCCGAACTGCGCGCCGAGGTGGCCCTTCGCACCGAGGAGCTGAACCAGGCGCTGGCACGCCTCGACTCGAACCTGCACCAGATGCGCCAGTTCCACACCGATGCCTCTCACGAACTGCGCACCCCGCTGACGATCATGCGTGGGGAGGTGGAGGTTGCCCTGCGCACGCCGCGCACGCCGGAGGAGTACCAGCGGGTGCTGGTGAGCATCCTGGAGGAGATGAACCGCGTCGCCTCCATCGTCGAGCACCTGCTGCTGCTGGCCCGCGCCGACTCCGGCCAGATCCAGATCCAGCGCCGCCCCATTGAGGTGAACGAGATCCTGGAGGAGCTGCATCCCCAGGTGGTGCTCCTCGCCGCGCCCAAGCATATCACGGTGGACCTCGACGAGGCGGGGCGGGTGTCGGTGATGGGCGACGCCGGGAAGCTGCGTCAGCTCTTCCTGAACCTGATTGACAACGCCATCAAGTACACCCCCGAAGGGGGCAGCATCACCGTGCGCGTTGCCGCGGTCAACAGCTTCGCCACCGTGGCGATCACCGACACCGGCATCGGCATCGCGCAAGAGGATATCCCCCACATCTTCGACCGCTTCTACCGGGTAGACCGGGCGCGCAGCCGCGAGATGGGCGGCACCGGCCTCGGGCTGGCCATCTGCCAGTGGATCATCGACGCGCACCATGGCTGGATCGATGTCCAAAGCGCGCTGGGCAAGGGGTCCACTTTCACCGTTCACCTGCCTTGCCTCGCCCCCGAGACGCCAGACGCGCCGGCATCCGGCGCTGAACCTGCCCGCGAGGAGGCGCTGCCGGCCGGAGGGCGCGTGCTCGGCACGCCGGTGGGAAGCAGGATTAGAGAATTCTAATCCTTTTCTAATCCATTCTTAATGTAGCTGCGTTATACTATGGGGAGTGGAAGCGAGATCGTTTCCCGGCTGCGGGGGTTCTGCCCGGTGCCCTAGCCAGGCCCGCAGCGCCAATCCGGCCTTTGGCGGCACAGAGGTACTACGCTGATCGACCCCTGTGGCCTGGGATCGTTCCTCCCACCACGCTCCGGATTGGCGCTGCGGCTGCCGGGCTACCCCGCGGCCTGTCACATGATGGATCTCTACGACCAACTAGGCGCCGGTTACGACGTGATCATTCACTGGGAGCGGCGGCTCGCCCGGGAGACGCCGTTCTACCAGGAGGTGTTCGCGCGTCACCACGTCCACCGCCTGCTGGATGTGGGGTGTGGCACCGGCTGGCACGCCCGCCTCTTTGCCAGTTGGGGCATCCACGTCGTGGGCATCGACCCGAGCGCCGCCATGCTCGAGACGGCTCGTGAGGTGACACAGGGCCTGCCGGTCGAGTTGCGCCAGGCCGGCTTTGAGGACCTGGCGGGCATGGACGCGGAGGCGTTTGAGGCCGTCGTCTGCATCGGGAACACGCTGCCGCACGCCGTCACGGTTGAGGCGCGGATGCAGGCGCTGCGTGGCTTCCTGGGCCGGCTACGGCCGGGGGGCGTCTGCGTCATCCAAACGCTCAACTACGACCAGTTCGCCGCCACGCGCGAGCGCTTCCAGCCCCTGGCCCACGGCACCGTGGATGGCCGCGAGCAACTGCTCCTGCGCATGTTCGATTTCGGCCCGGACACCTGGCAGTTCAACATCCTCCGCTTTACCCGCACCGACAGCGGGTGGCAGTTCGAGCACAGCGAAGCGCCCCACCTTCCCGTCTTCGGTGCCGACCTGCAGCGGCAGCTCCAGGATGCCGGCTTCACCGACGTGCGCCTCCTCGGCGGCTTCGACCGCACCCCCTTCGACCCCGCCACCGCCGACATGCTCCTCGCCACCGCCACGAAGCCGGCGGGTTAGGGCCGGCACACGCCAGCAACCGTACCCCCAGCGCGCGTACGACGCCGTCGCGCCGCCACGCCGCGACGATTCGCGGCCGGGTCGGGGCGCACCGCCAGGCGCCCCGACCCGCCCATCGGTTGGGTACCTACAGCACCAGCGAGAGGGCGTTGACCGACGCCGGCGGGAGCGTCACCGTCAGCTCGCGACCCGAGACATTGAGGGGCCGGGTGGCCGGCTTCACTGTCTCCGGCGCCTCGAAGGTGTTGTGGGCGTGGATGTCGTCGGCTGCCAGGGTAGTCATCTCTCCGCCCCGGGCCTCGGCGCCGTCCACCAGGCGCAGGCGCGCCTCCACCGGCTCCGACGCGTGGGGGTTCACGGCGGTCAGGAAGAGGCGGTCGTCTCGCAGCGAGGCGGAGCCGGCCAGGCCGAAGAGCTGCCCGCCGCCAGCGTAAGAAATCGGCTCGGCCGCGAAGTCGGCCAGGATGGCCTCGGCGCCCTGGTGCGGGGCGTAGATCGTATAGACATGCCCGGTAGGGGTCACCAGCGCCCGGTCTTCCTCGGTGAGCACCACGGCCTGCAGCACATTGAGCATCTGCGCGATGTTGCCCATCACCACCTTGTCGGCGTGGCGGTTGAAGGTGTCGAGGGTGAGGGCGGCCACCAGGGCGTCGCGGATCGTGTTCTGCTGCCAGTGGAGGGGGCGGTTGCGCTCTTCTGCCGGTGGATGCCAGGTGCCCCATTCGTCCACGATGAGGCCGATGCGCCGCTGCGGGTCGAAGCCATCCAGGATGGCGCGCTGCTGCACGATCAGGGGCTCCATCCGCGCGGCCTGCTCCAGGAGCTGGTACCACTGGTCCACCGTGTAGTTGGTGGCGGTGCCGGCCGTGCCACAGTAGTAGTGGGCGGCAAAGCACTGCAGGTTCGGGAAGCCACCCAGCTTGGTGAAGAAGCGGCGCGTCCAGTGGGGGTCGTTGCCAGACGGCCCGCAGGCGATCAGCGTGAGCGGGGTGCCGCTAAAGGAGCGCAGGTAGGTGGCGAAGCGGCGGTACTCGGTGGCGTACTCCTCGGGGGTGAGGTTGCCGCCGCAACCCCAGTTCTCGTTTCCCACCCCCCAGAAGCGCACCCGGAACGGCTCCGGGTGTCCGTTGGCGGCCCGCTGTTGGGCCAGGGTGCTGTCGCCGGCGAAGTTGCAGTATTCCACCCAGTCGCGCAGTTCACGCGGGCTGCCAGAGCCGACGTTGCCGCAGATGTAGGGCGCCGCCCCGAGCAACTCGCAGAAGCGCAGGAACTCGTGGGTGCCGAAGGCGTTCGTCTCCACCGTCTCGCCCCAGTGGAGGTTGACGGTGCGCCGCCGCTGCGCCCGCGGCCCGATGCCGTGCTCCCAGTGATAGTCGTCGGCGAAGCAGCCGCCCGGCCAGCGTACCACCGGCGGCCGCATCCGCCGCAGGAGCTGCACCACGTCGTTGCGGATGCCGTCGGTGTTGGCGATGGGGGAGCCCTCGCCTACCCAGATGCCGCCGTAGACGCACTCGCCTAGATGCTCGATAAAGTGCCCGTACAGGTTCGGCTGGATCGTCGCGATACGCCGCGACGGATAAAGGGTGATCGTTGCTTGTGCCATACCATGAACTCCAGCAAGCGCGCCGCCCCAATCGGCGCGCAAGCCCAGGGGCGTCGCCGTTCGCCTGGCCTACCCCCACCATCGGAGGCGTCTCCACCGCCGACAGGTCGGATCGCCGGCGTCCCGCCGGCCCCACCGCAGGAGACGCGCCCCGCCGTAGGCGTCTCCTGACGCCGATGGGTGCCCGGCGCGGCCGGCGAATGCCTCAGGGCAGCCCCACCTCCGCCGGGTATTCGTAGAGGCGCCCCTGCGGACCGACGGCATCCGCCAGGCAGGGAGGGTGCAAGGCGGTGAGGACGCCATAGGTATCTGGCCGACGCTTGCGGGCGAGCTGGTCGCGGTGGTCATGCACGCACACGCCCCAGTCTTGCTGCCAGGGCTGGCTGGGATCGAGGTCGGCAAAGACCAGGAGATCCGCCCCGCGACCGCAGCAGGCCACCTGGTTGCCGTTCGGGGCGTAGATCGCGCTGCGGCCCGGCGCCGGCCCGAAGTTGCTGTAGACCAGCACCACGCTGTTGTCGGTGGCGCGGGTGCGCAGGCGCGCCTCGCCCACCACCTCCTCCTCATCCGGGAAGGCATAGCCCACCGTTGGATGGAGGATGATCTCGGCGCCGTTCAGGGCCAGGCAGCGGCACCCCTCCGGGAAGTCGATGTCGTAGCAGATCTGGAAGCCGACGCGGCCCACCCGGGTCTCGAAGACCGGGTGGGCATCGCCTGCCGCCAGCAAGCCAGCCTCGCGCGCTTCCCAGTCGAGGGGGCAGGGGAGATGTACCTTGTGGTAGATGCCGACCACCGCGCCCGTCTCGTCCATCAGCACGCCGTCGTTGTAGAGCTGATCGCCCACCGCCCGATAGTAGCAGCTCGCGATCAGCATCTGGTACTGGCGGGCGATGGGGGCGGTGCGCTCCAGCCACAGCGGCTCGGCGGCCCGACACGCCTCCGCGAGGCGCTCCCGGCCTGCCGGATAGAGGTCACCGACGGGCAGCATCGCCTCCGGAAGCAGCACCAGGTCGCAGCCCGTCTGCCCGGCCTGGTGCAGCAAGCCGCACAGGTGATCGACGTAGGCGGCCAACACCCGCCGCTGCAGCCGGGCATCGTACTCCTCGACCCGCACATCCAGCCGCTTCTGCCAGTCACGGAAGGCCTCCGGCTCCTTCTCCGCCAGCGTCGCGACCACGGCATCAACGCGTCGTGGCTGGATCGCGCCGATCCGGCACCTCATCCTTCTCACCTCGCCCTTTCACCTGGCGCATCGTCGCCGAGGAACTCCCGCGGCGCCAGGTTGCGTCCGTAGATGCGCACCTGCCGAATGCTCCCGGTGAAGTAGTCGCGCGGGTTGAACGGGAAGCCACAAGTGCCGCCTACCACCACGGCGTTGATCTCCTCCGTGGTGCGCGTTGGCCCCAGCGGCGCGCGCCCCTGGAGCACGCCGTTCACGTAGAGCGACAGCTCCTTGAGGTCATAGACGACGGCGACGTGGCTCCAACGCCCCGCGGGCAGCGGCGCGCGCGAGAGAACGCGGGCCGTTGTCGGCGCGCCCTGGGTGTCGGTGCCTCCCCGCGAGGCCTCCATCCGGCCGTTCTCGGTGAGGTAGAGGTTCACCTGCCCGCCGGCCGCGCCCAGCACCCCCATCCGCTTGCCGGTGCGCTCCGGCTTCAGCGATAGCTCGTAGGTGGAGGCGTAGGGGAAGGCGGTGCCGCCCTGGATCATCACGTAGCTATTGCCGTCGAAGCGCAGGCAGCCGCGGCCATCGCTGTCGCGCACCCAGCGCGGCTCGGCATCTTCGGTCGGCGCCACCAGCCCGACGTGCTCGTGTCGGCAAGCGGTATAGGCCAGGTGGCCGCCGCCATAGCCGCTGCCACCCAGGTAGCCGTGGTGATCGTAGCCGGAGGTGTCCAGCAGCAGCCGGCCAGTGGATCGGTCGCACGGATAGTAAAAGAACGGCACGCGCGCCGCTTCCACCGTCACCTCGCGGATTGGCCCCTCGGCGGGCCAGATCGGCAGCGAGACCGTGCCGGGACGGCGGTCGCTCTTCCCCCAGCTCGGCGTGGAGAGGTAGCGAGCGCCGCTGCCGTTCTCCAGTTCCAGTTGGTACCAGTCCAGGGCGCCGCCGGGGTGGGGGAGACGGATCGGCCACACGAAGCGTAGGTCCCAGTTCTCCAGGCTCTGCAGCTCGCGGCCGTTGCGCAAGATGCGCACCCAACCACCGCCGCGGTTGGCCACCCCCGGCATCCCCTGCGAGAACGCTTCGGCCGCGATCACGCCTACGCCGTCCGGCGGGTAGGTTACGGTGCCGCCCGGCCCGACCCCGTTCAGCGTCCACCGCCGGCTCGTGTCGATGCGGATCTGGTGGTCTAGCGCGCGGCACCAGAACAGAACGTGCGGGCGCAGGCTGGTCACCAGGTTTGTCTGCGGCAGCGGGTACGACTGAAACTGGCCTCCGTGCCAGCGGTAAGTGACGCGCGGGTGAACCGCCCTGCGGTCGAGGAATCGGTCCGAGGGAAGCGTGAACGTCTCCACCTTCAGCCCATCCAGGAGCATCTGCCGCTCCGGGAAGGCATGGAGTACCTTTTCCTCCTCGTCACACACCTCCAGGCGAACCGTCACTTCCTTGTTCGGGCCTTTCAGGGGAAAGCCGAGCACCTCGAAGCGCAGCGGCTGCCCGAGCAGCACGTTGGTGTGATTGGAGACATACAGCTCGGGGGTGTCGCTCTCCCCGGGCTGCCGGCCCTTCCAGAGATCGATCTGATGGCGGGCGATGCGCAGCAGAACGTCGTCCAGCTCGTAGCTGGGCAGAACGCGCGAGTTCTCGTAGCAGTCGAAAAAGTTGGTCAGCGTGAGCGAATCAGGCCGGGCCGCGAGGGTGATCTCCCAGGAGCGGCGGTACTTCTCCGTCAACGCCGGCTGCACCCCGCCGTAGTGGAAGTGGACGAAGTAGGTGGTATGCACCGCGCCTTCAAACACCTTGGTGGGAAACTCGCGGTGCATCACGTCGGTGATCCGCGCGTAGAGCTCGCGCTGCGACTGATCCGACCAGTTGGCGTACATGCTGATGCCGTCCACCACCGGCAGGTACTGCCGCAGCCACTCCGGGGTCGCGAACGCCCCGTCGATCAGCCAGATCATCCGCCCGTACCGCGCCTCAACGCGGGCGATCGCCTCGCGCCACTCGCTGGGGGTGCCGCTGGGAGAGTAGAGCACCACCACCGGATGCCCATCGAGCCGATAGACGTTCGGATGCTCCTTCAGCTCCGGCATCAGGGCGGCGAACATCGTCAGCAGCTTGTCGGTGGGCTCCGCACCAGTGAGGAACGCCTGCAGGAAGAAACCGTTGCCGGCCTGCCGGAAACCCTCGGCCATCGCCTTCCAGGTGGAGATGTAGCCGTCTGGCAAGAGCACCTCGCCCTGCAGCCCGGTCAGGCCGTACGGCTGACAGCGGAGGGCCACCTCCTTCCACATGGCGACGGGATCGTCGGGGTAGCGGTGCCAGGCGAAGTCCGGCCCGCCCCCGGCGTAGGTGCGCGACTTGTTCGGCGGCCACCAGGGGTTGGCGGCGCTCCATACCGTGCCCCGATAGGCCGTTTTGTCGAACGCCGGCCGGGTGTCCGGGAGGGGTGCCTCCGCGGCACTCCCAGACACCCGGCCGACCAGGATTCCCGGGATCAGCAGTCCGGCAGCCAGCAAACGGCGGCCCATGGTCCTCATCCTCCGTGCCGGGCCGGCCGGGCGCCGGCAGCGGCCTAGCGGGTCACCGAGAGCACCACCGTCTCGCGGCCGGCGAGTGGAAGAGAGAGGTTGCGGCCACTCACTTGCACGGTGCGCCCGTCGGTGGGGAAGATCAGGGTAGCCTTCACCGAGGCGTTGGCCGGCCAGCCGAGCGTGCTTGGCACCAGGTTCACCTCCGCCTGCCGGTCGGCGTCATCGGGATTGTGCAGCGCCAGCAGCACCTGCTTGCCGCTGCCGTAGCGCTCCAGGCGCAAGGTAGCCGGCAGCACGCGGGCACCGCTGACCGGCTGCCAGCCGGCCGCGGAGAGTTGGCGCAGCGGGCCGATGCAGCGGCGCATCACCGCCATGTCGTGGCCATGCCCCTGATAGATGCCGTGCAGCAAGCGCGAGCAGGCATCCCACTCCGGCTGCGGCTCGTAGGGCAGGTCGGTGCAGGGCTTGCGGTAGGCGATGGCGCGGATGAAGTCCGGGTCCACGAAGCGGGCGGCCTCGGCGCCGAAGATGTCGAGGTAGGGCGCGGCAAAGGTAAGCCAGCCCGGGGTGATATTCCAGGAGCAGTTGGCCATCAGCACCTTCCGGCGCCCGTGAACTTCGCGGGCCAGCGCCCGCAGCCACTCCAGAGAGGCGAAAGCGGCCACCTGCACCGGCTTTTGGTCCACCGCTGAGAAGCTAAGCGGGAAGTCGGCGTAAGGGAAATGCTCCCGGCGATAGCTGGCACGGCCGAGTTGGCCGTAGCCGCCAAACGAGTCGAGGGCGATGCCGTCGTAGCGGGCGTTCTTGCTGCCCCAGTTGGCGAGCATCTGGCGCAGCATGAACTGGAAGTTGAACCATCCCTTGCCCTGGGGGATGTCCGGGTCGAGGTTGCAGGGCAGGATGGCGCCCCAGTTGCTCTCCCCAATCCAGGGCATTTGGGCGATCATGCAGGGCGCCTGGCCGTTGCTGTCGTGGAAGGCCGAGGCAAAGGTGGCCTGCGAGACGGCCTGGAGGAACTCCCGCCCGGAGCGCGCGTAGCCGTAGCTCAGCTTCTCCACCGCCGCCGTGGTTTCCGGGTCGGCATCCGCCAGCTTGCGCAGGCGATCCATCACTTCGTCGACGGTGGGCGCGCGGTCGTAGTCGCCCATCGTCTGCTGATGGAACTCCGCCTCGATGTAGTAGACCGCCAGGAGGCCGTTCTCGTTATCCCAGCGCACCGCCTCCTCGTTGGCCGGCCCCCAGTGGAAGCCGAAGCCGGCCTCCACGGCGCCGGGGGTATCCTTCACGTTACCCCAGACATACCAGCCGCCCTCGCGCTGAACGCGCCGGGTGAAGAACTGGGGGAACAAGTCGTAGTAACGCTGCAGGGCCGAGCGGAAACCCCAGGCGGGGTCGTGCCGGTAGAGCAGCACCCGGAAGGGCGCCTCCGAGAGGGGCCGGCCGCGCAGGCGCGGCATGGGCACCAGGCCGAAGTCGAGCGCCACCGTGAAGAGGCGCAGGCGCGGGTTGTAGAAGATGCGGTGGACCACCGGCTCGTCCATGCGGATCGCCAGGCTGAGGCCAGCCTGCCCGGGCCAGGTGATCGCGCCGAGCGGGTACTTCGAGTGCCGGCCGCCGTGGCCGTACTCCATGCCCGACTCGTAGTAGGCGAGTTCGCCCCCTTGCCCCGGCGCCGTGCGCGCCACGGCGGCGCTGTCCCACCACTCCCATGGTGCTTCGGCCACCGGCACGGCGAAGTAGACGGTCACCGCGCGGTCGGCCCCGCGCAGATCGGCCACGGTGCCGCGGATCTCCAAAGCGTTTCCCACGACGCGATAGGTGGCATCGACGGCCAGGTCCAGCGCGTCGAGGCGGGCCGTCTGCCGGACGGCGGAGCCCTGGCGACGGATCTTGCCGCCCACCACCACCGGCGCGCCATTGGCGGCCACGTCTCGCACCAGCAGGCCGGAAGGCGCCGCTGGGTCCGAGGCTCCCACACGCTTGCCGCCGACGGTGAGGAGAGAGATGTCGCCCTGCTGGCCCAGGGCGAGGCGGAGGCCGTCACGGGTGGCCAGCCGCGCCGCCGGCGCGCTCTGGACCCCCTTCAGCGCCTCGCCCGGCCAGATCTCGCTATCGAAGGCACCCTCCAGGCTTTCAAGCTGCAGCGAGGCGATCTCCCAGCGGTAGTGGTGTGCCTTCTCCGGGGGCACCTCGTAGAGGTAGAGGTCGACCTGCCGGATGGCGGAGCGGTCGATGCCATCGAGCCAGTTCTTCAGCTCCACCCAGCGCCCGACGGGCACGGTGTGCCCGAAGCACTGCTGCGTCATCGGGTGGTCAGGCAAGTCGGCGCGACGGTTGTGCTCGTCCAGCAGCACAATCGTCAGGTTCTTCTGGCGCACCTCCGGGTCGTCGCAGGTGACGCGCACCCGGGTGCGGATGCGGGCGAAGCGCCGCCAGTCTTGGGGTGCGTCGTAGATGCGGGTGAGCTTGGGGTAATCTTCCTTGTCGCCGTTGCCGGTGATGTCGGTGACCAGGGTTCCGTCGCGCACCGTCACCGTCTGCTGCGTGGTGGGGTGGTCGGGCGCGCCGGACCAGGCGCTGCCATCGGTGATCAGATCCAGCATCTGGGGCCCCGTTTCCGCGGCCGTGCTCGCCGGCGCCCCGGCCGCGAGCACCAGGCAGCAGCACACGGCCACCAGCGCGTGCGCGGTCCATCGAGTCATTGGTTTCGGATTCCTCATCAGTCTTTCATTCTCACTGGGTTGCCCGGGGTCGTTGGCTGGCTCAGCCCACGACGCCAATGCGCTTCAGGTAAGCCAGGGAGTCTGCTACCCGGGCCTTCTGCTGCTCTTCGGTCAGTTCCTCGCCGGCGATCCCTTCCAGCTCCATGGTGAAGGGGCCGTACATGCCGTGCTCGTTCAAGATGCGGAAGATCTCCGGGTAGTCCACGACGCCCTGGCCAAGGGTGGGGAAGTGGTGCGTCTTGAAGCCGCCGTAGGTGTCCTTCAGGTGAACGCTCGCCACGTAGGGGGCGATCTTGCGCAGCTCAGCGACGGCGGTGGTGCCCTCGTTGTAGTAGTAGATGTTCCCCGTGTCGAAGTTGACGCGCACGTTCGGGTGGTCCACGCCGCGCATCGTCTCCAGCGCCTGGTCGCCGTTGTGGATCAGATCCGGGTGCGTCTCCAGGGCGGCGGTCAGGCCGGCGGCGGCCATGACGTCCCCCACGGCGCGCAGGCGGTCGTAGGCGACTTCCTTCGGCTGGTCGCCAGCCCGCACGCTAAGGAAGATGATCTTCGCGCCCAGCGCGCCGGCGGTGGCCGCCTGGGGCTTCAGCGCCTCGGCGCACTCCGGGTTCGCCAGGTCGCACGACCCCATCACGGTCGTCACCTTCAGGCCATAGCGGTCGAGTTCATCCTGCAGCACGGGCAGCCGCTCTGCCGGGGGCACGGAGATCTCGATGTTGGTGAGGCCGATCGAGCGCAGGTGCTCGTAGGCCGCGGCGCCGTAACGCCCGTAGCTGTACACGTTACACGCGACAATGTTTGTCATGGTGTACCTTCCTCAGAGCGGAATCTGCTCGAGCTGCTCGGCCAACTCCAGGTCGCGCTCGGTGACCTGGCCGACGTCGTGAGAGAGGGATGTCAGCGTCACCTTGTTGTAGCGAATAGCGATCTCCGGGTGGTGCTGGCGGGCCTCCGCGATGTCGGCGACGGCGTTGACGAAGTTGATCGCCTTCCGGAAGTCGGGGAAGGAGTAGGTCTTGCGGATGCCATCGGCCGCCAGGTGCCAGTCGGGGAGCGCCGTCAAGCGCGCGCGAATCTCCTCAGGCGTGAGCAGTGCCATCGCTACCTCCTGCCTCCACAGTAGCGCGGTCTCCCGCGCGTTGTCGCATGGGGCCGGTGTGCTGCTGGTTTCGGCGGCGCCCGCCGCCGTTCCTGCCCCGGGGGCTACCGGCAGGCGCAGGCTCGGCAGCCGCACGCCTGGCGCCACCGTGCTAGGCAGGCCGAGGCGACGCGGCGAGGAGCAGGCAAAGGCCCCGTTGGGGCGTTGACGTTTCCTCAGCGCGCGGCGTAGCGTGACCACCGCTTGGGCCACAGGCCAACCTGGCGCAGGTGCTCGCTGGCCATGGCCATCAGCACGGTGTGCGTCTTGCGTATCCCGGCGTAGTTGGAGTGGTTCATGTCCCAGAACTCGTCCTCACGCAGCAGCTCCGACAGATCCACCAGCGGCACGGCCAGCCGCTGGCACAGCCGGGTCACTTCCTGCCGGTAGACTCGGGGGAGGGGTTGGTCACGGTAGGCGGCACGGGTAGGTACGAGCACCACGGTCACCTGTGCCTGGTGGCGGCGAACGTAGCGGATCTGGCTTTCCAGGGCGGCCATCTGCTCTGCCAGCGGCTCCTGCCACCCCTCAATCCGTTGGCGCCGGGCGCGTTCCCGGGCCTTGGCGGCGTCGATCCGTTCGGTGGGTGTCAGCCGCAGCCCGGCGCTGGTGGCGGCCAGCCGGGCGGTACGGTTCGCCAGGCCGGCCAGGAACGACGCGGTGCGGGCCCGCTCCTCGCGAAGCCACGCGAGCCAGCGCGGCCCCCCGGCACTCTGGATCCCCCGGTCCGGGTCGTAGGAGTAGAGGCCGTAGCGCTCCCACAGCGGGCCGAAGAAGCTCTCCGGGTCGGCCCGCATCCCCATCGTCCAATAGGCACCCAGCACCAGGTGCGTCCGCGCGCCGGCCTGCAGGAAGCCGCGCTGCTCGGCCAGGAAGCGGATGAACTGCAGTTGCTGCCGGTGGTCGGAGGCGCCGATGCCGTAGTCGGCCACGTAGGGGCGCTGATCCGGCGTGATCTCCCAGGTCTGCAGCGCCCATTTCAGTGCCGAGGTGCCCAGGAAGAACACCCCGCCCTGGGAGTAGTCTGCCCGGGGGATCTCCCGCAGCAGCAGCCGGTCCTCAAACTCTAGGTAGAGGCCGCGGTTCATGCAGTGCTCGATGTTGCGGCGGAAGCGGTCCACCTCCAGGGCGACCAGGCGCGCCTCCAGCCACCGGCTGCGCGATAGCACGCCCACCGCCAGCATGGTGGCGGCCATCACGGTCAGCAGGATCAAGGAGAGGCGCACCTGCGCGCGCCGCAGCCCAAGCTCCGCGGTGGGTGTTGCTGAGTTCATCATCTTAGAATGCCTGGTAGAGAACGATCGTGCCGTGGCCGCTTGCCAGCAGCAGCAGGGTCGCCACGCCCGCCATGGCGGCAACGGCCAGAAGCATCAGCCGGGGGTGACGCCGCCCCAGCGCATCGGCCCACTTCGCGAGTTTAGTCATCGGTTCACTCCCCTCAGCCGCGAATGGCGGCCTCCAGCGCCGCGTAAAGGACCCGCAGCGGGATCAGGCAGCGCTCCAGCTCGTGAGGGAAGAAGAGCATGGAGACGCAGAAGAAGTTGGCGGTGGCCCAGATCGAGACCAGGCGGATCCGGCCCGACTGCAGGTACTGCCGCAGGCCGGCGCGTCCGCGCTTCCGGATCAGATACTGCTCGCCCAGCTTGGCTGCCGAGGCGCCCAGGCCGTTGATGGCGCCGAAGACGAGGAAGTTCGAGGTGGTGCCGTGCCAGATCCCGGCCAGTGCGAAGGCGACGAAGTAGCAGCCGAACGCCACCGAAGGCGCCACCCGGGGATTGCGCTCGGCAACCGCCTTGTACATCGGCATGAAGAGGTAGTCGCGAATCCAGAAGCCGAGCGTGCGGTGCCAGCGCGTCCAGAAGTCGATCACGCTGCGCGACAGGTAGGGGCGGTCGAAGTTCTCAGGCAGCCGCAGCCCCACCAGGGCGGCGCCGCCGATGACGATGTCGCAGTAGCCGGAGAAGTTGAAGTACATGTATAGCGGGTAAAGGTAGAACACCCCGAGGAAGAGCACCAGCGCGGTGAGCAGGCCAGGCGTATCGGACGCCGCGTGCAGCGACTCCAGCCGGGCGAACAGCTTCTGGTAGGCAAAGGAGAAGGCCGCGGCGATGCCGACGATCTTCACCACGCCCCAGAAGACGCGCAGATAGCGCTTCAGTAGGTCGTGCTGGTCGGTCGCGACGGTCACCAGTTTGTCCCAGGAGGCCTGGAACTCCTGATAGCGCTGGATTGGCCCCGCCAGCAGCCCAAACAGGTTCATCTGGTAGTTGAGGTAGCCCCAGAGCGACGGCGTAGGGATCTGGCCCTGCATCGAGTCGACGACGTAATGGATCTGTCGGAACAGCATGTAGCTCAGGCCGACGATTGTGATCGGGTGGTCCAGCATCGCCGGCGGCACCACCTGCTCCAGGAAGGCGTACCGCTTCAGCAGGACGAAGACGGCGACGATCCCCGCCACGTAAGCGGCAAGCAAGGCGCGAACCGGGCGGCGCTCCAGGATCCGGGCGGCGGCATAGCCAGAGGCGAGGAACGCGGCCAGCGCGGCCCAGGTGGCCGCGTTCGGCACCAGGCTGCCGAGGAACACGCAGTTGCCCAGGAACAGCGCCCCCTGCCGCGCTCTTGGGGTCGGTAGCAGCGGGAACAGCACCGACGCCAGAAGCAGCGCGGCAACGAACTGCAGACTGGCGACCGTCATCAGGGGCCTCCCGCCTAAGCGCGCGGCAGCTTGCCGGCGACGAGCTGGAGCAGCGTGCCGATGTTCTGGCCGTCCTCCTTGAGGCGGGCGATCTCGGCGGTCGCCATGCGGATGCCGAAGTGCTTTTCCAAGGCGACAATCAGGTTGATGTGCATCAGCGAATCCCAGCCGTCAATGTCGTCGGCCGTCATCTGGTCGTGTAGGCGGATCTCCGGATCGGCAAACACCTCGCGGAAGACCTCCTGCACCTGCGTGCGAAGCTCATCCATCCCCGTGGACCTCCCGGATGTAAGTCGTGCGCGGTGTCCAGTCTGGCGTCACCGCCAGTTCCCACCAGGCATGGCCCGCGCCATTCGTCTCGATGAGGCAGAAACCGAGCCGGGCGTAATGCTCCCGGACCATGGCGTTCTTGGCTGTCGGAATGTACTCCCCAACGATTCGCCGCAGCCCCCGCGCCCGCGCCAGGGCCTGAATGTGGTTGAGCAGCAGCTCCTCGACGCCGCGTTTGAGCACCCGGCAGCTCATCAGCCAGGTGTCTAGCCGCAGGGTGTCGCCCTCGATGCAGGCCAGCAGCACGCTGATCAAGCCGTTGTCGCCGAAGCGGTCGGTTAGGGAGATGGTGCGGGTAATCCAGTGCGGGCTCCGCGCCATCGCCAGCACCTCGGCGGCCGAGTAGCGGCGGGTGGTCAGGTTGAACTGGTTCGAGCGGGCGATGAGCTGTGCCGTTCGCTCCAGGGTGGCCTCGTGAACCGGCTCCACGCGGGCCACCATCCGCAGCGACTGGAGAAACTCCGCCACGTTGGTGGCGCTGGCCTCGGCCTGCTCGCGGGCGGCGTTGGCGCGGTAGAACTCAGTGCGCCGCAGGTCCTCGCCGGCCAGCGAGGTGGTCTGGAAGAAGCGGTGACACTCCAGGGCGCGGATGTAGCCGCTCGGGTCGGCCGGCAGCTCGGGCACCGCCACCTCCGGCGCGAGCTGGCGGACGAGCGCGCGCTCGGCCGGGTTGTCGTCGACGAAGACCAGCGAGTTGAGCCCGATGTTGAGCTGCCGGGCGATCTGGCGCAGGTTGGTGGCCTTGTCCTGCCAGTTGGCAACGAAGCAAGCGATGTCGTCCAGGCGCAGCACCATCGCCGGGTGTTGCTCGAACACCGCGCGCGCGGTGGCCTCCTCGTTCTTGCTGCACACGGCCAGGAGGACGCCGCGCTGGCGCAGCGCCTTCACGTAGTGCTGGAAGGCCACGAATGCCTCCGCCTCCGCCTCTCCCTGCCCCAAACGAATCCCGCCCAGGCCGTCGTCGCCAATCACGCCTCCCCAGAGGGTGTTGTCCAGATCCAGCACCAGGCACTTGCGCGCCAGCCCCAGGTGGGCGGCGATCACCGAGGCGGCGCTGTGCGCGTAATCCACCAGGCACTCCGGCGCGCACGGCAGCTTGGCGTGGTAGAAGAAGCGTGCCTCATGCCAGGCCCATCGTCCGGCGGTGGACGCCAGGTGGTCCAGGTCGTGGAGGGTGACGTAGGGTGGGGCGGCATCGGCAAGGGAGGCGTTCACCGCCGCGACGAAGCGCCCGAACCCGGCGGGATGGCGCGTCTCGTGGTTGGCGAGCGCGCGCCAGGGTGGGGCATCGAAGTTGTTCTGCACTACCTGGCAGCCAAGCCGCTCGTGAGCCAGCCGCCACAACTGCGCCCAGCCGGCCACTTCCGCCTCCACCCGCGCCTGGACCGTCGCCGCGTCGGCGGAGACCGGTGGCGCCTCGCTAAGGTCGCGCCAGGTCGTGGCCAGGAAGAGGATACGCGGCCGGAACGCGTAGAGGCCGGAGTCCGGGTCGAGGATCTCCTGCCGGAGGAGACCGTAGTCAGACCGGTACAGCTCGACCGCCACACCGTTGGCGAAAAGGAACAGCTCGAGGAACTGGGCGAGCGGGTCGCTGGTGACGTTGCTCAGAAGCGCCAGCTTCAGGGGCACGCCAGGATCGGGAAGCTGAGGCCGAAGCTGGCGGTAGACGCGGTAAAGCGACTGCGCGGTGGTGTAGTCGAGCGTGGGCACCAGGGCGCGTCGCAGGGTGAGCGCGGCTTCTTCCCAGCAGCCGTCGGCGAGGGCAGCGCGCAGCGCGGCCAACAGCCTGGCGCGCGCGTCTGGCCGCTGCGCCTCGGGCGCGCTCAGGAAATCCTCCAAAGCCATCAGCAGCACGGATGCGTGAGCCGCCACCGCCTCTCTCTCCTCCTGCTCGCGGTCGAAAGCGCCCTCTGGCGCCCGGGACGTTCCTTACACTCATACTTACAGAACGTTCCAGGGCAACCAGTCGTGAAAACGCGCTTATGGGGGGAGAAAGAGAGGCGGGATGCGCGCTTGGAGGAAAGCGCGCCGGGTGGCAGGGGCAGGCTCGTGGCTGCCGAGGGCGAGATCAGCCTCGCAAACCCCTCTTCATAGGGACGGTCGTTTCAACTTCGAGATCATCGACTACCGCGATACCGAGGATGCCGCGTTTCAAACCCCTCTACATAGGGGCGGTCGTTGCGACTCGCGCATATGGGCAAGCGGAACCCTTCCTGAGAACGTTTCAATCCCCTCTACATAGGGACGGTCGTTGCGACCAACGGACCGCTACCGCACGGACGTGGTGATTCCGGACACGTTTCAATCCCCTCTACATAGGGACGGTCGTTGCCTCTTTTCGAGGAGCGAGCGCACCCTTCCCCCCTCCGGCTGGGCGGGCGCGCGTCCAGGCGGCGTTTGAATACGCCCTTCGGCGCCCGCTGCCCGAAGTCCTCCATCGCCTTCGCGGCCTCCGTGCGGCGGTGGGGGATATCGCAGCGCACCGCCACGACCACCACGAGGGTGTTCCGGGCCCGGCTCGCAGTCGCCGGCGTCCAGAACGCTCAGGTTCACCGGTGAGAGCGCGAGACGGTCGGCGAAGGAGCGCTCCTGGTCGAACTGCGGCTGGGTGCCCACCACGCGCTCAACGGGTTGTCCGGTCCACTCCTCCAACCGGGCGATCTGTGCGCTGGTCAGCGGGTGGGCGAAGTTCACCAGGATCATGCTGCGCCCTCGGTATCGAGGCCGAACGCATGGGCCAGGTCTCGCAGCAGCTCGCGCAGATTCTGGACGCACCGGAAGATGCTGCGGGAGGGCATGTTCTCGGCTCCCATGCCGCAGTGGGCGATCTGGTTTCGCACCTCGCCGAGGCGGTTCCACAGATCGCCGGCAAAGGGGATCTCGGCCCGCAACTCGTCGGGGGGGGCTCCTGGGGGTTGTAAGGGCGGCGCATGCACTCCTGTGCCCAGGCTCCCAGCGATCGCTCGATCGCGTCGCGGGCATCGCGCTCCTGCCACCGGTGGCGCAGCCGCCACCCAACCACCGAGACCACCCACTCGCGCGCGAGCATTGCCGCCTGCACCACCTGCCCCCGGTCCAGGTACCATTCGATCAACCGCCACTGTGCTGCCAGGGCCTGTCGCGCGTCTTTGGCGTCCAGGGGTGCCAGTGCACTGTAGGCGCAGCGAATCTTATCCAGAAGCACGGCGAAGGGCTGCGCCCAACGGCGGGCTTCGGGTTCGGCGGCGTGCAGGAGGTTTGCTGCCCGGGCGGCAGTGTCGCCTACCTCCACGGGGCGGGCCAGAGCCAGGGCTTCCGAGAGGCGGGACAAGCTCTCCGCCAGCGGGCGAAGCTGTTGGGGCCGGTCGTCATCTTCCCCGCCGTCTCGGTAGCGCGAGGTGTGGATGTCGGTGAGAAGCGCGGCCATCTCCCGCGAGTCGCCCGACTTCAGGAACTTGTCCGTGGCCGTGGTCCAATCGAGCAGGCTGACGAGCGGCAGCAAGTCGAAGATTGGCGCCTCACCGGTGGCCTCATCGCGCGCCTCCCAGGCGCCATATACCAGGCCGAGGATGCGCACGTGGTGGACCACGCGCAGGTACATCACCGCGATGAGCGAGAGCACAGGCAGCGAGCGAAACGCGTGGGTGATGTCGAAGATCACCTCGTCCTCGTCGGTCAGGCAGTCGGTGAGCCGCTCGAAGATGGTCCATATCTCCTCAGGCGTCCGCCCGTCCGGCACCGACACCGGAACCACCTGGGTTAGACCCGCCAGCCGGTCGTTCAGGCGGGGCCAGTTGGTCGAGGCTGCCTTCTCAGTCAGCAGAACGTAAAAGGTATCGGGTTGGTAGAAGCATGCCACCGCCTCCTGGACGAACTCCGTCTCGCACGTCCCGGGCTCTGCCGGGTGCCGGTACGTGGCACGCTCGTAGGCCCCAGCACCAAGAAACGAGATTACCTTGAGTGAGCTACTCATCGCCCACTCTCCTTCCGTAGGATCGGGCTGGTTTATGGCGTGGCGGAGAGCGGCGCGCGGGGGTTCTCCGCAAACCACGCCTGCGAGGGGTATCGGTAGTCCACCCCGGCGGCTGGCGGCCACCGCCAGATCTCCTGCAGCTTTTCCAGCACGCACGGCAAGATACGCTCTTGAAAGGCAGCCGCACGCCGGCGCGCTTCCTCGGCCGCAGCCGCTCCGGCCCACTCTTCCTCGGCGCCGCTCCCGACGTAGCGCCGTACCGGGTTCCGCAGCACCACCAGGCGCTCGACGGTGATCTGCACGCTGCCCAGGCCGCACGGCTTGGCGTAGCCGAACTTGTGCCGCAGGTTCTCTTCCAGGACCAGCGCGAAGAGAAGCGCCTCCAGGTCCTCCTCAGACACGTTGGCGAAGTCGACAGTGAAGGCGAAACGTGTCCCGGCGCGAACCGGCTCGATGTGAGCATTTTGCCGCTCGCCCCGATTGCTGATGCGCCAACCGCTCTCGGTCAGAAGTTGGTCCTCCCGGTGGTGGTAGTAGAACTTCCGGCCGGCCAGCCGGCCGTCTGGAGCATAGAAGGCCGAGTGGCGCTGCTTGGGGTTGCCGAGGATCGCGGTGTAAATTGCCTCGTAGCCGGTGCATTCCACGCAGACTGCGTCCTGGCACTCCACGCAGCCGCGCCGGAGGGGAGCATCGGTGCCCTGGCCGATGAACCCGAAGAGACGGCAGGCAGGGCAGGCTACCGGGTCTCGCCCGCGGGGCGGGCAGGCGTGGAAGGCCTCGGGCACCGTCCCACCACGCTCTCGGTTGTGCTGGAGGTGCTGGAAGCACCCCGGAGCAGTCGCCTCAACGATGCTGCGGAGGAGCCCCTTGAGGGAACTGCCGGCGATGAAGAGCCCATCCGGGTTGTCCTTAGACCGGCGAGCTTCACTGCGCGAGAAGAGCCGAAGCTCGCCCCGTCCGACAAGCGGCCGGCCGTAGCCGTCAATGCCGGGCAGGAAGAGCGGCCGCTCGGCCTTGAGCTGGCATTGGATCTGCCCCGCCAGGCCCTCGTAGCGGTCGTGCCGTGGGATGGCCGCGCGCTGGGGCGGGTGGTCCTTGTCGATCGGCACGAAGTTGTAGACGTTCATGCCACTCCCTCCAGGCGCAGGCAGCGCCAGGCCACCAGCAGCCCGTCGTGGTCCACCCACTCGGCGACGTGCAGCTTCACCTGGCGTCCGGTGTCCACGGGGTAGGAGAGCACCCGTGGGATCTGCAGGGCCGTGAACCGCCGAGGGTCCTTGCGGTCGCGCGAGCCCCACAGGTAGTAGCTGTGTTCACGGCGCGAGCACCCGTCCAACGACGGCCCTTCTTCGAAGCCCGGCAGGGGCGTCGGGGCGCCCAGATAGCTCGCCCGGCCCTCCTCCCACCGTAGCTCCCAGGTGCTGCAGAAGACGCGGCCCCGTGCCCAGGCTTGCCAGTCGGTGTTCGGATCGTAGGTTGCGCAGAGGACACTTGCGGCTGCTTCGGCATCGCTGAGTACGGTTTCGGGCACACGCTCCAGCAGCATGACCACTCCCTCGGCGCCCTGGAGCGACGCTAGCGCTCGGCCAACGGCAGACTGTCGACCCACAAGCAGCACTTCACTCATGGTTTCATGCCCTCCGCCAGTCGCCCGGCCAACACATGGCGGCCGGCACCTCCCAGGTCTGGAGGCGCTCGACGAACAGCGCGATCGCGGCATTCTGGAGCTTCTGCAGGGCGTCGCCCTCATAGGTGAGTGTCGAGCGCAGGCCGTGCTGCCGCTCGCTGCTTGGGGTAACGACGAGCACGTCCTCGGCAACGGTTCCGTAGCTCCCGTCGCCGAGGAACTTGCCCAGGCCCCACACCTCCCCAGAGCGGCGACCTGGAAGCGCCCCCAGAAACGAGATGGAGAGGCTCTCAGTGCTGCCGGTCACGGCCCCGAGCCCGCGGGATCGGCCCATGCCGACACGGAGGAGCCCGTCACGCAGGTCGGCGAAGGCGGCCAGGAGCATCCCGAGCTGCCAGCACTCGAAGTTGCGCACCAGCACCTCGGCGGCGAACTCCACTCCCGGGGAGATCGCCTGCAGGTCGAACTTCACCTGTGGCGCGGCCCCGCCGCTGATGCGGTCGATGCCTACGCCATCGCGGAACTCAACAGGCTCCACATTCGGGGAGTAGCTCTTGGTGAGGTAGGCGTCGCCGATACTCAGCCGTCCGATGTGCGAGTTCGAGCCGAAGAGGCGGCAGACGGGGCACGAGTCTGCGTAGACGGTATCAGGAGTATCTTCCAGATCCTCTTGGGAGCGGCACCAGCGACCACCCTGCGTCCTCATCTTGCCATTCTTCCGCGCCTGGAACTTCTCGCTGCAGGCCACTTCGCTGAAGCCAGGGCTGCCGCCCGCTGTCGGGTCGATACTCTCTGGCTTCAGGAAGGGGTTGCAGACAGCGCCAGGGTTCAGAGTGCGCCCCACCTTCTCCAAGTGGCTGCGGATGACACCCTTCAGTGAGCTGCCCGGGAGATACACCTCCAAGCGCCCGCCACGGTAGGTCCGCACCGGAGTCATGTCCGGGCCGGCCACGCTGCTGTGTCCGGACTTAACGAGCACGGGGCCTTCGGTACGGATCAGCAGGGTACAGCGCAGCTCGTTCACGAGACGCTTCAACATCGCTCATCCTCCGATCAACGAGCGTATCTGCTCGTCAAGGAAGTCAGCCGCATTCCTCTCAAGCATCTTCTCCTCCAGCGTCCGGCCCAACAGGTAGTTTTTCAGGCGTTCCGCCCGTTCGGAGCCTGTAACCGTGAGGTCCAGCTCAAAGACGCGCAGGTCGCGGAGTTCGCAGCGTCCCAAGCCGCGGGAGCGCTTGCCCCCGAGGCTGCCGAAGCCCCCGACGAACTCACTGAAGCCGATGCAGGCAAGGGCCAGGTCGGTGGTCGACGGGTTTTCGAGCGAGACGCGCATGGAAAACGCGGCGTCGGGCGGCACCACCTCGAAATCGTATTTCAGCCGGTCGCGGGCCTTCTCCGTATCACGGTCGATACCCACGCCATCGCGAATCTGGGTCGCGCCGGCCCATTCTACCAGAGGGAGGTCGTCGAAGAAGATCCGGCTGCTCCGGAAGACTGACCCGAACAGCTTGCAGGTGTCACACAGCCTCTGCTCCAGTTCCGTGACCAGCTTTGCCTCGGTCCAGCGCTCCTCTTCTGCCTGGTGCCGGAGGTCTCTTTGCGCGTCTCCCTCGGCGCCCGGACACCCCTCCTGGGGCAGCAGGCCGCAGCTCCGGAGGCCGGCAGCGAGGGCCAGCTTCTCCACAGTACTGCGGAAGGATCCCTTGAAGCTGCTGCCCGGGATGAAGGGGAGCCCGTCGGGTCCGCGCACCACCGGGCTGTCCGATGGCGAGAGGGTGCCTGTTCCTCCTCCAATGTGAAGCGCGGTGGTGAAGGCCAGGCGGCCGGTGAAGACATAGCGCCGCTCCAGGTGAACCACGTTACCCCTCCGTGACACCCGGTCGCGGGCGCCGTTCAAGTGCTTTCCGATAGAGCATCTCCGCCACCAGGTGTTGAACGAATTCGGCCGCGAGAGCCGCTCCCATTTCGCTCAGGTGCTTCTTTTCCTGAGCGGAGGTTGCGCCCGGCGGGATGATAGCCTCATCCTTGGCCAGGCTTCGTATCTGCGTGAGTTGGGTGGTCAGCTTCTTGTAGAACTCTTGGTGTACCTGCGCTTTGCTTCGGTGCCGGTCGCCGGTGCCCCCTTCCGCCGAACCGCCCTCTTCGGACTTCTCCCAGTCGCGATCGGCTTGATGCTTGACGAACTTCTGGAGCTCATCAAGGCCGGCGCGTGAGAAGTTAAGCAACCCATTCAACTGCGCGTCCGAGATGCGCGCCCAGTCTTCGAAGCACTCCACAAAGGCGACGGCGTTGTCCAAGAGGAGGCCGTCGCTCAGTAGACGCACCCGCTCCTGCTCAAGACGCTCCTGCTCCTGCTCATTGGGCGTCAGCACCGCTGTTCCCTCCGGCCTTGAACGTGTAGTGTGCGGCGGCCTGTGCCACGAAGGCTCGAATGAGCGCCAGGTACACTTCCTGTGCTCGCTCTGGGCGCACCTCGTGGCCCTGCTCCTTGATGGCCTGCAGCACCTTGTCGCGACTGGTCACCAGTCGTTTCTGGATGTACTCGATCAGCGCGGCGCCGAGGATCTGCGCCTCAGCCGGCCTCTCTGCGGCCGCACCCGTCCCACCAACAGGTTCGGGGGAGGAGGAGCGCCACGTCGTGCGGGGCTTGGCACGGCCCGTCTGCCGCTTCAGGAAATCCAGCACGTCGGCTACCTTCAGCGCCGAGTTGACAATCGCCTCGAGCTGGCTCACCTGAGCGCGCCGCATTCCGTCCGCGGCGGCCATCCAGGCGCCGAACCGCTCTGCCTCGGGGTAGAACTCGTCCGCCTGGCGCGAGATCTCGTGCGCCAGGAGCGTCTCGGGAGTCATGCGTTCTTCACCTCCCAGTGGAAGGGGTCGGCCACGACGACGGCACCGAACCCCTCGGGGCGCCGGGCGCCGAGACCGCACGCCTGGTCCGTGGCCAGGGCTTTCCAGTCTGGTGGTGCCTCCGCGGCCAGCACGAAAACGGAGCCCATCGCCACCGCCAGTGCATCCGGTTTGGGCAGGCGCGCTACGCCGTTCCAGCCACTCACGCGCCTGATGTCGACACTGCAGTAGACTAGCTCGGTGGTCGCAACTCCCCACTCCTCCAGCAGCACCGGTGGCGTGAGGAGCTGGCGGAAGCCACCCGCACCGTCCGGCAGGATGCAGTCGGCGATGGTTGTGAGTGGCAGATACCAGGCATGCCGGGCGTGGCTCCCCGCCACCGCGCGGAGCGTCTCGGTGAAGCGCGCAACCCGCGCTTGCACTGCGTCGGCGGTATCGGCCTCCACGGGGGCGGGCTCTCCCAGCACCAGCTTTCCCATGCCACGCGTGCGGTTATGCCCCACGCGCAAGGGCATCTCCCGGTGAACAGATCCCAAAAACCTCAGAAAGCTGTCCGCGAGATCGTCGTGGACCCACCACCGCCCCGAGAACTGGCTGCCTGCGCGGAGGAAGTCGCGCGTGTAGAGGATGCCGTGGGACGATGCGCCGCGCTCACGGCTGATGCCTACTCGCGTGGTGAAGCCCTGCTCGGCCTTGCCGGCTGCCCACTCCGCCCCTTCGCTTCGTCCGCAGAAGCCCCGGTAGCTGTCGAGCGGCTGGCCGCACTCAGGGCAGTCGCGCAGCTTCGCCAGCGGCGTCGGGTCCTGGGCGCCACTGAGAGCAAAGGCCGACCAGGCGAGGAGGGCATCTGTGACACCGTGCCGCTGCTCGGAAGCACGGGCCGCGCTTCGGAACCCCGGGAAGCGCTTGCAAGACCGAGCGGTCCGCGGTATCGGCCGGGCTGCTCTGAGCTCGTCTGCCTCGGCACCGGCCGTTTCCTCAGGCAGCGCCGGGTAGAGGTTGCCGAGGTAGGCTCCCCCTCTCAGGAAGAAGTCGGCGAACTCGTCGCGCCTGTCAGGGCAGAGCTGCAGATGCGCCGTGGCGAGCGCTCCGAGCAAGGCACTCCCCGGCACGTAGGAGAGTGTCTCCTCTCGTGCCTCATCGCGCCCGGCCCGGAACCCGAGGGGCGTCTCAGCCCGCGCCTGGATCAAGAGGTACACCACACCCCTCCTCCCTCACAGGCATAGGTAAGGTACTCAAGCTGCTCCAACCACTGCAGGCAGTCTTTTGCCTCCACATCCCGGCCGTTCACCTGGATGGCGGTCGTGCGGATCTGGCATCGGCCGGCGCCACGGGAGCGGCTGCCCCCTACGTGGTCAACCGACAGCAGCCCAGCCACTAGGAGAACGAGGGCGTAGGTGGTATCCGGAGCATCCTCCATGGCGAAGTCGGTGATGGTACCGGCGATCTCACCGGCGAACCGCAGGCCGGGCACGCCGAACTCGCTGCTGAACAGCAACCCGGGCTTCGCTGTTCGTGTCAGGCGGGAGAGGCTAACCTGCGTTCGCTCAGAGACCTGCTGTGATAGGTAGGTTCCGCCGCCAGCGCCTCCGAAGAACGCCCGGTCCTCCGCCACGAGGAGTGCATCATCGAAGCAAAGCGTGCCCGGGTGTAGGCGGGAGCCGAAGAGACAGGAAAGCCAATGAGTGCCCTCAAACTCGCGTATTGCCGCTTGCTCATCATGGGGTGACGCGGACTCAACTCCGAATAGCCTTACGATCTGCTCGCAGGCCTCGCGCACCAGCCCCTTGATTGTCGACCCGGGCACGAAGAGATACCCCGTGGCGTCGCGCTGCACCGAGCGGTCGACGAGACGGCGGGGAAGCCCGGTACCGCAATGGAAAGGCGCCTCGAACGTAATCTCGTAGCGCACGACCACGCGGTCAGTGCGTAGTGGCATACTAGGCCTCCCTTACGAACTCGAAGAGATCCACCAGGTCGAGCAGTGGGGTGCACCACTGGCACCCGCCCGGCGGTGGCAGAGCCTCGGCGCACCAGGGGAAGAGCATGCTTCCGTGGGCCGAGGCACTTACCAGTTCCTGCAGCGTGCGGACCTCCTCGACGCGTGGCCCGCGGTCGTGGCCCGCACACCAGCGATGGAGGATGGTCAGGCCATCCATGACAGACTTGGTGTGACTCTGGAACACGCACTCACCAAGGGCATGCAGCTTGGTGCGCGGGGCGTTCTTGAGCTTCCGTGCCGTCTTCACCAGGTGCCGTAGATCCGCGGGTGCGTAGGGACGCAGCGTCCGCAGGTGCTCGTCAAGCTGACCCGGGTGCGTCTCGTGTAGAGCCTCCTTGTAGTAGGTCTCGAAGTCCAGATGGTTGCTGCTCGTCACTGTAAGGAAGTTGATCAGGGTTGGGTCTTCAAGATTGCGACGAGCCCCCTCGCGCTTGGCAAAGCGCAGTGCGCTCTCCGCCAGGTCGAGCAGGACCCGGAACGGGAAGTGATCGTGCGCTAGCACGACGGCGGTGGAGAGCGACAGGCGGCGCCGGAGCCGCTCTTCAGTCTGGCGTCCGAACTCCTCCACTACCACAAGCGCTACTTCAATGGCGGCGTCAGCGCTGGTGACCAGCACCAGGTCATCGCCACCAAGAAGGAGCACATCAAACGGCCGGCAGCCATTACGCGGTTTCAGGTGGGCGCGGATGGCGGCACGAGTAGCCTCCAGTATTGCCGCGTCCACTGCCCAAGCGAAGTCACGGACCGCCTGCAGGGTAGGGAGGGCCTCGATCTCCCGGCCCATGCCATTGCCATCGGCGTAGACCAGTCCGATGTAGCTGGAGGGTCGAGAGAGTTTGCCCAGGTCAGCGAAAGATTCCGGCCAGGTAGCGGCGTCGGGCAGTTCGGAGGCCACCCGGCCACGCAAGCCGCTATGGCCTGCCAGCCGCCGCTGGCAGGCACGACAAAGAAGGCGGGATTGGGCTCTACCCCGCGGGTGGCGTTCTGGGTCGGCGGCGGGGAACTCACCGCAGGCTTCGCACGGCCGCAGATGGGACAGCCCCAGCGTGGCGGCGGTCTCCGCTGGCCAGTCCTTGGCCATCCGCAGGCGAAGCTGCAGCAGCCTCTGGAGTGGACGCAGATCACTGCGTTCCGGGTCGAATCCGTCAGGCAGGGCGAGTACCACGCCCGTTACCGAGGCGGCGCCCCCCGTGAGCTCACGATAGGCCGATGCGACCGCCCGTCGTGCGGTCTCCGCGCGCGTTGCATCCACCAGGAACAGACCCGCGCCCCCGTGCGCGAAAATAGTCTCCGCCGTGGGATCTGCCTGGAGCACCTGCCGAGGCATCACCTCGCGGTTTAGGTGATCCAACAACGCGCTGGCGCCCCGGATCTCTCTCAGCGCCGATGTGGCGAAGACGTAACGCTTGATCTGGTCGGTGTCGAAAGCAAGCAGTGCTTGTGGCACGGACTGCTCCCTTCGGAACGAGGCGATCGCTTCTGGCCAGGGGGCCGGTGCGCGCGGACGGCTCGCCACCCCCCGCGCGCTTAGGCAGACGCTCGCCGCGTCAAGCAGACCGCGCCCCCGGCTGTGGCGCCGTCAGGCAAGCGCTTGCACGCGGAAGCGCCCAAGCCCCATCACGCATCCTTTGCCGACGTGCGTCCATTCCCCCGCGGCGAGCAAGGGAACGAAGGGGGCAAGCTCACCCTCGAAGTGCGTCTCGCCTACGAAGCCGCTGATCTTCACCTCGCGCTCTTGCCGCCGCGAGTAGCGGACCTGCGGGCACCACTCAAGACGGGCCGCCGTGGTCCGCACCGACTCCGCTCGCTCGATCAGCCCCCGGAAGTCCACGTCCAACTCGGTGTCGCAGTGGAAGTAGCAGAGTGCCGAGAGCCGCCGGAGGAGGGCACGGATCAGGTGGTGGAACTCCACCTCCGGCAGCGCCTCGCCCTCAAACCTCAGGCGCGTGGGCGTGAGGAAGCGAACAGTCAGGTGCCGCGGCGCTTTGGTGCCCCAGTGGTCCGGGCACGACAGATCCGTGCCCGTCACGCCGGCCGCCACGTCACTCAGCTCCCCATCCGCTGCCGTGTAGACGCACCGTTCCGCGCCATTCCGGGCCTCGGCCACAAGGGACTCCACCACGAACGGCACGTGCTCCCTCCCCAGGCCACGCCGGCCCAGTTCCTGGAAGGTGAAGACGAAGTGGGGCAGGTAGTCTATCGCCCGACCGACGAGCACCAGGCCGAACTCCAGCGTCGTCTCGTCGTCTGCCTGGGCCTCGATCGGCTCGAATACGAAGGGTCTGGGGATGTCCGTCAGCTTGCGCAGGCGGTCGGAACCGGTCGGGGGCGCGGTCTCAAAGAGGTAGGCGTAGGCGCACTGGCGGCGCAGGAGACACTGCCGACAGTCGGTCTGCGCCACAATGCAGCAGCCACGCTTGAGGGCCCAGCCGAAGGCGCCGCGCAAGGCGTTGCCGGCCCACCCGTCCGCCGTCCAGGGGCGCTCGAACGCCAGCCGGAAGCGGTAGCGAGCCACACGGAAAGCCGGCGGCAGCACCTGGCAGCCGCTGGTCTCCTCGGTGTTGGGACTTCCCTTCACGTCGGTGACTCCTGCCTGCCGCTAAGCAACGGACCGTAGTGCAGCGGCGATGCAAGCCACGAGAGAAGGCTGACTGGGATGTGCTCGCGGAGCCGCCTCGGGGTGGGGGGGCGAAAGGGTAGTGTCCAGGGCGCCAACCGAGCAGCCTCATTATAGCAGGCCCCAGGGATTGGCGTCAACCCACCACGCCAGGGCCGGCAGGGCGAGAGCATTTAATTTTCGAGCGAAGGAACGTGCCGGTAGGGACGAGCATCCCTGAGAGTATCTCGTCTTATCTTCTTGTTGGGGGTGCTTCTTGCTCGTTACGGATCTCGTTCCTCTTTG
>JAAZEB010000036.1 GCA_012512505.1 Armatimonadota bacterium | reverse complement strand
GGCGGCGCGGTAAGGGGTTGGTAGGCAGTGGCGGAACCCGGCGATGCAGGCGTCGAACTGCGGCGCGAAGGCTATAGCGACGAAGAGGTGCGGCGCATTCTGGACCGTGCCGGCCGCCTGCAGCAGCGCGTCGAGCGCGGCACCTCCCCCGGCATCCTGCGCGAGAGCGCCGCGGAGGTGGGCCTGCGCCGCGAGTATGTGGACCAGGCGATGGCGGAGCTGGCCGCGGAGCGCGCGCAGCGTGACCGGATCCGCCGCGTCTTGCCGGTGGTGGCGGTCGTGGTGGCCGTGCTGCTGGCGCTTTTCCTCATTGGGAGCTATAACGCGCTGCGGACGCGCCTGATCGCCGTGCAGGAGGCGCGCGCCCAGCTCGAAAACGTGCTCCAGCGTCGCTACGACCTGATCCCAAACCTGATCGCCGTCACCCGCGAGTACGCCGGGCAGGAGCGGCAGCTCTTTGAGACGCTGGCACAGGCCCGCCAGCGCTTCGCGGCCGCCGGCACGCTGGAAGAGAAGGAAGCCGTCGAGCGCGACCTGCGGCAGGCCCTGGATCGCCTCAACGTCGTCGTGGAGGACAACCCGGAGATCCAGTCGAGCGTGGTCTACGCGCGCCTTCAGGATGAGTTGGCGGGCGCGGAGAACCGGATCGCGGTGGAGCGCCGGCGCTACAACCAGGCGGTGGCGGAGTACAACCGGGCGGCCGGCTCGTTCCCCCTGGGGCTTGCCCGCGTGCTGTTGGGCTTCCCCGCCCGGATGCCGTTCTTCGAGGCGGAGGAGCGCGCCCGCCAGGCCCCCAGGGTGTGGCTTCCCCCGACGCCGTTAGGCAACGCGCTCGCAGTGGATGTCGCGGAACCAGGAGACGCCGGAGGTAGCCGCCGCCTCCAGGGAGACACAGGCCCAGTAAGCCCCCGCCGGAACCTCGGCCAGCATTTCGTGCGGGCTCCAGGTGGGGTCTGCCGGCAGGTAGCCGGTGTGGACGATGCCCTGCGGTGTGGTGTCGCTGGCATAGAAGCGGATCGCCGCGCGGTTGGCGCCGGGATGCCCCTCGGTGTGGTGGCGAAACGTCAGGCGGAGCCGCATCCCCGGGTCCACGCGCATTGCGTCTGGCCAGGGGGTGCGCCAATGGATGCCCGCGCCGGGAGGGGCGGCAATCCGCAGGGCGTAGCCGCCATCCACCGCCACCCGTTCGGCAGAGCCCTCCCGGTCGGCCAGGTCCTGCCAGTGAACGTACCAGGCGGCAGGAATCTCGGCGACATCGTCTGGCTGGGATAGGTCGCCATTGTGAAGGAGGGAAACGCCCACCGGCGCCACGGCGGTGCGCGGGCGCGTGTGCTGTGCCAGGGCGCAGAAGGAGTGCAGGAGGTCTGCGCTGAAGCGGGCACACTCCTGGGCACACGGCACCATCAGCGCCTGGGCTTCCGCCTGGCCGCCCTCCTCGACCAGGTGGCGGATCGGCTCGGCCGCCGCGCGCGCCAGATCAAACAGTGCCTGGCCGCGCTGGCCGGCGGCCTCGGCCACCTGCTCGAGGCGGGTGCCCAGCAGCAGCGGCGTGTAGCTTGGGATGGCGATGGCGGCCTGCATCTCCGGGAGGTCGATGCGTTCCATCGGCAGGTGCAGGGGGGCGTTCACCTGGCCGGCGTGCGCGGGAGCACCGGTGTCCTGGGCATAGTGCAGGCTCACGCCCAGGATGCGGATCGCGTCGTGGAAGTTCCCTGTCTCCAGCGCCTGCCAGGCGCGGCCGAAATGGGCCACGGTGGCCGCGATCGTCTCGGGGGGCCAGTGGGGATACCACCGGCCGGTGCGGGTGAGCGAGTTCCAGGCGCAGTAGCGGGGAATCCCCCACTCCCGCCGCACATCCGGCAGCCGGCGATCCGACGGGATGTGCAGGTCTTGAGCGAAGGTGCCGTACCAGTGCCAGTTCATGTCTGGCAGCCCGCAGTAGGTCCAGACGAGGAGATCCGCTTCCGGCGCGAGGAAGTCTCGATCCGCGGCGGGCAGGGCTTCCAGCGCCGCTTGCGTGATGCGGTGGTGTGTTGGGTTGGCGAGCGGGTGCATTCCCTCGCCGGGCAACCGGGCTGCCGCCACCCACCTGTAGACTCGTTTCACGCGCTCCCTCCCTGGTGGCTGCGCCCCCTGCCGTGGCCCGCCGCGCGGACCGCGTCGGGGGAGGCCGGCCGCACGCACGGGGAGCCGCAGTCGGCCTGTGGCTAGGCAGTTCGCCACGCGCTGGGAAAGCCCTTCCCCAGTCGCCCGGTTTTGCACCCGCCCGCCGGGTGGTCTTACGCGCCGTGGTGCTCGCGCTCGTAGGCGTCGGCCTCGGCTTTGGTCCGATGGATCGTGCCGTGGGGGTGGTTGGCCGGCGCGTAAAGCGTGTAGAGCTTCAGCGGCTCGGCTGCGGAGGTGTTCACGATGTTGTGCGAGGTGCCGGCGGGGATCACCACCGCCGAGCCATCCACCAGGGGATACTCCTCAGCCCCCAGAATCGCTTTGCCGTGCCCGCGCTCGACGCGGATGAACTGGTCCACGTCGTCATGCGTCTCCTGGCCGATCTCCTCGCTGGGCCCCAGCGACATCACCACCAGTTGGCTGTGCGGTCCGGTGAAGAGCACCTCCCGGAAGAAGTTGTTTTCCAGCGTTCGCTCCTCAATGTTGGTCACGTAACCTGCCATAACGGGTTCCTCCTTCGTGTCGTTGTGGTAGATCCATCCGACGGGTGGTAGGGGGCGAAGCGTTCTGGCGGGCTTCACCGCCGCGGCTTCGCCCCCACGGGACCAGTGACTGTGGTGCTCACGGGCCTCAGGCAGCCGCGCGGAGCGGCTCCCGTTCCACCGGGTAGCCGGCCCCTTCCCACGCCTGCAGGCTGCCCAGGAGCGCCGCGCTCCGGTAGCCCCGCTTGTTCGCGATCAGCGCCGCACGGGCGCTGGAACCTTCATGCCGTCATGTTCAGTAGAAGATGATCAGCTTCTCGCGCGGCAGTTCGTTCAGGCGCCGCCCGATCTCCGAGAGCGGCATCGAGATCGCCCCCGGGATGTGTCCGCCAGCAAAGGAGACCTGTGGGCGGGTGTCCACGAAGATCGCCGTTCCGTCCCCGTAGTGCCGCCAGGCCTCCTCCACCGTTACCCGCGGCGCGCTCGCCACATCCGCCTGCTGAAGCACCGGCCTCACCTCCTCACCCCACACCCAGATTCGCGCGCCCGCCCTACAGACCCTCCTACAGCACGCCCCTCCCTAGGAGGCGCGCCCCTGCCGAGGGGCCGGATCGCCGGCGTCCCGCCGGCCTCCTCGTCGCCGGCCAGCGGCCGGCGCTCCGACCGCAGTCTCCAACGTCGATACGCCCCTACCCCACCAACCACCGCGGGCTGGCGCAGCCAAGCTGCTTCGATCTCGTTACCCCCGGCCGGCGTGGCGGAAACGACGCGCCCGCCCCTGGGCGAGGAGCAGGAGCCGCCGCGCCCGGGGGCGAATCGGGGGGTGTGACCACACGACAAGATCCTCCGCCCGCGAAATGCCCGGCGCCGGCGGCCAGCCTCGATGCCATCGCCGGCTTTCTGCTGGACCTGGACGGCACTTGCTACGTGGGCGACCGGGCCGTGCCCGGGGCTGCCGCATTTGTGGCCCGCTGCCGGGCGCAGGGACGGCGCGTCCTCTGGGTGACGAACAACTGCTCGCGCCGTGCCGCCGAGTACGCCGCCAAGCTGAACCGTCTCGGGTTCGCCGCCACCCCGGAGGATGTGTTCACCTCCGGCGAGGCCACCACCCTGCAACTGCGCGGCGAGGGCGTGACGCGCGTCTTCCTCCTCGGCACGCCCAGCCTCGAGCGCGAGTTCCAGGATGCGGGCCTCACCCTCACCGCCGAGGATCCACAGCGGGTGGTGGTCGCCTTCGATCTTGGCGTCACTTACGAAAAGCTGAAGCAGGCCTGCCGCCTGGTGCGCGCCGGCGTTCCCTTTGTCGCCACCCACCCGGACCTCAACTGCCCCACCGAGGAAGGGCCGATCCCGGACTGCGGTGCCCTCTGCGCCCTCATCACGGCGGCTACCGGCGTCTCTCCGCAGGTGATCGGCAAGCCGCACGCCGGCATGGCCGCCGCTGCCGCCCGCCGCCTGGGACTGCCCCCGCACCAAATCGCCATGGTGGGCGACCGCCTCTACACCGACATCCGCATGGCCGTGGAGAACGGCATGACCGGTATCCTGGTGCTGTCGGGTGAGGCCACCATCGAGGACCTACGCCACTCCCCGTTCCAGCCGCACCTGGTCGTCTCTTCCCTGGCGGACCTGCTCCCTGCCGAGACGCCCTCTTCAACGCGGGCTTCTTGATCGCGCCGAAGAACGTCCCCTCCCATCCGGCGGCCGGCCGTTAACACGTTGGAAACATTGCCGTAACCTGCTGGTTACACCCGTCAGGTATAATGGTCACTACGATATCATCCGGGGCAACCGGCGTGGCCCCAGCCTACCAAGGAGGTCTCGTGGCACACGATAGCGACAAAGAGTTCGTGCTGAAAACGGCAAAAGAGCAGAACGTCCGTTTCATTCGCCTGTGGTTCACCGATATCTTGGGGTTTCTCAAGTCGGTGGCGATCACCGTGAGTGAGCTGGAGGAGGCGCTGTCTGAGGGACTTGGCTTCGACGGCTCCTCCATCGAGGGGTTCGCGCGCATCGATGAGAGCGACATGATCGCGATGCCGGACCCAACGACGTTCCAGATCCTGCCCTGGCGGCCGCGCCAGGAGGCGGTGGCCCGCATGTTCTGCGACATCCGCACCCCCGAGGGCGAGCCTTACGAGGGCGACCCCCGTTGGGTGCTGCGCCGGACACTGAAGCGCGCCGCCGAGATGGGCTACACCTTCTACGTTGGTCCCGAACTGGAGTACTTCTACTTCCGCAGCCCCCAGGGGCCGCCCCAGGGCCTTGACGAGGGCGGTTACTTCGACCTGACCCCGGCCGATGTCGCCAGTGACCTGCGCCGCGAGACCGTCCTGGCCCTCGAAGAGATGGGGATCGGCGTCGAGTACTCGCACCACGAGGCGGCAACCAGCCAGCACGAGATCGACCTGCGCTACACCGACGCCCTCACCATGGCCGACAACGCCATGACCTACCGCCTGGTAGTCAAAGAGGTGGCGATGAAGCACGGGATCCACGCCACCTTCATGCCCAAGCCGATCTACGGGCAGAACGGCAGTGGCATGCACACCCACCAATCCCTCTTCCGCGGCGATTCGAACGCCTTCTTCGACCGCGACGCGCCCTATCTTCTTTCGGACGTGGCGCGGCACTACATTGCCGGGCTGCTGCGGCACGTGCCCGAGGTGACGCTGGTGCTGAACCAGTGGGTGAACTCGTACAAGCGGCTGGTGCCTGGCTACGAGGCGCCGGTTTACCTTTCCTGGGCGGTGCGCAACCGGTCGGATCTAATCCGGGTTCCGCACTACAAGCCGGGCAAGGAGAAGGCGACGCGCGTGGAGCTGCGCTCGCCCGATCCGGCGTGCAACCCCTACCTGGCCTTCGCCGTGATGCTGGCGTGCGGCCTGGAGGGTATCGAGAAGCAGTATCCCCTGGGTGATCCGGTGGAGAGCAACGTCTACGAGATGTCGAGCGAGGAGCGTGAAGCGCGCGGCATCCGCACCCTGCCGGAGAACCTGCACGAGGCGATTCGCCTGGCGGAGCAAAGCGAGCTGCTGCGCCGCACGTTGGGCGATCACGTCTTCGAGAAACTGATCGAGAACAAGAAGATCGAGTGGGACCGCTTCAAGATGCAGGTCACCACCTGGGAACTGGAGCAGTACCTGCCGGTCCTCTGAGCCGGCGGTACTGCCGCCGCTACACGTGGGTGCTGGCGTGCCCGGCAAAGGCGATTAGCCTGGGGCACGCCAGCACCTTCATCAGCTACCCTCAGTTACAGCCCCAGGGCACGGCGCATGATCGTGAAGGTGGCCGTGTTCTCCTGCACGCCCTGGATCCGCTCGCTGCCCGGCCCGTAGCCGATCAGGTAGACCGGGGTGGCGGTGTGCCCGGTGGTGGTCCAGGAGACGCCGCAGCGGCCGCCCATCAGGCGCAGCAGCGGTAGCCCGTGTGCCTTCTGGTCGAAGGCGCCGGTTGGCCCCAGCAGCCCCCCGATCTCCGCTTCCGGCACCGGCAGGCTCAGCTTCTCCGCGGTCAGCGCGGCGATCTGGGCGGCGGTCATCCCGTTGGCGAGGCCGGCGGCATCCAGCGGCAGCGCCGCCTTGGCCAGCGCCTGAAGCTGCTCGCCCCCGGCGGTGAGCGTCATGCCCCCGGTCTCATGGTCGGCGGTGACCAGCACCAGGGTGTCGCGGCGGCGGCGAGCGAAGTCGAGGGCTACCCCGACCGCCTCATCCAGCTCCAGCACCTCGTGTAGGGCGCCGACCGCCTCGTTGGCATGGCACCGCCAGTCGATTTGCGAACCCTCGACCATCAGGAAGAAACCGCGCTTGCCGCGTGCCAGCGCGCGGATCGCCTGGTCGGTCATCTCCGCCAGGCGCGGCTGCCCCGGCGCGTCGCGCTCGCGGAGGAACGCCGGCGACAGCGCCCCCGAGCCGAAGAGGCCAACCATCCGCGGGGCGGTGCTGTCGGCCAGTTCCTGGCGCGTGCTGAGCACGCTACACCCCGCGGCGCGCAGGCGCTCCACTAGATCCTGCCCATCGGTGCGTTCCCCACCCTGGTCTTTGGGGCGGAAGAAACCCAACCCGCCGCCCAGGAGCACGTCGATCCGGGCGTCCGCCATCTGCGCGGCGATCTCGAACTCACTGCCGCGGCTGGAGACATGGGCGGCGAAGCCTGCCGGCGTCGCATGGGTGATCGACGCGGTGGCTACCAGGCCGGTGCGCAGGCCGCGGTCGCGCGCCAGCTCCAGGATGGTCGGCACGCGCTTGCCTTCGGCATCCAGCCCGATGACCCCGTTGTTCGTCTTGAAGCCGGTGGCCAGGGCGGTGGCAGCGGCCGCGGAGTCGGTGACCAGAGCGTTGGCCGAGCTGGTATAGGCAATGCCCATGCGCCCGGCGGCGGCAGCATCAAGCATGCGCAGCGGTCGCTTTTGGATCTCCTTACTGTAGAGCGCCGCCAGGCTCACCTGCGACGGACCCATCCCGTCGCCGATGAAGAGAATCACGTTCCGGGCTTTGGCGGCCATCGCCGGCACTGCCAGCAGCACCAGCAACAGCAGCATCACCACCAGCCGGTAGGCCTGCCCCCAGGCCAAACGGTGTCTTCGGCCTACGTCCTGTTCCGTTTCGCGCAACCTAGCCTCCATCTGCCAGCTCCTCCTGTACCGTTCCTGCATCGAACTCGTCCGGGGCACTCCCGCACCCGCCGCCCTGCGAGGCGCCTCCGACGCCGGAGGGTGATCGTGTTGGGGTCGGAAACCCCTCCTACACCCAGTACGCGGTCGGATCGCCGGCGTCCCGCCGGCCGCCGTAGGAGGCGCCCCCGGCGCCGAGGGGCGGTACCGCGTCCGGCACGATCCCGGAATGCCCCGCCCACTCTAGAAAACAAGTAACTCCTCACCAGGTTCGCGCCCGCGCCGGCCCTTCCCTCCCCGCCGCGCGGCGGCAGGCGATTGGGCCGGGGCGGCGAACCTGCGGAGCGACGGGGGCATATGAGGGGGATGCCCGCCGCTCGCGCGAGCAGCCGGCGTCCCCGGGAAAGACCCATCCACGAACACGCGACGCCTGGGGTCCGCGGCGCGGCGGGTGCGGTCACTCGCTGACAGGTCTGAAGGGGGGACAGACAAGACGATGGTACTGGCGGAGATGACCTGGCCGGAGTTTCGCGAAGTGAGCCGCGACACGGTGGTGCTGGCGCCGTTCGCCGCGTGCGAGCAGCACGGGCCGTTCTTGCCGTTCGCCACCGACGCGGTGATCGCCAGTGAGGTGGCGGCCCGCGCCGAGGCGGTACTGGGGAAGGAGGTGCTGTTGCTCCCCACGCAGTGGTTGGGCGCCTCGCAGCACCACCTCCCGTTCGGCGCCCTCACGGCCGACGTGGAGACCCACGTGCGCCTGGTCTACGAGACGTGCGACAGCATGCTGCAGGCCGGCTTCCGGCGCCTCTTCGTCCTCAACGGGCACGGCGGCAACATCGACACGATGCACCTGGCGCTCCGCCAGCTCGACCGGCGCTATCCCGAGGTCGTCCTCGCCTCGGCCTCCTACTGGGACGTGGCGGCGACGGAGATTGCCTCGATTCTAGAAGGGCCGCTGAAGCGGGTCGGGCATGCCTGCGAGGTGGAAACGTCGCTGATGCTGTGGCTGCGACCTGACCTGGTGCGCCGCGAGCTGATTCGTGACGACCACAACTTCCCCGCCGCGGCGCTGCGCGGGGTGGCGATTGCCCGCAGCGCGGCCGAATGGGGAACGGTGGGCGCCGAGGGGTTCGCGACCCGGGCGACCGCGGAGAAGGGGGAGCGCCTGCTGCAGGCGATTGTGGCGCGGGTGGTGGCCGTGGTGCGCGAGCTGCGCCACACCCGCCCGGATGGCGGCCGCGAAACGGACGCGCCGGGAGAGGCGGCCGCCGGGCAGGAGTGACCGCGGCGCTTCGCTACTACTCTGGGAAAGCGTTTCACGCGCGCGACGGCACGCCGGTGGCCGGGGACGGTGGCCCCGGCGCTGCGTTTTGATGCCAAACAGGTACGGGTAAGGGCTCATGGCGAGGAGCCATCTGGCGACCGGCTCCTCGGAAAGGAGCACGAGAAGCCATGAGCAGACGCTGTGTAGTCGCCGCGCTGATGGGGCTGCTGATCGCGATGACGGCCGCGCCGTCCGGCGCGCAGCTCTACCGGGCGACGCTGGATGGCCGTACCGTAACGCTCACTCCCCAGCCGATCTCGGTCGGCAACACCGTCCTGTTGCCCCTCCGCGATACCCTGACGGTGATCGGGGCAACGGACATTGTCTATTCGGACGCCACGGGACAGGTCTCATTCGTGCATGAGGGCCGCCAGATCATGCTGGACCTGAACCAAAACACGGCGACTATCGATGGGCAGACCACACAGCTCCCGGGGATGGCCCGGGTGCTGAACGGGACGACTTGGGTGCCGGCCCAGTTCATTACCAGTCTGGAGCCGGACTTTGGGCTGGTGACCGTGCGCGGGTTCCGCGGCCAGCCGGGGGTTCCACCGGCGCCGATTCCGCAGCCGTTCGGCCCAAGCACCTTTACGATCAACGGCCAGACGTTCAGCTATGCCTCCCCCACCTGGTACATGGGGGGCGTGCTGATGGTGCCGCTGGACGAGACACTCCTGGCGCTGGGGCTGTCGCCCTCCACGACCAACCCGGGCGACCTGCAAGCCTCCTTCATCTGGAACAACCAGATCGTCCGCTTGAACGTTGAGAGCGGCTACGCCCATGTTGGAGACGCGGCCTTCCCGCTCGCCCGCCCGGTAGTGGTGCGGGGCGACACGATGTACGTGCCCGCGTCCTTCTTCGCCAATATCGCGCCGGGCTATAACATCGCCGGCATGCAGGCTCCCGCCACGGAGGCCGCAGTGCTTGGGTTCCGTGGCGAGGGAGCGGGCCTGGAGGCCACCAAGTAGCGTCGGCCAATCCGCGCGGCGCGGTGGCGTGAGGGGGCAGTTGGCAAGTGTGCCGCTGCCCCCGTGTTGTTCCTCGCGCCCGGCGGTGGCCGCTGCGGCAGGGAGAGCGCCCCGAGGCGACGAATCCAAGCCTCAGGGGAGAGAGATGCCGTATCCTGCTTTCGACCGCAGCCGCTTGATTCTAGAGCCGCTCGCCCAGCGCCGCCACGACATGCAGTGGGCCGATGTTCTGCCGCTGAACACACCGCCGCCCCCGTTTGAGAGTGCCGACCTGGCGACCCTGGCCCGGCGGATGCGCGCCGCGCGCGACCAGGGCGCCCAACGCATTCTCATGATGGGCGCGCACGTGATCAAAGTGGGGCTGTCGCGCTTCGTCGTTGATCTGATCGAGCAAGGATGGGTGACCCACGTCGCCCTCAACGGCGCTGGCGCCATTCACGACTTCGAGCTGGCGCTGGCCGGAGCGACCACGGAGAGCGTGGCCCACTACATCCGCAGCGGCCGCTTTGGGATGTGGCAGGAAACTGGCCGCATCAACGACATCGCCCGGGAAGCCGCCGCCGAAGGGCTGGGCCTGGGCGAAGCGCTCGGCCGCACCATCAGCGGCGAGGGCTTCCCTCACGCCGAGGTCAGCATCCTGGCTGCCGGCTACCGCCGGCGGGTGCCGGTGACCGTTCACGTCGCCCTGGGGCAGGATATCATCCACCAGCACCCCAACTGCGATGGCGCCGCCCTGGGAGCGGCCTCCTACCAGGACTTCCTCGTCTTCACCCAGAGCATCTGCGGCCTGCAGGGGGGCACCTTCCTCTGCTTCGGCAGCGCCGTGATGGGCCCCGAGGTCTACCTCAAAGCCCTCTCCATGGCACGCAACGTCGCCCGCCAGGAGAACCGCTCGATCAACGCCTTCACCACCGCCGTCTTCGACCTGATTGACCTGGGTAGCGATCTCTCCCACGAGGCGCCCAAGCACGACCCGCGCTACTACTACCGCCCCTTCAAGACGATTCTGGTGCGCACGGTGCAAGATGGCGGCGAAAGCTTCTACATCCGCGGCGACCACCGGGAAACGCTGATCAACCTCTACCACCTGTTGCGGTAGCCGCGGACGGTGGGGCGGAAACGCCCCGCGGGGCTGGAACGCGGCCGGCCCGCGGGGCGTTCGTCCGAAAGGAGCGCGTGATCACGCTCCCAGGCGGAAGATCGGCTCGGTGCTGAGGGCGAGCTTGCGCAGCTCGATCTCCTCTTCGCGGGTGATCGGCCGCAGGTTAGCGGCGATGTCCAGCGCCAGGCGGAAGAGACGCACATCGCCCGGCGGGATCGCCGCGGTGATCGGCTGAGAGAGCGTCCAGCGCACGGCGCGGCTGGCCAGGTCTGGGTCATCAATCGGCTGGTACCAGCACTTGTCGTAGGGGCGGTCGGCACCTTGCGGCCAGGGACGGTAGGCCATCGCCTTCAGCGCCAGGCGTGCCAGCCCTTTCTTTTGCGCCTGCGCCCGCACCTGCGGGCCAAAGCCGGCGCGCACCCAGGTGACGAAGTTGAACGGGAAGAGCACGCTGTCGAAGTCGAAGCGCTCCATCGCCGCCAGGGCGACCTCGGCGGAGTGCGCCGAGAAGCCGATGTAGCGCACCACACCGGCCTTGCGCGCCGCGATCACCTCCTCCAACGCCCCACCGGCCGCCGTGCAGCGGTCCAGGTCCTCCATGGTGGCCAGCCCATGGAGCTGATAGAGGTCGAAGTGGTCGGTGCGCAGCAGCTCGCGCGAGCGGCGCAGCGCCTCGGCGGCGCCGGCCCGGTCGCGCTGCTCCGTTTTGCAGGCGAGGAAGACCCGGTCACGCAGGCCGGCCAGCGCCGGCCCGAGGCGCTCCTCGGCGTTGCCGTAGGTGGGCGCAACATCGAAGTAGTTGATGCCGCGATCAAACGCCTCCACCACGTAGCGCCGGGCCTCTTCGGGGGTCACCCCCGAGACGATGATGCCGCCAAAGCCGATCACCGACAGCATCGGCCCCCGGGCGCCGAAACGCCGCTTGGGGATGCTCCCAGCCGCGGCCCAACTCTCCTCGCCGGCCAGCCCGGCCGCAGCGGCCAGCGTGCCGGCCGCCTTCAGGAAGCTGCGTCGGTCCACATTACTCCTCCGGGTGGCAGTTAGCGCAGAACTCCGTCTTGCTGTGGCACTTCAGACACGGCGAGTTCGCCGCCAGACTGGCCCCCTTCTGCTTGTGCTCCATGACCCAGTTCTCGGGGTGGGGCATGGGCGTGCCGTGGCAGTCATCACAGGCATTCTTGCCATGGCACAGGGCGCACAACGCTTCGTGCCCCTTGGCCTGGGTTCCGTGCTGCTTGCGGAAATCCTTCCCCTGGTGCGACGCCGGGGCGAACTGCGCGTGGCAGGTGCCGCACTTCGCCTGGTCATGGCAGCGCGCGCACGCTTGTGGTGTCTTCTGGGCTGCTGCCCCGTGCTGGGTAGTCCACTCTTTCGGGTGCGGCATTTCCACGCCGTGGCAGGCCGTACACTGGGCCGACTGGTGACACAGCGAGCACTGCGCCTTGGCCGCGCGGGAGGCCGCGCCGTGCCCCTTGGTCCAGCTCGCCTTGGCGTGAGAGGCGGGCCGGGTGCGCTGGTGGCAGGCCGCGCACTCGGCGTTCCGGTGGCAGCGGACACAGCCGGCGGCATCCTGGGTGCTCTGCGCCCCGTGTGCCGCGCGCCACCCGGCCGGGTGTGGCATCTGGTAGCCGCCGTGGCAGGCGTTGCAGAGCTGCTGGCTGTGGCAAGAGCTGCAGTTGGCGCCCCGCTTCCGGGCGGCGGGGCCGTGCTGCTTCGCGACCCACTCCTTGCCGTGCGAGCGCGGCCGGGCGCCGCCGCGGTGGCAGGAGTCGCAGAAGGCGTCCTCGTGGCAGTTCTTGCAGGCTGCCCGCCGCGCGGTGGCGTCCGCCGCGTGCTTATCGACGAAGCCGGCCGGGTGCGGCATCGCCATCCCGCCATGGCAGCGGTTGCACTGCTCCTGAGGGTGGCAGGTCAGGCAAGCGGTCCGGTTGAGCTGGGCCGCGTTGCCGTGCAGGCGGGTCCAGTTCGTCGCGTGGGAGGCCGGCTGGCGCGATTGGTGGCAGCTCTGGCAGAAGCCGGGCTGATGGCAGGTCTGGCAGCTCTGATCCCCCCGGTTCACCGTGCGGCTGTGCGTCTGCAGCCAGTCCTTCTGGTGCGAGGCAGGCACCTTGTTCTCGTGGCAGCCATCGCAGAAGCTCTGGCGGTGGCAGGTGTTGCACCGCGAGCGGTTGGCTTTCGCCTCCGCCGGATGGAACTGCTCCCAGTTGGCCGGGTGCGGGCGGAAGCGCTGGTGGCAGTCGGAGCAGAACTCCTGCTGGTGGCACTGCTGGCAGGTGCTGTCGCTGCGGCGCGCCTCCGTGGGGTGTTCCGAAACCCAGTTGGCCGGGTGGGCACGGCGAATGTTGTGGCAGTCGTCGCAGAAGCGCTGCTGGTGACACACCGCGCACGCCTGTTGGTCCTTCTTTGCCTCAGTGGGATGGGTCTGCACGTAGCCAGAGGGGTGGGGTCGCGCCATCCGGTGGCAGATGTCACAGAAGTCCTGCTGGTGGCAGCGGGTGCAGTCGGTGCCGCCCTGCTGCACCTCGCGCTTGTGGCCGGCTACCCATTCGGGCGAGAAGGTGGCCGCGCTGCGGTGGCCCAACGTCTCGTGGCACAGCCCGCACTTGTTCGGCGCCTGCTTGCCATCGTGGCACTTGAAGCAGGTTTGCATGCTGGGCGTGTTCTTGGTGGCCGCGTTCGGCCCATGCACCACGCGGTCGTGGCAGAAGGTACACTCGATGCCGCGCTCCCAGTGTTTCTTGTGGGTGATCTTCAGCGAGTGGTAGACCACCACTTCCTGCGTGGTCTGGTGGCACTTCTTGCAGTTGACGTCCGGCACGTGGGCCTGGATCGTCGCCGGATCCACCTTGCCGCCGGTGGCGATGTGCGTCTTCACCTGGCGCAGCGCCGCCACCTTGCTGCGGACCATGTTGCTGACGCCCGGCATGACATGGCACGACTCGCAATCGACGTTCTTGTGCGAGGAGACCGACCACGTCTTGTAGTGGACGTCCATCTCATGGCAGGTCTTGCAGAAGACGGACTGGTTGGACTGGTGGAACATCAAGGCGGTGGCGCCCACCAGCGCCACAAACCCAGACAGCGCCAGCCACTTCACGGTGAAGCGATGGCCGGGAATCAACGGCAAGCGCAGTTTGCGGTCGCCAAACTCGCCGAGGCGGTGCAGCAGTCTCACGAGCCGGTCTCCTTCCCGGCGGGCTGGGGCACGGCCCCGAGGTCAGGTTCTTCCGCGGCGGTGGCGGCCGCTTCGCGCCGCAGAATCTCCTCATACTCGCGCGGGTGATGGAGCTTCATCTCCGCTTCCGAGATACGGCCATCCAGCCAGATGCGGCTCATCGGGAAGACATCCGGCCGGAAGTGGACACAGTAGAGGTGCCAGACGGCAATGGCCAGGGCGGCGAGGAGGGCCTCATAGCTGTGGATCACCCGGCACACGTCCACCGCCCACTTCGGCAGATAGCGCATCGCCTCCACCTCGAACCACAGCACCAGGCCGGTGACGCCCATGCAGAAGGTGCCCCACACGACGGCCAGATACTCGAACTTCTCGATGTAGCTGAAGCGCCCGAAGCGCGGCGGGTGTGGCCGCCGGCCGAGGTAGTAGAGAAGGTGGTGGATCGCGTCCCAGGCGTCGGGGAACCAGGGAATGAGCTGGCGCAGCTCGTAGCGGCCGCGGCGCGTGCCCACCAGGTATCCCACGTGGTAGACTGCCAGCAGCATCAGCACCACGGCAGCGACGCGGTGCAGCAGCGCCCGGCCCTCGGCGCCGCCCATCAAGGCGGTCAACCAGGCCGCCCACCCGCTCTCCGCGTAGCGAACCGGCATGCCGGTGACGACGAGCGTGGTGAAGCTGACCATCAGCACTGCGTGCTGGAGGCGCTGGTTCAGGGTAAGCCGCTCGAAGGTGCGCTCTGGTACCGCCGCGGCGGAAGCCTCCTTCATGCAGAACCTCCTCTGCGGCGCCGCTCGCGCCGGTGGGCCGCCAGGTCGAGAACGATCAGGGCCACGAACTGGGCCATCAGCAAGGCGATGAAGGCTCGGTAGAACAAGCGTACCCAGTAGACCGGCGCGTCCTCCTTGGGCGTTGGGATCAGGTGAACGGTGCCGCGGGCGAAGTTGGCGGTCGCCCCGGGATGGCACTCGCCGCAGGTCTGCGCCAGGTTGTCGCGATGGATTCGCGACCGCGGGTCGCTGGAGGGTAGGATATCATGGAAGCCGTGGCAGCTCGCGCAGTTGGCGGCCGCCGGATCGCCAAAGCGGGCGGCAATGCCGTGATACGACTCGCGGTAGGTGGCCGCGCGCAGCGTCGCCAGCCCGTGCCGTTCCGTCAGCGGCAGCGACTCGTGACAGTGGCTGCAGGTATCCGGCACTTGCGAGGGGTGGGCGCTGGAAGCGGGATCCCCGGTGGGCAGCAGTTGCTCGTGCTCGCCGTGGCAGTCGATGCAAACGGCGGCATCGGTGTCGTTGGCGGCCAGCGCCCGGCCGTGGACGCTGTCCTGGTACTCGGCGGCCTCCTGGGAGTGGCACTCGCCGCAGGTGGTCGGGATGCTGGTGCGGTGGACGCGCGAGCGCCGGTCGCCCGGCCCGCGGATGTCATGGCTGCCGTGGCAGCGGGCACAGGTGGGTGCCTGCTTGCCCTGCCGCAAGGCACGGGCGTGGGCGCCTTCGTGCAGCGTGGCGGCCCCCACCCTTCCCGATGACGTGCTGCTGGTGGGGTGGCAGCGGCCACAACGCACCGGCTCGACGGTGCCATGCGGCACGGTGGTGATCTCCTGGTGGCAGTCGGTGCAGGTGCGGGCGGCATGGGTGCTCGCGGCATACGCTTTCGCGTCCACGAACAGCGACGGGCGGCCGGCCGGCGTGTTCGCCTGGGCCCACGCTGGATCCCCGTGGCAGGCCAGGCAGGCGCGGTTGTCGCGCGCGTCGCGGAGGTTCATCGTCAACTGCCGGGGTGCCGCCAGCGCCGCCGTCGAGGAGAACAGCGCTGCCAGCGCCACGCACCACCACCGTGCCCACGAACCGCCGCTCCCTTGGGCAGCCGGCGACAACCGGGGGGTGGACCGCCGCGGGCTTGCCGGCGGCATAATAGGGACGAGCGCCCTGCGCACACTCATGAGCAACAGACCCTCTTGGCTACTTGACATGGGCACGGCCGTGGAAGTAGTGGTTCTGCGGGACGAATGGACCTGGCCGACGGCGGCCCAAGGGTGTCCGACGCGACCGGCCTCCGTGGATGTTGGAACGGCCGGCACCTCTCCCTGCTCGCCCCGGTCCATGCGCCCGACGTGGGCAGCGTGGTGGAACGTGGCCTTGCCCCACCTTTCGTCGCCGTGGCCGCCAACTCCTTGTCTGCGCTGCCGTCGGCTGGCAGGCAGCCTCTGGCCGGCGCCACCTCGGGGGAGGCCGGCCGCACGGCGGCCGGCCTCCACGTCACCACGTGGCCTGGATCAGCGTGATACTCCCAGGGCATCGAGCTTGGCGTGGGCCACCTCCAGGAGGTAGCGCGCGTACTTGGCGTTGTGCACCCCGAAGCTGCCGTCGTGCTCCACCAGGTAGAGGTTGAAGCGTGCCTGCTTCACCTCGTCCGGAAGGCTCGCCTGCTCGGCCGCGTCGGGACCCATGAGCGCTTCGTCGCCGGCCGGGTTCGAGATCTGGCCAGGAGTGGTAAACTCCCAGGCCAGCGGCCCGTACTTGGCCCGCAGCCCCTCCGGCGCCAGCGTGGAGGCCCAGCGATCCAGGCGGGCCTTCACCGCGCCGATGCGCTGGTGGATGTCGGTCTGCGTGGCGGCCTGGCGAGCGCCGGCATCGGCCTCGGTGTGGCAGGGGGTGCAGGCCTGCACCCGCACCAGGAAGCGGTGGCCGGTGTCGTTCGGGTTCTCCGCCGACGGCTCGTCCGCGTCACGCTGGTACATGTGGCACTGGACGCACTGCTTCTGCAGGTTGCGGTGGGCCGAGTTGGGCACCAGGCCGTCTTCCACCCCACCGCTGCCGATCAGCATGTTGTACTGCGGCGAGTGGTGTGGCGCCCGGCTGCTGCTTTGCCAGGTGGCGCCGCGCGCGTTGTGGCACTGGCCACAAAGCTGCACGTTCGGGTCGTACTGGGCCGCGAAGCTCGTCGTGGCCGCCGTGTTGTAGGAGAACGGCGTCACCGACGCCAGCGGGTTGCGCAGCCTCTGGCCGGCGGGGGTGATCGCGTGCGGGTCGTGGCAGACGGCGCAGGTGATCGCCACGCTGGCCGCGTCATGGCCGGCAGGAAGCGGCTTGCCGTTCAACAGCGCCAGGCGCACCGCGCCGGAGTGGCAGGGGCCGCACTGCTTCTGGCGCGCCTCGCCGCCGGTTTCCAGACCCTCGGCCACGTGCGCTTCAATCGCCGCGTGGGGCGACTGGGCAAACTCGTCGTAGGTCGGGTGGTGGGCGCCGGTGTGGCACTTGCCGCAGATGGTCGCCTGCTGCACCGCGGCGCCCCTCACGATCTTCGACACGTCGCCCTTGCCGGCGACGTGCTGGCTGCCGGGGCCGTGGCAGTTCTCGCACTGCACGCCGGCCAGATCCGGGGTCACCGCCTCGCTGACGAAGCCCCCCGCGTGGTAGCCGACGGTATGGCAGCCGATGCACTCCGGGTTCTCCGCCTGCCCAATCCGCTTCAGCGTCTCCAGCGCCGCGGCGTGCTTGGTCACCGACTCGCCCTGGTGCTCGTTCGGATGGCAGCCTTTGCAGGCAGCCGAGCCAACGTAGAGCGCCCGCGAGCCCTGGGTGACCGACACGTTGAGCGTGCCCCGCACCGCGTCGATCGTGGCGACAATCTGGCCGGTCTTGTTGATGCCGGCCGCCGCCGCGGTGAAGATGCCATCGCTGGTGATCGTGCCGATGCCCCCTTCCACGCTCCAGGCCGGGCTAAGCACGATGCGGGCGCGCGACTGACCGACGACGTTGCCGCCCATGTCGACTCCGGTCACCTGGAAGCCGACACTCTCGCCTGCCTCGATGGTGGTCTTGCCGCTCTTCGATTCCACCCGCAGGTCGGCCACCGGGCCGGCGACGACGACGATTGGGAACTCGCCGCGGATGCCGTTGGCGGCGACGGCGGTGAGGATACCGGACCCGGGCGTCTTGCCGGTGAGCAGCGCCTCGGCGCCGCTGCCGGTGAGGGTACCCAGCGTGGCCGGCTCCAGGCTCCAGGCGTAGTCAGTCGGGATTGCCTCGCCAGCGCTGTTGGTGGCGACGGCCACGAACTTCTTTGTTTCTCCGGCGCGGACGGTGCCATCGGTGGCGGCGGCCACCGACACCCGGCTGATGGTGCCGGGATCGGCACCGGTGCGCAGGCTCTTGCCGCAGCCGGCGGCCGCGAGCAGGAGCGCCAGGGTAGCGGCGGTCGAGCCCAACGTCATCCTGCCTTGGTGCTTCATCGCGATTCCTCCTTGGTTGGGCAGACGCCCCTCAGGGCTGGGCGCCCTGCTCGATCCAGTCGTTCACCTTCTGCTGGTTGGCCCCCAGCACGTTGCCACCCGGGTGGTCGGCGCCGCCAGCGCCCGAAATCAGGAATGGGCTGTTCGCCGGATCGCCAGCCACCACGTACTCCCGGGCCAGCAGGTTGGCCAGGTCGGCCATCGAGCCGGTTTGCGCGGCGGAGCCGCCCGGCTGGTGGCACGAGCAGGCAAGCGCGGCAAGCGTCTTGATGTCGCGGTCGAACGAGAGCACCACCTCTCCGGCGGTGACGGTAACGCCGACGCGGGCGATCAGGCCGTTGTAGACGGCACTGATGCTGGTGGTGCCGGGCGCCACCGCCGTCACCAGGCCGTTTTGGTCCACCTTGGCGACGGCCGGGTTGAAGGCACTCCAGGTGAAGGTCACGCCGGGCACGGCGATCCCACGGTTGTCGTAGGCCACCGCCGTGAGCGCCTGCGTTGCCCCCACGGTCAGCATCAGGTCCGGCTGGGCAATGCGTACCTGCTGCGCGATGCCGGGGGTGAACTCGGTGTGTGTGCCGCCGCACCCGGCGGCCAACCCGATGCTGAAGAGCGCGGCGGCGGCCCGCGCCACCCAAGATCTTGCTTGCATCGCTCTCCTCCGCTCCTCAGAACCGGGACGACCCGCCGACACGGATCACGTTGGCCGTGTAGCCAAGCCCGGGAGTGGTCAGGTCGTCGAACACATCACGCCGGAACTCGACGTTCCAGGTGGCGCCCCCGCCCAGGTCCCGGCGCAGGCTCACGCCGTAGACGTTCTGGTGGATGCGCTGTGCCGGGTTGGTGCGGTAGTTGGTGTAACTGCCATCCAGCCACAGGCGCGGCGAGAGGGCATACGAGCCGCCCAGGGTCGTCACCCAGGCATCGGCGAGTGCCCCCTGTAGCGGGAAGTTCCGGCTATCGAGCAACTGCAGGCCGTAGTCGGCGTTCAGACTCAGGCGCGGGCCGATCTGGGCCCAGGCGCCCACCGAGGCGCTGTCGCTCTGCAGTTCGATGTTGCGGCGGGTATTCTTCTGAAAACGCGCGTTCTTGGTGAGGTAGACACCCACGTTTGGTAGCGGCGCGCCCTCCACGCGCACCTCTGCCAGCCGGTCGAGGTTGTAGACCAGGGGGATCGGGTTGTTCAGGCCGCTGGTCGCCGGGGTGCGCGTGGTGCGCTGCCAGGCGCGGGCCACCACCTGCCAGCCCCTCACCGGACGGTAGGCGGCCGTGGCCCACACCCGGTGCCACACCGTTTCGTCGGTGGCGGTGTGCAGCCGGTTCACCCGGTCATACTCGTAGCGGTCGTAGCCGCCGCGCAGCGAGAGCCCGCGCACGCCACGGTAGCGCAGCTCCAGCCGGCCGGCGTGGCTGGCGCGCGTGTAGCCGTTCCGCTCCACCGCCCCGGTCAGCCGGCGTGACCCCAGGTAGGCGGTGGCGACCAGGTTGGCGGCGGCCGGCGAGGTGGCGCTGAGGGCCAGCACCTGCACCTGCGGCGAGCGGCTGCCCTGGTTCACCTGCGTGAGCGAGTAGGCAGCGCCGACGTTGGCCAGCCGGGCCAGGTTGAGGCCATAGCGCACGCCATAGGTGGCCCAACTGGTGCCGCGCAGCAGGCCATCGAGGTTGCGGTACTCCAGCAGTCCCAACGAGAGGGCCAGGTCGCCCGCGCCTACTGGCCGGACCAGCTCCAGGCCGTAGGAGTCCACGCGGTGGTTCAGCAGGTCATTCGGCTTCGGCAGGCGCAGGTAGTTAGTGTTGGCGTACAGGCGAGCCACGCTCTTGCGGTCGTCCAACACCGTCTCCGCCGTCAGGGCGAGGCGCTGGCGCACGGCCGTGTCGGCAACCGGGTAGAGGTAGAAGTGGTAGCGATCGCCGGCCAACTGGAGGGAGCCGAGGGGGAAGAGGCGCTCCCACTGCAGCAGGCCGCTGCTGGAGGGCTGCCCCGGCGCGTCGAGACGCAGCAGAAGCGCCGACTTGCCGGGCTGGCCGCCGGCAAGCTGCAGCCGGCCGAGGTACGCGCCCTGGGGCGGCTCCGCGTACTTGCTATAGCGCCCCTGCGACCCGCCCACGTCGTTGGCCTGCCAGCGCGGCAGCACCAGGGTGCCCTCCTGCACCAGGACGGGCGTCGGCCGCCCCACCTCCAGCGCGGCCGAGGGGCTGGGGGCGATCAGCAGCGACTCCTCATCGGCCAGGGCAAAGGCGCCACCGAGGAGCGTCAGTGCGGACAAAGCGAGTGCTTTGGTCGTCGCCACCTCCCTCCTCCCTTCCTAGCGCAGAAAGCGCGGGTCACGGTGCGAGCCGTGGAAGTCCACATGGCAGCCGGACTGCCAGCAGCGCCCGCCGGGGTTGTGGGTGATCTTGTCGAGGTGGCACTGCTGGCACAGGCCGCGGCCGGCGAGGCGCAGAAGCTGCGGGTGGGGCGAGCCGTGGCTGCGGTGGCAGGCCAGGCAGCCCTCGGTGGTGTCTCCCAGCGCCACATCGTGGGCATAGGTGAATGGCCCGGCCTTCTCGGCGTGGCACTGCGTGCAGGTGTCGTCCGCCAGCAGCGAGCGTGTGGGTGGCCGGTGCGGGTCATGGCAGTCGAGACAGCTCAGCCGCCCCTCCAGCACCGGGTGGTGGGCGTTCTGGCGGAACTGGCCGCGCTGCTGCGGGTGACAGCTAAAGCAGAGGTCGGGCACCGGCTGGCGCAGCATCTTGCTGCCCTTGGGGGGATGATGCACGTCGTGGCACTTGCTGCAGGCGATGCGCGCCCGGCCGTGCGCCGCCGCGTGCCAGTCTTGCGCCGGGAAGTCGCGCCGGTGGCAGCGCAGGCACAGGGCGGCCTCCTCCGCGGGCTTCATCTTCGCCGGGTTGCGGATCGCCTTGATGTCGCCGGCGGCGTGGTTGCTGCCCGGCCCGTGGCACTCCTCGCACCCTTTGCCCTCGACCTCTCGACCGGCCGCCATCAGGAAGCGCGCGTGGGGGTGGGTCTCCCACTCCTTCGCCAGATCCTCATGGCAGCCCGCGCATGCCTCGGCGCTCAGGTAGCTAGGCTGCTCCTCTTCCGATTGACCCGCCAGCCGGGCCGCGGTGAACAGCAGCGCGCCGATGGCACACGCGATGCCCAGGCAGACGCCCCATCGTTTCACCCGGTGTTCCTCCCTCTGCGTTGCGTTTCATGGGAATCACGGGGTGGCCCCGCCCGGCGAGACCGCCCGCCCACTCTCTATGGCACCGGCCGGCACCCTCGCTGCGTCCGCCCTGGTGAGTCAGAACTACGCGCCGGGATCCTCCGCCGCCGGGGCTCCCGCCGGTGGCAGCGGAACGGCCGGCCGTTGCCATGCGCCGACTGCCGGGCCCGCGCGGGGCAAGCGGGTCACAAGGGGGAGGCCCGACGCGCCGCCAGCGGGGGCCGGCTGCAAGTTACGTCTGCCAGGCACCCTTGTTGCGGTGCAGTATAGCGCCTGCGCGCCCCACGTGCAATCAGGGGAAGCCCGCATTTTTCTCAGGGAACTACCTGGCCAGCTCTCGGAGCCCTCCAGGAGATCCCGCCGCCAATCGGGGGTGAGAACCCCGCGTCAGGTCTGATTTACACGGTTTGGGATCGTCAAAGATCACAAAGTTGACGCGGCAAATCGCGACGAACAGCATGGCTAGTTGCTATCAGGGGTTTTGCTCTGAGTGGAGTCAGGGTTTCCCGCAGGGGGAGGCGGGAAGCCCCCGTGCCGGCGGCGTGGGGGCGCGTGGTCAGGATGCGTGGGGGGAGCGCGATGGTTGATAGGCGCAGTACGGCTCTTCGGCGAGGTAATCGCCGGTAGCGAAGTAGGCGCGGGCGCGGCAGCCGCAGCAGACGCGGCGGTACTCGCAGGCGCCGCACTTGCCGCCCAGGGCGTCTTCACGCAGCGATCGGAAGAGGGGCGCGCCGCTCCAGATGGCGCCGAAGTCACGGGTGCGCACGTTGCCGGCTTCCAGGGGGAGGTAGCCACAGGGGAAGACCTGGCCCTTGTGGGAGACGAAGCAGACGTTGGTGCCGGCCAGGCAGCCGCGGGTCATGGCGGCCATTCCCTCGCGGGCGGTGGTGAGGGGCACCCCTGCCGCGCGTGCCCGCTGCCGCGCGATGCGGTAGTAGTGGGGCGCGCAGGTGGCCTTGAGCTGCAGCTCGCCCCGCTGCGAGAGGTCGTAGAACTCGTTGAGTACTTCCTCGTAGCGCTCCGGGGTGAGCATCTGGTCGTCGGCGATCTGCACGCCGCAGCCGACCGGCACCAGCATGAAGGCGTGCAGAGCAACCGCCCCGACGGAGCGCGCCAGGTGGTAGATGTCGGCAAGCTGGCCGTCGTTGTGGCGGGCAATGGTCGTGTTGATCTGCACCTCCACGCCGGCCTCGCG
>JAAZEB010000294.1 GCA_012512505.1 Armatimonadota bacterium | reverse complement strand
CGGAGCGCCGCAGCAATGCGGCTTCCTAACCGTGTGAAGCCCGATGGCTCGGGCACTCCGGCCATCCCTCCTGGAGGAGTAACACCCTTCGGTATTGGCGGCGCCTCCTATGCCGGCCGGCGAGACGCCGGCGATCCGACCGCGTACTGGGTATAGGAGAGGTTTCCGACGGCGACAGGTGAGGATTCAGCCGCCGCACTGCCCCCGCTGGCGCAGGAGGTGGTCGGCCAGCACCAGGGCGGCCATCGCCTCCACCACCGGCACGGCGCGGGGAAGCACGCAGGGGTCATGGCGGCCATGGGCGGCGAGGGTCACCGGCTGCCCCTCCTCGTCCACCGTCTCCTGCGCGCGGGCGATGGTGGCCGTGGGCTTGAAGGCAACGCGCAGGAAGATCATCTCGCCGTTGCTGATCCCTCCCTGGATGCCGCCGGAGTAGTTGGTGCGCGTGCGGATCCGCCCGCCCTCACTGTAGAAGGCGTCGTTGTGCTGCGATCCGGTCATCGTCGCCCCGGCGAACCCGGAGCCGACCTCGAAACCTTTGGTCGCCGGGATGGAGAGCATCCCTTTCGCCAGGTCGGCCTCCAGCTTATCAAAGACCGGCTCGCCCCAGCCAGGCGGCACGCCGCGCGCCACGCACTCGATCACTCCCCCGAGCGAGTCCAACTCGCGCCGCGCTTGGTCGATGCGGGCAAACATCGCCGCGGCCGCCTCGGGATCGGGGCAGCGCACGGCGTTTGCTTCCACCGCCTCCGGGGTCACCGTCTCCGGATCGACCTCGGCTACGATCGTGTGGACCTGGCGGACGTAGGCCAGCACCTGGGTGCCGGCGAGCGTTTGCAGCAGCTTCTTGGCCACGGCGCCGGCAGCGACGCGGCCCACCGTCTCGCGGGCACTGGCGCGCCCGCCCCCCTGCCAGTTGCGGATGCCGTATTTTGCCTGGTAGGTGTAGTCGGCATGGGAGGGGCGGTAGATGCGCTGGAAGTCGGCATAGGGGCTGGAGATGGCGTCTTGGTTCCACACCAGGAGGCAGATCGGGGTGCCAAGGGTTTTGCCCTCGAAGACACCGGAGAGGATCTGCACCTGGTCTGCTTCCCGGCGCTGGGTGGTGAGGCGGCTTTGGCCCGGCCGGCGCCGGTCAAACTCGCGTTGGCTCTCCGCCTCGGAAAGCTCCAAGCGCGGGGGGCAGCCGTCGATCACGACCCCAACGGCGCCGCCGTGCGATTCCCCCCAAGTGGTGATGCGGAATACGTGCCCAAAGGTGCTGCCCATGCGGCTATCTTAGCACAGGCCCCGGGCGCCGTCAACCGCAGGCGAGCGTTCACGGATCGGCGGCATCCCGCCGGCCGCTGGCGCCACAACGCGCTCCCGCCTCCGGAACTCCGGCAACCGCAGCCGTGCGTTGACAGGGCGCGCCGTGTGCCCTATAATAGGCGCGTTGGATCCACACCCGGATAGAGGGGAGAAAGAGCACCAGCATGTCGAGAAACGAGGGCGATAAGGAGCGCGCACGCCGGCGCAAGAGACGGCAGGAGCGAGAGCGCGAGGCCCGCAAGGCCGCGATAGCCGAGGCGAGCACCGTGCGTGCCAAGAAGCGCCGGCCAGCTGCTCCCGCCGCCGCCTGAACCGCCGCGGGCAGCCCGCCAGGACTGCCCTGACCCAAGGAGCCGGCCGGCTCCCCGGCGCCCGATGGGGTGGCTCGAAACGGGAGGCCAGGGCGGGTAGCCCGCGTCGGTCGGTACAGCGGGGGCATGGCCCGGCCCGAGGGTCGGGGCGGCCCTCAGGCGGCGCGGATGTTGAGGCTGATATCGAGCGCGGTCACCGAGTGGGTGAGCGCGCCGATGGAGATCAGATCCACCCCCGTCTCGGCGATGGCGCGGATCGTCTCCTCATTGACACCCCCGGAGGCCTCGGTGACGGCACGCCCGGCGATCAGCGCCACGCACTCGCGCATCGCGGCGGGCGACATGTTGTCGAGCATGATGATGCCCGCCCCGGCGGCCAGCGCCTCTTCCACCTGCGCGCGGTTTTGGGTCTCCACTTCGATCACCGTGGTGTGTCCGCCCCGGCGGCGCGCCCGCTCCACGGCCGCCCGGATCCCCCCGGCCGCGGCGATGTGGTTGTCCTTGATCAGGATCGCGTCGTCGAGGGCGTAGCGGTGGTTCTGGCCGCCGCCCACGCGCACGGCGTACTTCTCCAGCAGGCGCAGGCCAGGCGTGGTCTTGCGCGTGTCGGTGATCGCGGCGCCGGTGCCGGCCACCAACTCGACGAAGCGGCGGGTGCGCGTTGCTACGCCGCTGAGGTGCTGCAGGAAGTTCAGCGCCACGCGCTCGCCCGTGAGGATGGCACGTGCCGGCCCCCGCACCTCCGCCACGCAGCGGCCGGGCTCCACGGCCTCCCCCTCCCCCACTCGCGGTATGAACTCCACCGCCGTGTCGAGCAGGGAGAAGACCAGGGCGGCCACCTCCAGCCCGGCAATCACCCCCGCCTGCTTGGCGGTCATCTCGGCCTCGGCGCGTAGATCCGGCGGCACCGTCGCCTCGGTGGTAATGTCGCCGGCGCGGATGTCCTCCGCCAGCGCCGCCCGCACTATCGGCTCCACTTGCAATCGCGGCAGCACTCCTGCTATCCCCCCACGTTGCGGCCGCTGAGCCGCGTTTCCGTCTCTCGCTCGTAATACTCGCCGGTGTTCTCCACCTTGGTCACCGTGCCCAACGTCTCAAAGAGGCGGGCGACATCGGCACACTTGCGCCCTTTCACCCCTTTGATCACGAACTCCACCTCGCCATTCGGGTGGATGCGAAACTCGATCTGCTGCTTTGAGGCTACCATCGGCGCACCACCAATCGAATGGTGTTGTCGGCCTCCACCGTCTCCTCCACCAACCGATAGCCGGCACGCTCCGCCTCTGCCATCACCTGGCGGCGGGCATACTGCTGCGTCACCTGCTCCAGGAAGCGGCGGAAAGCCTCGCGGCGCAGCAACTCCTCCATCCCGACGGCGCGGACATCCTCCCCCGCCTGCACGAAGCCGACCGACCCGGCCGGCGTCTGCGCCACCAGATCCGCCCGGCGCTCGCCGGCCATGAGGCGCACCGCCGCGCCCTCCTGCACGCTGCAGCCCATCCCCTGGAGCGTCTCCCGCAACAGCCGCAGGTCCCGGAGTTGCGTTTTCACCATCACGTAACGCGACATCGCTTTCTCCTCGGCCACCGCACACTGCGTGGTTCGCGGCGGGGCAGCCCGCTCCTTCAGTGCTCACGCCGCAGGTGCAGGCTCCCATCAGGCATCGGGCGCATGAAGAACTCCCGCGCCAGCACCACGCGGCCGGCAGCGTCGGCAACGGCCACCAGTAGGTGGGTTGGGCGAACGCCATAGTAGAGGCATCGCTCGCCGCGCCGCACCCGCCACCAGGAAGCGGAGCGCGCGGCAGTCATCCAGCGCCGCGGGAGGCCCTCCAACGCCCACACCGCGCTCGCCTCCAGCGGCTCGCCGTGTTCAAAGTGGTTGCAGATCGGGCACGCGGATCCCGAAGGCATGCAGGCCGGGCAGTAGGGCTGGCCACAGACCAGGCACTCCGCCATGTGCTGGGGGCAGCCCACCTTGCCGCAACTCAAGCACTCCGTGGCATGCTCGTCGCAGATGAAGTTGTCACACGTCGCGCACCGGCCGGCCGCCTCGCGGCTGAGGGCAGCCCCGCAGGCCGCGCACGCGACGACATGCGCGTGGCAGAGGCGTCGGTTCGTGCTGGCGCAGGTCTCCCCGCAGGCGGCACACACCGGCGTGCCACACACCGCGCATCCCTCGGCGTGCGCCGGGCAAACGGGGGCGCCACAGCCGCCGCAGGCCATGACGTGCGCCTCGCACAACGGCACCCCGCAAGTGCGGCACTGCTCCAGGTGAGGGTGGCAGCATTCAGCGCCGCAGACCGCGCACGCCCCCAGGTGGTCACGGCAGAAGACCTGCCCGCACCGCGCGCACGACCCGGTGTGGTTGGTGCAGAAGGTGCCGCCGCAGGTGGCGCACCCCTCGCGGCAGGAGGCGCACGCCACCTCACCACACGCCTGGCAGGGCAGCAGGTGGGCCAGGCACTGCGCGGTGTGGCACACGGCGCACTCGCGCAGGCAGGCGTGGCAGACCTGCCGGCCGCACAGGGGGCAGGTGCCGCTGTGGTCACGGCAGACCACGTTGCTGCAAACGGCGCAGGTGACGCGGCACTCGCCACACACTACTTCCCCGCACCGCGCGCAGCGCTGGGCACCGCAGGTGGGGCACTCCACGCGCCCACAACGGGCGCAGGGGCGGGCACACTCCGGGCAGATCAGATGACCGCCGGCACACAGTTCAACGCTCTCCAGCCGGTGCCCACACGCCTCGCAGGCGGGGTGCAGCAGGGCGCCGGTGGAGAGGTCGCGGGCGAGCACCACCGTGCGGTGGGCGTGCGGCGTTTGCAGGCGCACGCTGTAGCGCGCGTGGGGCACCCGGACGATCCGGTAGTTGAGCAGGGCCAGCGAGAGGGTGAGGCGGTGGTTGTGAACTTCCTCATCAATGCGGAGGCGCAGCTCGCGCTCGTAGTGGTCGCGCAGCTCCGCTTCCTGCTCGATGCGCGGGTCGAGCTCGGCCATCTGGTTCTGATAGAAAGCGCGCAGGCGAGTGATCTCGCGGTAGAGGCGCGGCAGCGTCTCCTGCTCGATCTGCTTCGCCCGCTGCTCCGCGTCGGCACGCACCTGCGCCTCGGCCGCCGCGTACAGCGCCCCCAGGGTGCGCCGTGACGTCTCAATCGGTGCGTCGCCCGGGGGAGCGCTGGTCAGGCGCGCCAGCAGATCGGCATCGGTCACAACGCCGCCGTCGCCATCGAGGGTGATGGAGCGCACCTCCTCGTTCTTGGTATCGCAGACGTAGCTCACCCGGAAGTTGAAGGTGAGGTACTCCTCCGGGGTTACCGTCACGCGGCCCAGGCGCGCCTCGCAGCGAAAGAGGATCTCCGGGGGCAGCACCGCCTCCGCCGCCACGCTTGCCGTCAGGTCGGCAGTGGCGATGCCCACGCGCTCCCGCAGGTGGGTCACCATCCGCTCCAGCAAGACGCTGCCCGGCTGGATCAGGTGGACATCCGGCTCCAGCAGGTCGCGGGCGCGAAAGGCCAGCTTCAGGACCGGGGTGCCGAACAGCGCCTCCATCTCCGGGGAGAGCGCCACGTGCAGCTCATCCTGGCGCGCGACCACCTGGCACCCGGTGCGGGTGAAGAACTCGCGAGTGAACTCGCGGAGGCGCTGCCCCTCCGGGCTCTCCCCTGGCGTCTTGCGCCGCGTGCCATTTCCTTTGCGTGCCATCCCCGCCGCCAGCCCCTCCGCGCTTGCCGGTTGCCACTCTGTTCGCGGCAGATAGCAACGGCTCCTAGCGACGGCCCGATGGCGGGAGGGCAACGGCCGGCCGAGATGGTTGGGGTGACTGCGCTGCAGACAGGCTGCTATAATCCTGACGGCTCCCGGGGAGGGCGCCTGAACCACAGCCGCGAACAGGCCTGGTACCATGCTAAACCGGCGTTAGGCGATCCGGCCGTGCCCCGCGCGGCCGCGTGAGAGGAGCAGTATGCCTTACGTGATCTGCGAGCCATGCATCGGCGTGAAGGATCGAGCGTGCGTGGAGGTCTGCCCCGTAGACTGCATCTACGAAGGAGCCAAAGAAGGCTTCCCCGACATGCTCTTCATCAACCCCGACGAGTGCATCGACTGCGGCGTCTGCCAGCCGGAATGCCCCGTCAACGCCATCTTCCCCCAGGAGGATGTGCCGGAAGAGTGGGTGAACTACATCAGCATCAACGCTGAGTACTTCACTACCTGAGCGGAGCCGCGCGCGGGCACCCGCCCGAGGCGATGCCTGCCCCGCAGACTCCCCTTGCCGCCTGCCCCCGGACCGCCGGGGGCCCTCCACCCTTCATGATCTTCCCCGATCTGCCATCCGGGTTTTCCCGGATGCGCCCTCGGCAACGGCCGCAGTTTCCCTGATGGACGGGGGGCGCCGGCCCCTCTATAATGAGGGCAGGGAGCCAGGCTTCCTGGGGGAGGATTGTGGCGGCAGCCGAGCGAGACAGAGGCGAAACGGGGAATGGCATTCGCCGTTCCCGGATCGTGGTCCGGGGCACCGTTCAGGGCGTCGGGTTCCGTCCGTTCGTCTACCGTTTGGCGCGGGCGCTGGATCTGGCCGGCTGGGTGCGCAACGGCCCGGATGGCGTGGTGATCGAGGTGGAGGGCAGCGCGGCTAACGTGGCCGCTTTCGCCCCCCGGTTGCAGGCAGAGCTGCCGCCGTTGGCGCGCATCACCGCGCTGGCAGAGACGCCGGTGCGCCCCGAGGGGGCCGCGGCGTTCGTGATCCGCCACAGCGAGGATGGCGCTCAGCCGACGGCGCTCATCCCGGCCGACGTCGCCACCTGCGAGCGCTGCGCCGCCGAGGTTGCCGATCCGGCCGACCGCCGCTACGGCTATCCCTTCACCAACTGTACCGACTGCGGACCGCGCTTCACTATCGTGGAGACGGTGCCCTACGACCGGGCGCGAACGACGATGCGCGCCTTCACGATGTGTCCGGCTTGCCGTGCCGAGTACACGGATCCGCTCAGCCGCCGCTTCCACGCCGAGCCAAACGCCTGCCCCGAGTGCGGCCCGCACGTGTGGCTGGCTTTCGTGGGGGGGGGCCCCCCATCCCCCCCGATGCCGGGGGGGCCTCCAGACCTCACTCCCCCCGATCTCGGGGGGCCGGGGGGGCTTCCCGAGGCGGCGTCAGTCATCGGCGATGCGGCGCAGCTCCTGCGGGCTGGCCTGGTGGTGGCGGTGAAGGGCCTGGGTGGGTTTCACCTGGCCTGCGACGCGCGCAACCCGGATGCCGTGCAAAGGCTGCGGGCGGCCAAGCGGCGGCAGGCCAAGCCGTTCGCCCTGATGGTGCGCGACCTGGCGGAGGCGGCCCGGCACTGCCAGATCACGCCGGAGGCGCGCGCCGCCTTGCTGGCGCCGGAGCGGCCGATTCTGCTGCTGCCACGCCGGGAGGGGAGCGAGATCGCCGCCGCGGTAGCCCCCGGGCAGCGGCACCTCGGGGTGATGCTGCCTTACACGCCGCTGCACCGGCTGCTGCTGGACGCGGGCCCGCCGGCCCTGGTGATGACCAGCGGCAACCGGAGCGAGGAGCCAATCGCCCACGAGAATGAGGAGGCGGCCGCGCGCCTGGCGCCGCTGGCGGATGCCTTCCTGTTCCACAACCGCGACATCCGCACGCCGTGCGACGACTCCGTGGCGCGCCTCTACCGGGAGGAACTGTTCCTGATCCGGCGGTCACGCGGCTTCGTGCCCCGACCAGTGCGCCTGCCACGCCCGCAGGCGGCGGTGCTGGCCTGCGGCGGCGAGCAGAAGAACACCTTTTGCCTGGCGCGCGCTTCGGAGGCCATCCTTAGCCAGCACATCGGCGACCTGGACAACGCGGAGACGTTCGACTATTACGGCCAGGCCATCGAGCATTTCCGCCGCCTCTTCCGCACCGTGCCGACGGTGGTGGCGCACGACCTGCACCCGGACTACCTCTCCACGCGCTACGCGGCGGAAGCGGCCCGGCAGGGCGCGCGGACGATCGCGGTGCAGCACCACCACGCGCACATCGCCAGTTGCCTAGCGGACAACGGTCTAGAAGGACCGGTCATCGGCGTCGCGTTCGACGGCACCGGCTATGGCACCGACGGCACCCTCTGGGGCGGTGAGATCCTGGTGGCCGACTATGCCGGCTTCCGACGGGCCACTCACCTGCGTCCGGTGCGCCTGCCCGGCGGGGAGGCCGCCATCCGCCGGCCGGCGCGCATGGCCTATGCCTACCTGCTGGACGCCCTCCCGGAAGCCGAGGCCGAAGCGGCAGCCCAGCGCTGGCTGCCCGGCCTGGCTGAGGCAGAGCGGCAGGCGGTGGCCTGGCAGGTGCGCCGCGGCGTGAACTCGCCCCTAAGCAGCGGCGCGGGCCGTCTCTTCGACGCCGTCTCGGCGCTGTTGGGGGTCTGCGATACGGCCGACTACGAGGGTCAGGCCGCCGTGGAACTGGAGATCGCCGCCGGCGACGAGGCTACGGCGGCGCCCTATCCGTTTGCCGCGGATGATGGCAGCCTCGACCTGCGGCCGGCGATCCGGGCGATGCTGCGCGACCGGGAGCTGGCGGTGCCGGTGGCCACTATCGCCGCGCGCTTCCACGCCACGCTGGCCGAGGCGATTGTGCAGGCTTGCCGCGTGGTTGCCAGAGATACCGGGCTGGAGCGGGTGTGCCTGAGCGGCGGCACCTTTCAGAACGTGCGGCTGCTGGAGCAGGTGGTTTCGGGGCTGGAAGCGGCCGGTCTGCAGCCGTTCTGGCACCATCAGGTGCCACCCAACGATGGCGGTCTCTCGCTGGGGCAGGCGGTCGTCGCCGGCGCGATGCTGGTGGCCTGAACCCCCTCGGCCCGCCCCGTCCATCCGGGGCCAACGACGAAGATGCTAGAGAGTGAGTGAACGTATGTGTCTTGCGGTACCGATGCAGGTGAAGCGGGTTGAGGGCCACGACGCGGTGGTGGAGCAAGCCGGCGCGGCCCTGAACATCCGCACCGACCTCCTGGACGAGGTGGCGGCGGGCGACTACGTGCTGGTGCATGCGGGCTACGCCATTCAGCGCGTGGATGAGGACGAGGCCCGGGAGACGCTGGCCCTCCTGCGCATGTTTGGGATCGACACCCAGACAGGACAGACCACCGATGCGACTGGTTGATGAGTTCCGCGACGCTGAGGCGGTCGCCGGTCTGCGGGAGGCGATCGCCCGGCGCCTGAGCCGGCCGGCGAAGATCATGGAGGTGTGCGGCACGCACACGATGGCGATCGCCCGCGCCGGCGTGCGGCAGCTTCTGCCCCCGACGGTCTCGCTAATCTCCGGGCCCGGCTGCCCGGTGTGCGTTACCGCCCAAGGGGAGATCGACGCGTTCCTGGCCCTGGGCGAGTGCCCCGGGGTGGTGCTGGCATCGTTCGGCGACATGCTGCGCGTGCCGGGCAGCACCGGCAGCCTGGAGACGCTGAAGGCCAGGGGCACCGAGACGCGCGTCGTCTACTCCCCGATGGACGCGGTGCGCCTGGCGGCGGCCTCCCCGGAAAAGGAGGTTGTCTTCTTCGGGATCGGCTTCGAGACCACGGTGCCAACCGTCGCCGCCGCGCTCCTGGAGGCGTGCCGCCTCGGCCTGCGCAACTTCTCCGTTCTCTCCGCCCACAAGCGCGTGCCGCCCGCCCTGGCCGCCCTGGCCACCGATCCCGAGCTGGCGGTGGATGGCTTCCTGCTGCCGGGCCATGTGAGCGTCATCCTCGGTCTGGAGCCGTACCGCTTCCTCGCCGAGCAGCACCAGATCCCGTGTGCCATTGCCGGCTTCGAGGTGACCGACATCCTGGAGGGGATCCTCCACCTCGTCACCCAGATCGCCGACGGCCGGGCGGCGCTGGCAAACCAGTATCCGCGCGTGGTTCGCCCCGAGGGGAACCCAACCGCGCGCGCGCTGATGGAGCGCGTCTTCACCCCCACCGATGCCGTGTGGCGGGGCATCGGCCCCATCGCGGCGAGCGGGCTTGCCCTCCGGCCGGAGTTTGCCCCGTGGGATGCGCGCCAGAAGTTCGCTCTCGACTGGGACCGCTTCGCTAACGTGCCGGAGCCGCCGGCGTGCCGCTGCGGCGATATCCTGAAAGGGATCGCCTCGCCGCACGATTGCCCCCTCTTCGGCCGGGGCTGCACCCCCGCGCGGCCGATTGGCCCCTGCATGGTCTCCAGCGAGGGCACCTGCGCGGCCTACTACCGCTACCAGATTGGGTAACCCAATGAGTGTCGTTCTCCTGGCCCACGGCGGCGGCGGCCGCCTGATGGCCGACCTGATCCGCGAGGTGTTTCTCCCGCGCCTGGAAAGCCCGGAGTTGGCGCGCGCCGACGACAGCGCCCTCTTCACCCCCCCGCCCGGCCGGCTGGCCTTTACCACCGACGCCTTCGTCGTGGACCCGATCCTCTTCCCCGGCGGCGATATCGGCCGCCTGGCCGTCTGCGGCACCGTGAACGACCTGGCGGCCGGCGGCGCGGTCCCCCTCTACCTCAGCGCCGCGTTCGTCATCGAGGAGGGCCTGCCCCTCGAAGTACTTTCCACTATCGTGGACTCGTTGGCGGCGACAGCGCGGGAGGCGGGGGTGCGCGTGGTGGCCGGCGACACCAAGGTGGTACCCCACGGCAAGGCGGACCAGCTCTTCATCACCACCGCCGGGGTGGGGTGCGTGCCGGAGGGGGTCTCGGTCTCGGGGCACCATGCCCGCCCCGGCGACGTGGTCCTCTGCAGCGGCGCTTTGGGAGACCACGGCATGGCGATTATGGTGGCGCGCGAGAACCTCGGCTTCGTGGGGCACCTTGAGAGCGACGTGGCGCCGCTGAACGATCTGACCGCCGCGCTGCACTCGCTCGGGCCGGACCTACACGTGCTGCGCGACCCCACTCGCGGCGGCGCGGCCGCCGCCCTCAATGAGATCGCGGCGCAATCGGGGGTGGCAATCCAGCTCCACGAGGAAGCGGTGCCGATCCACGCCCCGGTGCGCGTTGCCTGCGAGTTGCTGGGCACCGACCCGCTTACGGTGGCCAACGAGGGGAAGATGCTGGCGGTGGTGGCACCGGAGGCCGCCGACGCCGCCCTGGCCGCCTGGCGCGACCACCCGCTCGGGCGCGAGGCAGCGGTGATCGGCGAGGTGCTGGAAGGCCCCGCCGGCCGCGTTCAGGTGCGCACCGCCTTCGGCACCACGCGCATCCTCGACCGGCCCCTGGGCGAGCAGCTCCCCCGCATCTGCTAAGGCACCGCCAGAAGGCACAAACAGGGCCTCTTGCCGTACGTCTGGGGCGCGCTGGTTCGTGGAGAGCGCCTTACCAGCCGCCCTCGATTACCAACTCCCGCTGCTGCCGGCCGGAGCGCACGGTGAGCCTCAGGCCGCCGGCTGGCAGCGGAACGCGAAAGCGGCCAGCCGCATCGACGGCGACGCGCGCCCGGCCGCTCTCCACGGTGACGGCGGGCAGCGTCACCCCCTCCAGCGCCCGCGTCTCCCCCTCCCCCGCGAAGCGGAAGACGCAGGGAGGCTCCGCGGACAGGAACTCGATCAAGTGGTCGACGAAGGCACGGGCAGAATGGAGGCGCGCCGGATCGAGCGTCGATTCCACGATTGAGGAAGCCACCGGCCGGGTGACGTGCTCGATCAGGGCGGCGGCCTCAAAGCGGGGGTCCTGCACGCGCAGGGCATCGCGGGCAGAGACGTAGGCCTGCTCCAACAGGGTGAGGGCGTCGTAGTCCTCCACCCCTTCGCGGTACAGCTCCCAGCGGATACTGTCGCGCGGCATGGCACCCTCTGCGCGGCCGGGATGGATCAGCACCCCCCAGCCGGGCGGCGGCTCCGCGGCGGCCAAGCGGCCCTCCCACTCCCCCGGATCCGCGGGGGGCGTTGGGGTGGCGGGTGCGTTCCAGCGAGTGAGGGCCGGCCACTCGACCCCGGTGATGCCGCAGCGTTTCAGCCGCCAGGGGTAGCCGCGCAGATCGATCGCCGCGCTGTCGGCATCCAGGGCATAGAGGCGGTCCTCGCGCGCCCACAGCGCCGCGTCCCCGCGGGCACGCAGCACCGTGGCCCGGAAGCCGAGCGGCAGGGGCAGGCACCAGATGTCGGCGCCGGCAACCCCCGGAGTGGCCAGCAGGCGCAGGTCCGGCGCGGCAGCACGCGCCAGCGCCACCATCTCCTGCGCCACGGCACGCGTCTCCTCCTCCAGCGGACCCTCCCAGAGCAGTAAGACGGCTTGGGAAAGCCAGCCCTTCTCCCGCAGATGCGTGGCCACCTGGCGCACGTAGCTGCTGAAGGCTTGCCGAAACTCGGGAGAGCCGACCCGGAGGCCGTTCCAGGTCCACTCGTCAGGGATGGCCCCCCCTGCCCCCCCAAAGTTGGGGGGGTGTGAGGCCCCCCCTTGCCCCCCCAAGGCTGGGGGGGTGTGAGGCCCCCCCTGCCCCCCCAAGGTTGGGGGGGTGTGAGGCCCCCCCTGCCCCCCCCAAAGTCGGGGGGATAAGGAGGATAGCGTCTTGCTTCACCAAAGGTGGGGGGGT
>JAAZEB010000293.1 GCA_012512505.1 Armatimonadota bacterium | reverse complement strand
GCGGCCGTGAGCTTGTTGCGGCAAGAGCATTCCAGCCCGCGCGGGGTGAAGGCGCGGATGAAGATCGCCGCCATGGACACCGATTACCTGCTCCGGGTTCTGTCCGTTTAAATGCTCTCGCCCTGCGATGCGGCAACCTCCGTGTTGCCGGGGCGGGGCGGGCCTGCTATAATACCGGTAGGGGGTCCGCACGACCACGATGTTTGAGCTTTTGCGGGAGGATCAGGCCACCGCCGCGCGGCGGGGCCGGCTGCACCTGGGGCGCGCCACGATCGAGACGCCCGTCTTTATGCCGGTGGGCACCCAGGCCACGGTCAAGGCGATGACCGCCGAGGAGGTGTGGGGCCTGGGCTACCGCCTCATTCTCGCCAACACCTACCACCTCTACCTGCGGCCGGGCGCCGAACTGGTACAGCAAGCCGGCGGCATCCACCGCTTCATGGCCTGGGATGGCGCCGTCCTCACCGACTCGGGCGGCTACCAGGTCTTCTCCCTGCGCGACCTGCGCCGGGTGGGCGAGGAGGGCGTGCGCTTCCGCTCCCACCTCGACGGCACCGAGCACCTCTTCACCCCGGAGCGGGTGATCGCCGTCGAGGAGCAGCTCGGCGCCGACATCATCATGGCGTTCGATGAGTGTCCCCCCTACCCCGCCACGCACGACTACGCCCGCGAGTCGATGCAGCGCACCCACGCCTGGGCCCGCCGCTGCAAGGACGCCCACGTCACCGACACGCTCCTCTTCGGTATCGTGCAAGGCAGCACCTATGCCGATCTGCGCCGCGAGAGCGCCGAGTTCATCGCCAGCCTCGATTTCCCCGGCAATGCCCTGGGGGGCATCAGCGTCGGCGAGCCCCGCGAGGCGATGCTGGAGGCCGTGGAGGTCGCCGCGCCCCTCTTGCCGGCCCACAAGCCCCGCTACCTGATGGGCGTCGGCATGCCGCTGGATATCCTCGATGCCGTGGCGCGCGGCATGGACCTGTTCGACTGCGTGCTGCCGACGCGCATGGGCCGCAACGGAACGGCGTTCACCACCTACGGCCGGGCCAACATCAAGGGCGCGCGCTACCGCGAGGAGTTCGGCCCCATCGACCCGGAGTGCCCCTGCGCGGTGTGCCAGCGCTACTCGGCCGCCTACCTGCGCCACCTCTACAAAGCCGGAGAGATCCTTGCCGCGCGCCTGCTGACGTATCACAACCTTGCGTTCTACGCCCGCCTGATGGAGGGGATCCGCGCGGCGCTCGACGCCGGCCGCTTCTCCGCCTTCCGCCAGGAGTTCGAGCGCTGCTACACCCAAGGAGACGACGATGGCGATAGTGGGACCGCTGGGGCTGGTCAACCTCATTCGTGAGGTGTCTGCCGCCGCGCTGCGCAAGCAGGCGGACCAGGTGCCGCGCGTGGTTCTCTGTGGTACGCCGGACGAGCGCGAGCGCCTGCGCGCCCTGCTGCTGGCCGGCAGCCAGGGCGAACTGGATCGCGCTCGCTTCGCCCAGGCGGTGAGCGAGGTGGATTGCCCCCTGGCAGGGGAAGAGATCCCCCATTCTCTGAACGCGCAGGTGGTCTTCACCCTGGCGCCACCCGACGAGACGCTGCGCCGCCTGAAGGTGCCGGTCTTCCAGGTGACGGATGCCGCCAGCCTGGCGGAGGCCGCCGCCGCGCTGGCGGACCAGCAGGAAGAGTGGCTCCTCAGCCTGGCGCGGCACGTGCCCGGCCTGCGCGCGGTGCTGGCCGAGCGGCTGATCGCCGCCACCTCGGCCGGCAACGCCCAGATCGCCTTGATCAGCGCCCTCCCCGGCGTGGTGCCGATCGCCCAGGTGCTGCTCGGCCCGGCCGCCGCCGCCGACATCGTCATCCTCACCAAGAACCAGGTGATGATGGTCCTGAAGCTGGCGGCAATGTACGGCCGCAAGGTAGACCTCACCGCCCGGGTATGGGAGATCACCCCGGTGGTGGGCAGCGCCTTCGGCTGGCGGGCGCTGGCGCGCGAGCTGGTGGGGGCCGTTCCCGGTGGCGTGGGCGTGGTGGCCAAGGGCACGGTAGCCTACGCGGGAACCTACACCGTTGGCCGGGCCGCGCAGCTCTTCTACCAGCGGGGCAAGCCGCCCTCCGAGGAGGAGAAGCGCGACATCTACCGCGACGCGCTGGAGAGTGCCCGCGAGCGAGTGGCGGCGATGTGGGAGCGCCTCCGACGCGAGCGCAAAGAGGAGCCGGCGGCTCAACCCGCCGCGGCGCCCCCTGCCGCCGACGATTCCGGCGCCGTCGAGGAGCCGGTGTGATGCGCCTGGTCGATAGCCACGCCCACCTCAACCACCCGGACTACCACCCGGAGCTAGATGCCGTCCTCGCCCGCGCCGCCGAGGCCGGGGTGACGGCAATCCTGGTGCCCGGCTACGACCTGGAGTCGAGCCGGCAGGCGGTGGCCCTGGCCGCGCGCGACCACGCCGGCGCGCCCGCTCTCTATGCCGCCGTCGGGATCCACCCGCACGACGCGGAGATGTGCGACGACGCCGCGCTGGCGGTGCTGCGCGAGCTGCTGGCGCACCCCCGGGTAGTGGCCGTCGGCGAGACCGGCCTCGATTATTATCGCGACCGCTCGCCCCGGGAAAAGCAGCAAGCGGCGCTGCGGGCGCACCTCTCGTTGGCACGAGAGACAGACAAGCCGATCATTCTGCACAACCGCGACGCCGACGCCGACCTGCTGCGCCTGCTGCGCGCGGAGGGCCTGCCGGCAGCCGGCGGGGTGCTCCACTGCTTCTCCGGCGACGCGGCACTGGCAGAGGAGGCGTTGGCCCTCAGGTTGATGGTGAGCGCGGCCGGGCAGGTGACGTTCAAGAACGCGGCGCCCCTGCGCCAGGCGTTGGTCACCGTGCCCCACGACCGCCTGCTCATCGAGACCGACTCGCCCTACCTCGCCCCGGTGCCACACCGGGGTCGGCGCAACGAGCCAGCCTGGGTAGCCGAGGTGGCGCGCGGCCTGGCCGCGGTTCATGGCACCACCCCCGAGGCGCTGGCCGCCGCTACCACCGAGAACGCCGGGCGGCTGTTCGGCATCAGGACGGGCTAGCGCCCCGGAGCGCCTCGCCGGGCGCTTCCCCACCTCCATGGCGCCGCTCCCTGGGAGTCCTGACCGATCCTGGCTATTCTAGGAGGAACACATATGGCAGAAGAAAAGGAGAAATCGTTTGAGTTTGTCGATCGCCGGCGAGTGAACACGGAGGCGGCCGAGCCGAACGCCGCCGCTGAGCCGGAAGCCGCTTCGGCCCAGGAACCGCAAGCGGCGGCCCCGGAAGGGCAGGAGCCTCCCACGGAGGGGCTGCCGGATGTTGATGTCTACGGGCTCCTCGCCTCCTTCCTGGGGGTGCTCCATAGCTTCGCCTGGCAGAAGATGGGTTTCGTGGCCAATCCCTCCACCGGGAAGGTGGAAAGCGACCTGCCCCAGGCCAAGGTCGCCATCGATACCGTGCAGTTCCTGGTGGGCCAACTGGAGCAGAAGCTCTCCGAAACCGAGATGCGCGAGGTGCGCCGGATGCTGATGGACCTGCAGATGAACTACATGCGCCGGAGCAGCAGTGGCTCCTGAGATCACCGACGCCGCTCCGGCACCCCTCGTGGCGCGCCTGCCCGTGGTGGACCTCTGGGTGCAGCCGGCGGCAGACGCCGCGCGCGCCAGCCAGGTACTCCTCGGCACCCCGCTGGTGCCGCTGGCCGCAGCGGGCGACTACCTCTACATCGAGGGTCCGGACTACTACCGCGGGTGGGTCCGCCGCGAGGAGACGGCGCCGCCGGTACCGTCCGGGGGCGAGGAGCGCGTGGTTGCCGAGTTGAGCGTTCCGGTTCTGCCGCAGCCGGACGCGCCGCAGCCGCAGATGCACGTCTACTTTGGCACGCGGCTGCCCCTGGAGGCGCTGGAGGGCGAGTGGGCGCGCGTCCGGCTGCCGGAGGGAGAGGGCTGGGTGCCGGCATCGGCGCTGCGGGCGGTGTGCCGCGAGGGGGCGCCGCTCTCGCTGGAGGCGCTCCTGGCGGACGCCCGGCGCTTCGTGGGAGTGCCTTACCTCTGGGGCGGCGGCAGCCCGCTGGGGATCGACTGCTCTGGCTTCGTCCAGGCCATCTTCCGCCAGCACGGGCGCACGCTGCGGCGCGATGCTCGCCTCCAGGTTCGCCACGGCCGCCCGGTTCCGGTCGCGGCGGTGACCGCCGGTGACCTGATCTTCTTCGGCGCGTCGCGTTGGGGCCTGCCCACACACGTCGGCATCGCCGTCAGCAGCGACGAATACATCCACGCCCACGGCTCGGATGGCCGCTGCGTCAGCATCACCCCGCTGGCGGAGGCGGCTGATACCATCTGGGGGGTTCGGCGGGTGCGCTAGTCAGCGTTCCGGAGCCCGGCCGGAGCGCCGGCGTCCCGCCGGCCCCCGTAGGAGGCATGCCCCCGCCATTTCCAGGGTAAAGCAGCGGGGTGCCGCAGCGATGCGGCTTCCTAACCGTGTGAAGCCCGATGGCGCGGGCACTCCGGCCATCCCTTCTGGACGAGTAACATCTCCCCGGCGTCGGACACCTCCTACACCGGGCCGGTCGAAGCGCCGGCGTCCCGCCGGCCCCCGTAGGATACACGCCCCCGCCGGCCGCTGGCGGAGAGCCCGCCGAGCCCCGTCACTCGCCGGTGGCCGGCGCCACCACTGCCAACCCGCCAGGAATGACGGTGGCGCGTACCGGCGTGCGCCCGCGCCGGTCGCCATCCACCAGCACCGGCTGCGAGGGCTCTGCCTCGATCTGGATCTCGCCGGCGGTGGCGAAGTGCGCCTGCCGGTGGTAGATGTGCCGGCCGCGGTAGACGATCAGCGCCATCTTCAGGAGCTGCCAGCGGCTCAGGCCCTCGAAGGCATAGCAGACCAGGCGGCCGCTGTGGAGGCTCGCGTCCGGCGCCAGCAAGTGCCCGCCGGAGTGGAACCGCCCGTTGCCGATCACCAGTTCCAGGGCATCGTAGGCCAGCGGCCGGCCATCGAGGTGGACGCGCGCGTGGAACCCGCGGTAGCCGAGGAAGGCGCGCGCCGACGCCAGGAGGTAGCCGCCCCGGCCGAGGTAGCGCTTTGCCCAGGGCAGCACGCGGCGTGCGGCGTGGGCGGTGAAGCCGATGCTGACCGTGCTCAGGAAGTAGCGGTCGTTCACCCGGCCCAGGTCCACGCGTGCCACTCGCCCCTGAACAACCGTTCGGCAAGCGGCCTCCAGCGTCAGCGGAATACCGACGGCGCGGGCGAAATCGTTGGCGGTGCCCAGGGGGAGCACGCCGAGGACTACGTCGTGCCCGGCCAGCAGGTTGACGGCGGCATTAAGGGTGCCGTCGCCGCCGCCAATGATGATCAGCCGGATCCCCTGGGCCAAGGCGCTCTCGATCTGGCGGGGCAGGTCGTCGGCCCGGGTGAGGCGGCAGGGATGACACACGTCCAGCCCACACTCGCCGAGGACCGCCATCGCCCTGCGGAAG
>JAAZEB010000035.1 GCA_012512505.1 Armatimonadota bacterium | reverse complement strand
CCGCGGCGCGCCCGGCCCGAGCCTCTGCCGCGGCCGGATCGACATCCGTCGCCAGCAGATTGACGAGGGCCCCAAAGGGAGGATACCCCAACTCACGCCGGAAGTCAACCTCCCGCGCATAGAACGCTTCAAAATCATGCTGGCTGGCGGCGACGATGGCGTAGTGTTCCGGGTTGAACGTCTGAATCAACACCTCCCCCGGGCGGTCACCCCGGCCGGCACGCCCGGCCACCTGGGTGAGGAGCTGGAAGGTGCGCTCCGCCGCGCGAAAGTCTGGCACGTTCAGGCCCGCGTCCGCCGCGACGACGCCCACCAGCGTCACTCCGGGGAAGTCGAGGCCCTTGGCCACCATCTGGGTGCCGATCAGGATCTCCGCCTCTTTCGAGCGAAACGCCCGGTAGAGGCGAACGTGGGCATCCTTGGCGGCGGTCGTGTCGCGGTCCATGCGCAGCAGGCGGGCGGTGGGAAAGCACGCCTGAACCTCCGCTTCCACCCGCTCCGTGCCCAGGCCGAACGGACGGAGGCGGTCGCCCTGGCACTGCGGGCACGTGGCCGGTGCCGGGCGTCGGTGGTTGCAGTGGTGGCAGCGCAGCGACCGGTCAGCGGCATGGAGGGTCAGCGACACGCTGCAGTGGGGGCAGCGGGCAGTGTAGCCGCAGTCACGGCAGAGGAGGAAGCTGGCGAAGCCCCGGCGATTGAGGAACAGGATTGTTTGCTCGCCGCGCTGCAGGCGGTCGGCAATCGCCTCCCGCAGCTCGGGGCTAAGGATCGCCGGGGTGCCGATGCTGCCGCCGGCCCGCAGGTCCACGACGCGGACGGTGGGGAGGGTGCGGCCGGGGATCCGCTCCGGCATCGACACCAGGCGGTACTCCCCCTGCCGGGCGAGGGTATAGCTCTCCACCGAGGGCGTGGCGCTGCCGAGCAGCAGGACGGCATCCTCGGCGCGGGCACGCTCCAGCGCCGCCTGGCGGGCGTGATAGCGCGGCGAGTTCTCTTGCTTGTAGGATGGCTCGTGTTCCTCATCCATGATGATGAGGCCCGGGCGGCGGCAGGGGGCGAAGAGCGCCGAGCGCGGCCCCACCACCACCCGCGCCTCGCCGCCGCGGATCCGCTGCCACTCGTCGTAGCGCTCGCCAGCCGAAAGGCGGCTGTGCAGCAGCGCCACTCCCTCGCCAAAGCGGCCGCGGAAGACCTCCACTACCTGCGCGGTGAGCGAGATCTCCGGGAGCAGGACGATCGCCTCGCGCCCCTGGTCCAACACGGTCTCAATGGCGTGCAGGTAGACCTCGGTCTTCCCGCTGGCGGTGACACCGTGAAGCAACACGGTATCGTGCTGGCCGGCCGCCAACGTCTCGCGGATGGCGGCGATGGCCTCGGTTTGGGCCTGGGTCAACGGCGGAGGAGCAGTGGGCGACGAGCCGCTGCCGCGCCACGGCGTGCGGCGCACGGTGACGCGCTCGGCCTGCAGGATCCCTTCGCGGGCAAGGGTGCGCAGTGCCTCGGCCGGCGCCCCGAGGCGAACCGCTTCTCGCTGGGGCAGCGGCTGCGGGTGTTCGAGAAAGAGGCGCAGGGCGCGAGCCTGCGCGGGGGCGCGACGCTCACGATCCGCCGCGGCTGCCGCCAGCGCCTCGGCCGGCAGCGTCGCCTGGTAGGCAATTACCTCCCGCGCGCGTACCGGGCGCGACTGGAGTCGGCGCTCTTCCTTCAGCCAGCCGCGCGCGCGCAGGCGCGTCAAGGCCGCCGCCAGATCCTTTCCCGGCCATTGCTCGCGCAGGGCGCGCGTGTCTATCGGGCCGCGCGCCGCCAGCAGGCGCACCAGGGCGGCCAGGGAGGCCGAGCGTCGCGCCAACGACGCCGCGGCCGCTTCCGGATCGGCCACGGCGGTGAGCGAGACGAGGGTGCGCAAGCGTGTTGCCAGGCCCTCCGGCACGATGCAGCGCAGCGTCTCGGCCAGGGAGGCATGGTAACGGCGGCTCATCCAGGCGGCGAACTCCAGCAGTGCCCGGTTCACCACCGGCTCGGGGTGCAGCAGTGCCGAGAGGGGACGCGCGACTCCTTCGTAGCGCGGCGGCAGCTCCACGACGTAGCCGAGAACCTGCCGGTTTCCCAGCGGCACCTGCACGTAGCTGCCGATGGCGATGGCCGCCTGCAGCGCCTCGGGAACCGCGTAGGTGAGGGGGCCCGGCGCGCTCATCCCTTCAATGTCGACGATGACGTTGGCGTACATCCGGGGCCCCAACCTGGCCGGCGGTGGCGGCAGGACGACCGATTCCGGGCGCGGAGAGGAACAGCGAGGCTTCCCGACGCACGTCGGGGACCCTGGGCGCATCACCGTGCGCCCCTACGGTGGGGGTAGGGGCACACGGTGATGCGCCCGGCAACGCTCAGATTCCAGCGGCACTGCGCAGCGTGTCGACCATGTCGTCCTGTTCCCAGGAGACATTGAGGTCGGTGCGGCCGAAGTGACCGTAGGCGGCCACCTGGCGGTAGATCGGCTGACGCAGCCCCAGCTTCTCGATGATGCCGGCCGGGGTGAGGTCGAAGTAGCGGGTAACGAGCCGCTCGATCTCGCTGTTCGGCAGACGGCCGGTGCCGTAGGTGTTCACCAGCAGCGACAGCGGCTCTTTCTCACCGATGGCGTAGGCCACCTGCAGCTCGCAGCGGTCGGCCAGGCCGGCGGCGACGATCTGCCGCGCCACGTAGCGCATCATGTAGGCGGCAGAGCGGTCCACCTTGGTGGGATCCTTGCCGGAGAAGCAGCCGCCACCGTGATGGGCCATGCCGCCGTAGGTGTCGACGATGATCTTGCGCCCGGTGAGGCCGGTGTCGCCCTGCGGGCCGCCCACGGCGAAGCTGCCCGTCGGGTTCACCAGGGGGCGCTTGGTGCGTGCGTCTACCATGTGCTCCGGGAGCACCGGCTTGATGACGTGCTCGACGATGTCGTCGTAGATGGTGCTCTGCGGCACGGCCGGGTCGTGCTGGGTGGAGACGAGCACCTTGTCGACACGCACCGGCTTCCAGTCCTCATACTCGATGGTGACCTGGGTCTTGCCGTCGGGGCGCAGGTAAGGGATCGTACCGTCCTTGCGAACGGCGGCCAGGCGCCGGGCGAGCTTGTGCGCCAGCATGATCGGCATCGGCATCAGCTCGGGCGTCTCGTTGCAGGCGTAGCCGTACATCATCCCCTGGTCGCCAGCGCCGCCGCGGTCCACCCCGAGGGCGATGTCGGGCGATTGCTTCTGGATCGCCGTGAGGACGCCGCAGGTCTCGGCATCGAAGCCGTACTTGGCGCGGGTGTAGCCGGCTTCCTCGATGGTCCGGCGGACGATGTCCGGGATCTCCACGTAGGTGGTGGTGCTGATCTCGCCGGCCACCAGCGCCAGACCGGTGGTCAACAGGCACTCGCAGGCCACGCGACCCATCGGGTCGTGCGCCAGGATGGCGTCTAGAACGGCATCAGAGACCTGGTCGGCCAGCTTGTCCGGGTGCCCTTCGGTGACAGACTCGGACGTATACAGGAACCTCTCGCTCAAGGCACTCTCCTCCAGCTTTCCTCAGCGAGCCGCAGTTGGGCGGGGTCCTCCAAGAGCAACCGCAGCACAGCATCCGTCTCGGCTCCGGGGCGTACCCGGAGGCGCTCGGCCGTCAGAATCGCGCCCACCTCGGCCACGGCCCGATCCAGGTCCTCGTTGATCACCAGGTAATCATAGTCGGGAATACAGCGCAGCTCCGCCGCGGCGTTGTGCAGCCGGGTGGCGATCGCCTCCTCTGGTTCGCGGCCCCGGGCGCGCAGGCGCCGTTCCAGCTCCGCCAGCGAAGGGGGCGCCAGGAAGATCGTGACCACCCGATCCAGGCGCTCGCGGATCTGCCGGGCGCCCTGGACGTCGATCACCAGCACGACATCGATCCCCTGCTCGATCTGCTCGACCACCCACCAGCGGGGGGTGCCGTAGCAGTTGCCGTGGACTTGCGCCGATTCCAGCAGCTCCCCTTGTTCCTCCAGGTGCCGGAACTCCTCGACGCTGCGGAAGAAGTAGTCCACCCCGTCCACCTCGCCCGGGGCAGGCGGCCGTGTGGTGACCGTGATGCAGCGGCGAATGCGCGATTGGCCCTGGAGCACGGCCTCAATGACGGTGCTCTTGCCCGCTCCCGAAGGAGCCGAGAGCACGAAAACGGTTCCCCGGCGCGGCAATACGGCCTCTTCCTCCACTGGAACACGATCGCGTGGGTCGTTTGCCCTGCTGCCGCGCCTGCGCGGCGGCCAGGGCAGATGACTCACTCCTGTTTGGCCCGTTGCTTGCAGCAAACGGACATCACGTTGGGCGCGAGCACGTCTGGCGTCCGGGCGTATTCTAGCACAAAGCCACCCACCGGTCAACCACGGCCCGACCGCGGTCGCACCTTCGCGTCCGCCCCTTGACCCGACCGGGGGCCGCCCGTATAATGGAACAGACGTAGGCGGCGCGCTGTTCCTTCAAGCGTGCCCTCATCCCACAAGGAAGGCCACTGACTGTGACCCGGCTGCTGGTGTACCACGCGACGCAAGGGTTCCAGGGCGACGTTGCCGCGGCCGACATCGGCGGCCTCCTGGCGGACCCGGCGATCCTCCTTTGGCTGGATCTGGAGGCGCCAACCGCCGAGGAGCAGGCGCAGTTGCTCGGTCCGTTCGCCTTCCATCCCCTGGCCCTGGAGGATGTGGAGCACGCCCACCAACGCCCGAAGATCGAGCAGTACCAGCATGGCTACTTCATGATCCTCTACGCCATTGGTATCGAGCCAGACGGTGGCGCCATCCGCGCCGACGAGATCGCCCTCTTTGTCGGCGAACGCTATCTGGTGACCGTCCACGCGGCCCCGGTGCCGGCCCTGGCGGAGGTGGCCGCCCGCTGGCGTGTCGGGCAGCCGGACCCGGCGGCCGGCATCTCTACCCTGCTGCATTCCCTCCTCGATACCCTGGTGGATGACTACTTCCCGGTTGTCGATGAGCTGGGCGACCGGATCGACGACCTGGAGGATCGCGTCTTCAGCCAGGATGACGGCGAGGCGCTGCAGCCGTTGTTCCAGCTCAAGAAGGACCTGCTGGTGGTGCGCCGGATCGTGGCCCCGGAGCGTGACGTGGTCAACGTGCTGCTGCGACGCGAGCTGCCGTTCCTACAAGGCGAGCACCTCCTCTACTACCAGGATGTCTACGATCACCTGTCGCGGCTGACAGAGAGCGTCGATACGCTACGCGACCTGCTCAGCAGTGCCATGGAGGCCTACCTCTCGGTGGTGTCGAACCGGCTGAACCAGGTGATGAAGACGCTCACGGCGATCTCGGCGATGCTGATGAGCGCCGCGCTGGTGGCCGGGATCTACGGCATGAACTTCCGCCACATGCCGGAACTGGAGTGGCGGTACGGCTATCCCCTCACGTTGGGAGTGATGCTGGCCCTGTTCGTGGGCCTGGGCCTCTACTTCCGCCGCAAGGGCTGGCTCTGATTGGAGCACCGATGTCCCCTGAATGGACCCTGAGCCCCGAAGTTGAGCAGGTTATCCCCGAGGTGATCGCCACGCGGCGAGACCTCCATCAGCACCCGGAACTCGGCTATCAGGAGCGACGCACGGCCGGCATCGTCGCCGAGCGCCTGCGGGCGCTGGGGGTGCCGGTGCGCACCGGCATCGCCGAGACGGGAGTGGTGGGGCTCGTGCGCGGCCACCACGAGGGCGCCACCGTGATGCTGCGTGCCGATATGGACGCGCTGCCGCTGCAGGAGGCGACCGGTCTCCCCTACGCCTCGCAGACGCCTGGCGTGATGCATGCCTGCGGCCACGACGGACACACCGCCATGCTGCTCGGCGCGGCGCGGGTGCTGGCGGAGACGCGCGACCAGCTCCGGGGCTGCGTCAAGCTGGTGTTCCAGCCCGCGGAGGAGTCGTACGGCGGTGCTCAGCGCCTGGTGGAAGCCGGCGTGCTGCGCGATCCGGAGGTGAGCGCCGCCTTCGGCCTGCACCTGTGGAACACGCTGCCGCTTGGCACCGTGGGGATCACCGCCGGCCCCGCCATGGCCAGCACCGATAGCTTCACGCTGACGCTGCGCGGCAAGGGCGGTCACGCAGCGGCGCCCCACCAGGCGGCCGATCCAGTGGTTGCCGCCGCCCACTTCGTGGTGGCGGCGCAAAGCGTGGTCAGCCGCACGGCGGATCCGCTGCGGCCGGCCGTCTTCACCATCGGAGCCATCCACGGCGGCGAGGCGGCCAATATCATTCCAGAGGAAGTGGTGCTGCGGGGCACCCTGCGCACCCTCGATGCTGACACCCGCGCCCGCCTGGTCGAGCGGATCCGCGCGGTGCTGATGGGCACCGCCGCGGCACACGGGGTGAGCGGCATCGTTGACCACCGGCGCGGCTACCCCTGCCTGGTGAACGATGAGTCGGCCTGCGCCCTGGCACGAGCGGCGGCCGCGTCCGTCGTCGGCGCCTCCCACGTGGTTGCCCCTCATCCCACCATGGGCGGGGAGGACATGGCCTACTACCTGCAAGTGGTGCCGGGGTGCTACCTGTGGCTGGGGTCTGCCAGCAGCGCCGATGGGGCAGGGGTACCCCACCACAACCCGCGCTTCCAGTTTGACGAGCGCGCCCTCGGCATCGGCGTGGAGATCCTGGTGCGCCTGGCACGCCAGTTCCTAGAGCAGGCGGCTGCTGGTTAGGCGCCGGCCAGGCCCTGACGGCGGCGCGCGTACTGCAGCAGCCGCCGGGGGCTCACTAGGCCGCGGAACTCGCCGTTCTCGAACACCGCCATCCAGTCCAGACTGCGTTCGGACATGCTGACCAGGGTGTCCCAGGCATCGTGTTCGCTGCTGGCCACGGCGTAGACGCCCACCGGCGCCATCGCGTCGCGCGCGGTGGTGAACGGCCACGCCGCGCGGTCGATCCGCTTCACCTCCGGGATTCCCACCAGGCCCTCGATCCGGCCCTCGTGGACGACCGGCACCGGGTCGGGCGAGCTGTAGCCGAGGCGGGTGTCGACCAACTCCTGGATCGTGGTGTCGCCGGAGACGGCGTTCGGCTGTTCTTCGAGGATCTCCGAGAGGGGAACGCCGGCCAGGGAGTATTGCGACAGTGTCTGGGCGTAGTGCGACGCGGCGGCATCGGTGAGGAACCAGCCCACCAGCAGGAACCACAGCCCGTTGAAGAAGTGGCCGAAACCGGCGAACGCCAGCCCCCCGGCCATCAGGAGGATGCCGAACGCCTTGCCGCCGGCGGAGGCGAGGCGGGTGGCCCGCGCTACGTCCTGGATGCGCCACCAGAGGAGGGCACGGAGGGTGCGGCCGCCATCGAGCGGGAAGGCTGGCACCATGTTGAACGCCACCACCAGCGCGTTGATGAACGCCAGGTAAGCGGTGATGGCGCCGAGTGGCGGGGTGCCCTCGATGCCGCCCAGGGCCAGGCTCGCCAGGCCGAACAGCGCCGCCAAGACGATGCTGGCGGCCGGCCCCGCCAGGGCCACCTGCAGCTCCGCCTGCGGCGTGGCCGGCTCCGCGCGCATGCGCGCCACCCCCCCGAGCAGGAAGAGGGTGATCCCATCCACCCCAATCCCCTGTCGCTTTGCCACCAGCGCGTGCCCCAGCTCGTGCAGCACCACGCAGAGGAAGAACAGCAGCGACGAGAGCACCGCGTAGCCCCACACCTGCCACGGCGGCCACCCGGGGAGGAGCATCGCGAAGTAGCCGGCCCCGAGCGTGTAGACCACCAGTGCGAAGATCAACAGCCACGAGGCGTGGATGCTGATCGCGATCCCTTGCACGCGCCCGAGGTTCAAGCCAGTGCCCTCCTCACTCCCACACCCGCGTCTGCCTGCGCCGACCGCCCCGTTTAGTAGTGGGATCGCCCCGCCCGCTGCACCCGGATCAGGCTGCCGCGCCCCACCAGCAGGTAGAGGAGCAGCCCCAGAAATGGAAACAGCCACACCAGGGCGATCCAGACCAACTTATTGCCGGTGTCCACTGGGCGGCGCACGATATCCCACAGCACTAGCAGATTCGCGGCCAGCAGCACGAAGCCCAGCCCTTCCCACATCCGAGTCGCCGCCTTTCCGCCCCGGCCGCCGCGCCTTCTCCCTCTCGCCACCGCCTCTCCTAACCAGACTGGGGTGGTTGGTTTCCGTCATACCCGACGCCCCCGGCGCCCAAACACGAAGATGCCGCCGCGCCGCGGGGCGCCTGCCGCGTGCCGTTTTCGCTGGCGAGGGGGCGGGTATACGATGCGCCATGAGCGCCCGAGGCCACCGGCGGGCCGCCGCCGGGATCTCCCTGAGTGCCGTCGCGCTGCTGTGCCGGTTCATTCCCGGCGGTGCCTGGCCGCGGGCGCAGGTGGCCGTGGTGCGCGAGCAGATTGATGCCTGGCCGCTGGCACTGAACCTGGGCGCGCTGGGCACGGCGCAGGTTCTCTACGCCCGCCTGGAAGCTGGCAGCCGCACGCACTACTACCTGCTCAGCGCCGATCCCGGCCAGGCGCTCGAGGTGTGCCTGAGCGCGCCGGCACGGCCGGGGGTGGGCGCCCGCGGCCTCCGCCTGCTGCTGGTTGGCCCCGGGCTGCCGCGCGGCCCGACCCCGTCGGGGGTCCGCCCTCTGCCGGGCGATGGGGTGCGCTGGGCTGCCGCCAACGGCGCGCCCAGCAGGGGATCGCCGCCTGGCTACCGCGTGTTGCAGCACCTGCGCGTGCGCGTGCCGGCGCGCGGTCGCTACGTCCTTGTGGTCTACGCGGCGCCGAGGGGAGAGGGGGTCTACCGGCTGGCGCTTGCCGGCGAGCGCCGTCCAGGCCTGGGGGAGGCCCCGGCGCTCCTGCGTGGTGCGTTTGCGGCGGAGTACCTGATCTGGCCCGAACGTGCCCTAGCGCGGTGGGCGCTGCTGGCTACTGGCCTGGCCGCGGCGCTCGGCCTGTGGTACCTTGCCGGTCGGGGGAGGTCCGGCGCGGGGATTCGGCCGCCGTAGCGGCAGTGGTCGCCGGGGCCGGGCAAACCGTACCTGGCCCCGGCGACGGTTCGGAAATTGACGGGGTTAGCCTCGTGAAACAACAAGGTGTTTCACAGCGTGGCGCAGGCCCGCCGTGAAACGGCCGAGTGTTCCACGAAACGCCCGCCACGGTTGGGCCGGCGGCGCGGCGGTGGGAGTGGCCGGGCGGACATCTGGGGCCGCCGCGGCGTCACTGGTCTCGGGTGTGGGGGCCGCCGGGGCGAGAAGCGCGTGGAGGAGGCGCTGTTCGTCGGGCTTCAGGGTGCCGTCACCCGCCACGCCTGGCAAGATCCCCATCAGCACCACGCGCCCTTTGCCGAAGCGGCCGGCGACAATCACCGGGGCCGCGCCATTGCCAGTTTCGCGGGCGATCACCTGGGCCTCGGCCGCGGGAGCCAGGCGCACGTGGTCGCTGTAGGCGTATTGCAGCGGCTGCTCCTCCTGTCCGGGCAGGCGCACACGCAGCGGTTGGCGCTTCACCAGCGCCACGCCCTGGCCCACCTCCGGGAACGGCGCCGGGTGCCAGCGGAACCCAACGGCGTCGTGCGTGAGCAGCAGCGTTCCCCCCTCGCGCACCCACTGGCGCAGCGCCTGTTCCGCCGCGGCGCTCAGGTCGGCCACGTCGCGGAGCTGCGGCAGCACCACGGCATCGAGGACCGTTAGGTGGTCCGGCCGCAGGTGGTAGAGGGGCACGGCGCCGTCCAGGCCGGCGGCCTTCAGCGCCGCGATGATGCCGTCGGCGCCCAGGCCGTCGTGGTAGATGCCGATGCGCGGGCCGTCGCCGGTCACCTGCGGCGGCTCCTCGCGCGCTCGCAGCGCCGCCACCACCGCCGCCGGCAGGCTCTCCACCAGGGGGCCGCGGACCACCTGTTGGCCGGCACCGGTGCCGCCGCGGGCAACCACCTGAAACTGCCCGGGCCGCAGCGTGGCCGTCGCCTTCAGCGTGGGCTGCTGAGGGGTAAGGCGGCCCAGCGTGGCGGCCACCACGCCGTCCGGGTCTTCCAGGCAAACCGTGAACTCCTTTGGGGCCTTCTCCTTGCCGGTTGCTTTCGGCAGGCGGGCCTCCACCGTGAAGCTGGCGTCAGCGGCGACGGCGTGCGGCGCATCCTTGCGGCTCACCGCGTCCGGCAAGGCAAACCGGATCGCCGGCGCGGCGTAGGCGGGCACGGCCGGCTGCCGGTGGGCGCCCGCGGCCAACACCTCCAGGATCTCGTTGATCCGCTGGTCGTTGTAGGCGAAGAGGACGTGGCCGCTGGCGCCGGCGCGCCGGGCGATCGCCACCTGCGTTGCCACGTCGTCGGCCGACGGCTGCAGCCAGGTGCCGATTCCCGCCACCATCGGCATCCGGCCGGCCGTGAGCGCCACCTGTGCCTTCACCGTCTCGGCGAACACCGCGTCGTCGGCCGTGTAGTCCATCGGCACCACGAAGTCGAGCCAGCCGCGCTCCACCCACAGCGGCCAGTCCTG
>JAAZEB010000292.1 GCA_012512505.1 Armatimonadota bacterium | reverse complement strand
GGCATCCACCATATTGGTGGGCCACAGTTCGGGATCGCCCGCCAGGATCGGGTTCGGGATCAGGTCGCCCGCGACAATGCGACCCCGCAGGGGATCGCGGATCCGGTCACCGTTGCCGTCGCCGTGGAGGCCATCCGCTTCCACGCCCCAGCGGCTGCGGTCGGCGATGAAGAAGCTGTAGAAGAGAGAGGTACGCCCGTGGTCGGTGTCGCCGAGGGTGGGCACCACTCCCGCCGGCGTGGCGGGGCTGGTGCGCCCCAGCATCTTAATCTTATCGGCGGCTTCGCCGCGAGTCTCAAAGCCGGGGCTGCCGTTTCCCTGGGGGGCAGGCACCGTGTCGGTGAGGTCGGCATCGAGGCCGGTGCCCTCGTAGTCCCACAGCCGCCGCCCGGCGGCGGTTTCCGGGATCGCCTGGCCCGTCCCATCCTGGCCCATCTGCATGATCGCCAACGGGTTGCGCACCACGAAGCGCAGGTAGTTGTTTGGCGCGGCCTGGTTGTAGTTCGGGAAGGAGTAGGGCTGGCCGTTGATGGTGCTCTCCACGCGGAAGCGCCACTCCCCAGGCGCCATCACCACCCCCGGACTGAAGTTGAACGCCCCCACGATGGGGCCGACCTCCGTGGCCGGCGTGACGATGTTCTCCGGGTTGTATTTGGGCAGGTTCGCCGGGGCGGGGCTGAGGGCGCCGGGCTTCCCCTCCTCGAACTCGCCGGCGGCGGCGCCCGGGCCACGGAAGGAGGGCTGCCCCGGCACCGGCTGGAGGATGCCCTGATAATAGACGTTCACCGTCGTCTGGGGATCCGGGTCAACGTCCATCACGCTCTGGCCGATGCGAAAGCCGATGGCCGGCTGCTTGGCGTTGCCATCGCCGCGGGCGAAGACGGCAAAGCCGTAAGGCGTGTAGGGGTTGTCGGCGTCTGCCGGGTCCGGCACCTCCGTGCCCGCGCGCCAGAAGCGGAACACCCACTGCTGCCCCTCATCGGGAGCATCCGGGACGGTAACCCGGATCCAGACCGGCTCGCCCCACTCAATCTCGGGGGGGGTCGCCGGCGAGGAGGCGCTATTCCAGAACGTGGTGTTGAAGTCGGGCACCGAAGAGAACTGCACCGTTTGCGCGGCGGCAGGGCGCGGCCACAGCAGGAGGCCGCCAAGCGCCAGCGCGCCGATCAGCGCCCGTGCCGCGCGGCGCCACCACTCGCTGCCCCGCCGCCCACTGTTGTGAGATCCGCGTATTTCGCTCATCGTCTCGCCACTCCCACCCAGGACCCCTACTCCGTCCGCACGGCGTACATCGGGTTCACCAGGTCGATCCCCAGATCTTTATCGGTGCCCAGGTCGCTCAGCCGCGGCCCGAAGAGGAGCTCGATGCTCTCCCGCAGGTGCTGGGGGCCGAGGATCTGTGAGAAGCCGAAGCGAACGTTGTCGTTCGGGTTGTAGTCGCCCGTCAGTCCGGGCACCGCCAGCGGGTGACCCTCCACCGGGTCGCTGCGCAGGGTGAAGATCTGGATGCGCCGCGCCTGGTCGTTGGCACCGGCCTGGGCCAGCACGTTGGAGAGGGAGCGGTCCAGCACCCGGTTTGTAATCAACCAGCCACCGGCCGGCAGCCGGGAAACGGAGGCCGGCTGGAACTGGAAGGCGCTGGCATGGAACGGCTGGGCCACGTTCAGGCCGTTGGGGCCCTGCCACTCCGCCATCACTTCCTGGTACTGCTCCGGCCAGAACTGGCTGTACATCGTGTTCGGGTCGTTGCGGATCGCCCACCGCTCGCGCTGCGGGTTCGGGTCGATGTCGCGAATGGGCAGCCAGCCATCGGGCAGCACCGGGTCGCCGAACGGCACGTTCCACTCGTAGATGCCGGTGGCATCGGCGTAGAGGTCGTGCCACACGTCGGCGTTGTTCTGCCAGGTGAAGCGGAAGCGCCGCAGGGAGGCGGGCCGGTTCATCTTCCGAGGCGCCGCCGGGTCCAGCGGGTTCTCGATTAGGGAAACGTAGCCGGGAGGCCCGTCCGGGTTCTCCACCACGTAGCCCCAGTAATACTCGGCCAGCGTCGGGTCGGCCAGCAGCTCCGCCGGGTTCGGGTTGCGCCGCGGCGACTGCAGCAGGGCAATCGAGGCGCCCGCCTGCTGTCGACGCTGCCGCCCCACGCGCTCCAGGGCGTAGTTGCCGATCGTCACCAACGCCCGGCTGGTGTAGGCTTCACTGCCGGCCGGCTCGCCCGCCGCGGCGGGCAGGAAGATCGGCTGCACCTGGGTGTAGCGGTACTTCTGCGCCGGCTGCCAGCGGCCAGAGCCGATCAGGCCGTCTGCGGGCTCGCGGTGCCCGATGTTGGTGCAGCTCGCCCACACCACCACGTGGTACCACAGCGCCTGCCCCTGGGCAATCGTTGTCGCGCCATCCAGCGGCATATAGCCGGAGTCGCCAAGGCGGAGCTTGTCCACGATCTCCAGCACCCGGTAGTTGCCGGCGTCGGCGATCAGCGTGTGCCGCACCTGGATCGTCGCCACCTGGTTGCCGGGGAGCGTCTGCTGCTCGTAGGAGATCCACTGCACCGCGTCGGTGGGGTTGCTCAGGCGCGAGACGCGCATCTGGGCGCCGTTGTAACCCACCTGGTCCGCCCGATACTCGCCGGCGGGGAGGATGTTCAGCGGGTCGTAGATCTCGCTGGCTTCCCAGACAACGGTGCCGGTCTGGTCGGTGGCGATCACCCGGTCGTTGCCGGTGTCGGCGATCAGCACGGTGTCGGCGCTCAACGCGGTGGCCGACTGCGGCCGGTTCAGCGACTTCTGGGTGGTGACCACCTGGGCCGGCGTGTTGCCGTAGGCCCCTCCGGTGTACTGCTGGGCGCGCTGGATGACCTCGTTCATCACCCACAGCACCCGTCCCTGCTGGTCGGCCTTCACCATCCGGCTGGCGTCACCCACGGCGTAGACCGGGCGCGTCATCCCATAGACAAGGGACAAATCCACGCCGTTGGCGCCATTCACCGCCACGCCGATCAGGTCGGAGGTGGCCGACACGCCGGTCACTTCCACGCCAGGGCGCGGGTGCGGCCCCGGCTGTGGCCACACCCACAGCACATCCGGCGGGTAGAGCGGCGGCTGCTCGCTCGGGGGCACGGCGCTCAGGTCCGCCGGGTAGGCCTGCGGGTTGCGGAAGGCGTCCGGCATCGGCCTGACGCGGAACCCTTCGTCGACGTCGACGTCGAAGTCGCGCCAGCCATCATCGCGGATGCCGATGCGGTTGCGCAGCGGATCGAGGGGATCGGCACGATTCGGGTACAGGGTGCTGTCACGCGGGTCGGCGTCCAGGGCGAAGAGGCGGCCATCGCCGGTGCCGATATAGAGAACGTCGCCCGAAAGAGTCGGCGGCGAGGCCACGCCCCCCGTCCAGTTTGCCAGGGGGGTGTTCGGGGTGTGCCCGGCGATGGCGCGGCCCAGCACGCTTTCCTTGGGGCTCGGATAGCGCCACACCAGGTTACCCCAGGCCCAGCCCTGGCGGTTCGCCACCCCGTTTGCTTCCACCGTCAGCCAGAACGGCCGCGGCACGTCGGTGCCATCCTCATCCCAGTCATCCGCGGAGCCATTGCCGTCCATGTCCAGGTAGATCGGCAGCGAGGGACAGATCGTCAGCACCGGGCCAAAGCTGTGAATCACGATCCGCCCGCGCTGTCGGTCGTAGGTCCAGAAGTTGTTGCGCGGGTTGGCGCGGTTGCCAGGAATCGACTTCCAGCCGCGCTGCCCCGGGTCGGCATCCTCAGGGTCGTACTGCAGCAGGGCCGGCGTCTGGCTGGGATGCGCCCGCATGAACGTCTCCATCGCCTCTTGCTCGGCCTGGGTTAGTTCGATGTAGCACCGCACGCCGCGGTCGAAGGCGAAAACCGCGCCCTCAATCGGCACGGCCCCCGGCACCCCGGGGCCGTTCGGATAGCGGTTCATCGCCACGTAGACCATCCGCTCGCCCACCGCCGGCGGCAGGGGCGACCAGACGTTCACCGGCGGGCGCTGCCAGGCGGCGGGCACCCAACTGTTCTCCTGAACCCGCCGGTAAGCATTCGGCACACCGTTCGTCTCACCGGCCGTAGGATCAGGCTCGTAGGTGTTCAGGTTGTAGCGCCACAGCACCTTGTTGGCGCTGTCGGCCAGCGGGCTGCCGTAGCCGCCGCGCTCGGCCACGGCGTAGACCATGCCGTTGCCGGTGGCGAAGTAGACGGTGTCGTCCGGCCCCACCGCCGCTCCGGAGAGCACCGGCGCGGGGGCGTTGGCATCGAAGCGAGCGGTGCCATAGCCGCTGCACTCCATCACCCGCGGGCTGCCGGCGCTATACGACTGCAGATCCACCCGGTAGTCCACGGCCACCCGGGCATTCGGCACGGTCCCGGTGATATCAAACGGCGTGCCGCCCGGGTGGGCCATCAGCGCCAGCGTCTTCCGGTTGGCAGGATCCCGGTTGGCCAGGTCGAGCGTGCGGTTTGGGTCTCCGGGCGCGTAGTACCAGGGGGTGGGACGACCATTGGCGTCAAACACCCGCACCGTCGGGCGGTAGGCCTCCGACGGCAGATAGCCGGGGTATTGCGCCTGCGCGCCATCGGCGAGCGGGTCGGCCCAATCATAGCGCACCCGACACAGGTGCTTATTGGTGTCGCCGGGAACCAGCTCCGCCATCTCGCCCCAAATCTCAATCGGCATTGCCGCCAGGCGTCCGGTGGGCAGGGTGGCGTAGACTACGTCGTCGCTGGAGCTCTTCTCCTCGTTGCGGACCAGGGCGGTTGCCACCGGCGGCAGGATGTCCACCTCGTCGGTGGCCTTGTTGCCCAGGTCGATGTGCTGCGGGCCGGCGCCCTGCCAGGGCAGGGGCGGCTGAGGGCCGTCACCCTGCCAGGGCAGGGGCGGCCCACCGGTCGCCGCGTCGATGCAGGTGAGGCGGTAAGTCTTGTTGACAGGGTCGGTAGTCAGCGTATAGATCGTGCCGCGGTTGACGATCGGCGAGGAGAAACCGGGGCCGATGTCCAGGTAGAGGCCGGGCCAGAAAGCGCCGGTCCGGTCGAGCAGGCGTCCGGTGCCAGACTCCTCCGGCATCGCTTCCAGGGCATAGAGCCGGCCCTCGCCGCTCCCGATCTGCACGGTGAAGAAGAGCACGTCCACCGGCTGGTTGTTGCGGGTGACGGTGGCCACCTGCAGGGCGCTGGCCGGCCCGGGCAGCTCCGGCTGGTTCAGGCGCGGGTCTGGGTACTGCCAGACGATATCGTAGGGCGCGCCAGGCGTCAGGTCGTAAATGGTGTTGCCGGCGCCATCGACCAGGCCCACGACGCCGTCGTTCGGGTCGCCATCGCCGTCGCGGTCATCCTGGGGGAAGACATCCACCGCGTAGATGCGACACCGCGTGGTGTCGGGGTTCTCGGCGGTGAAGAACGCCATGTTGCGCCACATCACCGGCGGGGCGGCCACGCGGAAGCCGGGCGGCAGCGGCACCTGCCAGCGCGGCTGCAGCGGCAGGGTCACCTGGCTGTC
>JAAZEB010000291.1 GCA_012512505.1 Armatimonadota bacterium | reverse complement strand
GTCCGGAAAGCTCCCCCCAAGATTGGGGGGCCGGGGGGGCTCATCCAGAAAGCTCCCCCCAGAGTTGGGGGGCTGGGGGGGCTTGCGAACGGCCCAGGCGGCGAGGGCGCCTACCAGCGCCAGGGCGAGGATGAAGGCCTCACTCCACACCGGGCCGCGGCCGCGGTGGGTGACCAGCAGCAGGCTGAGGTAGTAGTGCCAGGGGTGCCGGTGCAGGTCGGTGCCGCTGGCGCGCTGCAGCCACGGGGCGTAGCTGCGCAGGTAGTCCATCGGGCCGGCGGGGTTGCTCAGGAAGCCGGAGAGGAAGAGGCCGGCCACCAGCAGGGCGATGGCGACTGCGCCCGCCGCCCGCGCGCCGCTGAACGGCAGCGGGGAGCGGCCAGCGGGGGCCGGCGTCTTGCCGGGCCTTGCGGCCGGCCACCCACCGCGCCCGACGAGGAGGGCCAGCGCCGCGGCAAAGAAGGTAAGGACCGCGGTCTCCTTGGTGGCGATCATCAGCCCGGCGCAGGCGCCGGCTGCCAGCAACCAGCCGAGGCGGCGGCCCACGGCGTAGCGCCAGCCGCAGCCCAACAGGCCAAGGGTGAAGCAGACCAGCAGCGTCTCCTGGATGAAGTAGCGGCTGTAGAAGACGAGGGCCGGCGAGACCGCCAGCAAGGCGCCGGCCCAGAGGACGGCCCCCCGGCCCAGGCCCGAGAGGAGCGGCCACAGCAGCAGCACCATGCCGGCGCCAAACAGTACCGGCGCCAGGCGGTAGTGCGCCTCGTTGGCCGCGAAGTAGTCCGGCACGCCGGCCAGGCGCAGGACCGGCAGGGCGGCGTAGTAGAGCGTGGGGCCGTGGAACTCGTTTGGGTCGTAGCGGTAGCGGCCGCTCTCCCACAAGGTGCCCAGCTTGGCGGCGTGAACCGCCTCATCGCCGTGCATCGGCCGCGCGTCTAGCTCCGGCAGGCGCAGCGCCAGTGCCGCCGCCGTGATGATCAGCAGGCCAGCCAGCACTCCGGCTGAACCACGAAGGCCACGAAGAGCACGAAACAGAGAGGCTGGAGAGCTGCTCGCCATGGTCCGACCTGTTCGTGTCCCTTCGTGACCCTTCGTATTCCTTCGTGGATCGCCGCGCTACTTCGGCAGGCCGTAGACCTCCACCTCGGTGTAGCGGTTCAGTGGGTCGCGATAGGTAGACCCCCGGCTGTAAAGGCGGACGTAGCGGGCCTTGGTGCCCTTGGCATCGATGAGCTTCCCCTCGAACGTCTCCCAGTACTCCAGGTCTTTGCCAATGCCCAGGCCGGCGCTGTTGTCCAGGTCGTTGTTGAAGAGGGTGGTCACGCCCTCGATGAAGTCGGGATCGTTCGAGACCTGCACCACGACATCATGGCAGATGATCGGCTCGCCGTGGAAATGCCAGATCAGGATATAGGAGAGCGGGTACTCGGCGCCCAGGTCAATCTGCACCCACTGCAGGCGCGGCTTGAGCTCCACCACGCTATCGCCCTGGGCCTCCTTCTCGCCATCGGTGATCTGGTCGAGCGAGCCGCTGAAGGTACCTTTGCTGCTGGAGGTGACCTTCTTGCCAAGGGCGAGGTTCACCGTGCCCTTGGGCACCATCGGCACCGGGCGGGGCTTGCCGGAGGGCTTTTCGACGTGGGTGCCGGCGGGGGTGTCACTGGGCGTGCCGGGAAACACCGGCTTGGGGAGCTTCAAGGGCAGCGGCACCAGATCCGCCGCCGCCAGGGCCGGCGCCGCCGCCAGCACTACCGCCAGCAGGGCCGCCGCCGCGGCCCCTGCCGCCTGTCGATTCACTCCGTTCCGTTGCATCGTCATCCCTCCTGTTTCTGCGTCGCGCCGCCTTCGCCCAGCACCATCCACCCGCACGCCAACCCGGCCATCCGGCAATCCCCAAATCCGAAATCCGAAACCCGAAATCCCCAATGCGCTACCGTTCCAGGCCCTGGGGGTTGGTCGGGTCGGCATCCAGCTTCCACCAGACGACCTCGCCGGCCACCTGCTTCTCCTCGTCGTGGTAGGCGCCAAGGCGCAGCGAGTTGGAGTCGAGCCAGACGACCACGCGCCGGTAGTCCTCCGGGGCGATCTTGCCGCGGTGGTGTTCATCGAGCAGGGCCTGGCCCATGCGGCTGTAGCGTGCGCCGAAGCGGCCGGGCAGCGTGCGCGAGCCGCCGTGGATCGGCTTCACCGTCTCGCCACTCATCCCGCCGGCGAAGTAGAAGACAAACGGCTCCAGCGCCTCGTAGCTCATATCGACGGGGCCCTTCCCCTGCTGCTGGTGGCAGGGGATGCAGGCCCGCTCGAAAACCGGCTTCACCAGTCGGTAGTAGGTGATCGGCTCGACGGGAACCTCCGGCTGCAGCTTCGAGGGCTGGCGCCGCCAGGCGAGGGGCACCCGCCCCTGCGGGGGGGCCTGCTGCTTGCTCTCGTGGCAGCCCTGGCAGGTGAGCTGCTCTCCCGGATGGACGAAGGCAACCGAGCGCATCGACTGCACCGCCATGTAGTTTTCATCCAACGCCTGGAAGATCAGCTCCCGCTCTACCGGTGCCTCGACGTAGACGCTGCCATCCTCCTCCACCGGCGCGATCCCCAGGGGGATGCGCGGCGTGTTCTCGTTCTGATAGCCGATCATCGGCACCCCCATGATCGGGTTCTCTTTCAAACCGTTCTGCGTTATCCGCAGCCACTTGATCCGGGTGCCGGGCGGGAAGGGGATATCCGAGTCGTAGATGTTCAGCACGCGAATAGTAGCTTTGGGCCGGTCCGGCTTCCGCTCCGCCCCCTGGTTGGTGGCGGTGGGGATGATCGGCGGGCGCGGGCGGGGGCGCACCGGGATCGGGTCGATCAGGCGCATCTCGGGATCGAACTTCCCGAAGACGAGCGCGTTCTCGCACAGCAGCTCCTGGTTGCCGAAGCGGTCCAGCAGGTAAAGGTTCTCCCAGACGTTGCACAGGTAGAAGTCCTCGCTGAGGGGCCACGCCGTGCCGTATGGGTACTGGCTGCGTCCGGGGAACTGGGTCTCCGGGAACGGCACGTAGGGGGTGATCCGCTGGAGCTGCGACATGAAGCCGTCGTCCGGCTTCGCCAGGTCCAGGATGCAGAGGCTGCCGAACGCCTCGCCGTGGTGTGGCGCGGCGGTGAGGATATAGCGGGGCGAGCCGGGGATCGCCCGGATGTTCATCTCGGTGTAGGGGCGGCCGATGCGGGTATCGCGGTGCTGGTTGTCCGGGAAGGTATGCCAGGGATAGGGGTAGTTCCCGTGCGGCGCCCGGGGGTCGCGCCCGTCGGGATAGCAGATCCAGAAGTTGGAGCCCAGGCAGTTCTCGCGGTCGGTGTAGTCCCAGCGCGTGTAGACGATCATGCCGTGGTTGTCCACGCTCGGGTGCCACTCGCTGGTCTCGTAGTAGCTGATTGGGATGATGTCGCTGCCGTCGGCCCGCATCGAGTGGAGCACGTAGCTGGGCACGTGCAGGCCAGCGAAGCAGCGGATGTAGCCGCCGCGCCGCTCGGAGATGAAGGCAACCCGCCCGTTGGGGAGCCACACCGGGTCGAAGTCATTCCAGGCGCTGTCGGTGAGCTGCCGCAGGCCGGAGCCGTCCACGTTCACCCGGAAGAGGTTCCAGGTCGTCTCCTTCGACCAGACCCAGCGGTGCTCGCGGTTCTCGGTGTAGGCGAACAGGATCGTCTTGCCGTCGTAAGAGAGGTCCGGCGAGAGGAAGGCGCCCGGCGTGAGCCGCCGCCCCCGCAGCCGACCGTTTTCCACCACGGAGTTCCGCAGCAAGTCGACTACCTCCGGCCTGGTCTTGTAGTTGCGGAGGAGGTAGAGGCCGCCGCCGGGGATGCTGTTGAAGGCGAAGTACTGGGTAGCGAAGTGTTGGCCGAAGACATCGCCGGTGACGGCGGGGCCGGTCCAGCGCGAGCCCTGGTAGACACCGCGGGCAACGAACAGGATCGAATCGAAGTCCAGGAGCGGGTTGCCGAAGGCGATTTGCCGTCGCAGCGCGCACGCGGCCAGATAAAGCCCCTTGCGCCGAGGCGTGTCACTCACCGGCACCGTTGCCGCCGCCGCCTTGAGCGCCTTCAGGTCGCGCCGCAAAGCGGCAAGGCTCGGGGTTGCCCCCTTCCGCCAGCCGAGCGCGGCGAGCCGCGACGCCAGCGCCTCCGTCCGCCGCAGCACCACGCCCAGCGGGTCACCATCCTCCGGGCGGACTAGCGCCTGGGCATCGAACGCTTGCTCGGCGGCACCGGAGGGGAGGGGCTCCTTACCGGAGAGCTGGTTGCCCAGGCGCCAATACTGCTCCTCCCAGTCGATCAGGAGACCCTCGCGGGGGGTGGCGGCGCCCTCCAGGGTGGGCAGTTTCAGGGTGGCGAGGGCCTCGCCCAGCGCCTGGCGCGTGGCGGCCAGGTCCGGCTTTGGGGGCAGCGTGACCAGCGACGGGTCGCGGTTGGCGGCGCGCTTAGCGGCCTCGGCGGCGGCAATACCAGGGGGAAGCTGGACAGCCGGGTTGGCCAGGGGCGAGGCATCGGCGAAGCGGTCGCCCCCCTCCAGGCGGTCGAAGTGCCACAGGCCGATGGTGGCGCCAGCGGGGGTGAAGGGTGCGTTGGGCACGCGGGTGATTGGGCGGGCCACGTTGGAGAGGCGCACCTCGTCCACGTAGCCATCGCACCCCAGGCCGCCCTCGGCCAGTGCCCCGAAGGCGAGCGTGCCCGGCTGGCTCTGGAGGTCGCCATTGGGGGTGACGGCGGCCTCGGCGACCAACTCGGCATCCACGTAGAGGCGCACGCGGCCCTGGTCGCGCACCAGGGCGAGGTAGTGCCAGCGGCCATCGGCCAGGTCGCGCTCGGAGATGACCTCGGCAGGGGTATAGCCAGGCTGGTAGAGGCTGAAGCGGCCGCTGCCGGCGTAGGTGTATAACTCCCAGTGGGTGGGCGAGGACTTGGGCTCGTTGGCGATCAGGATGTTGAAGCCGGTCTTGCTGAGGATGCGCGCCCAGCACTCCACGGTGAGCGGCCAGGCGTTGTAGTCGGGCTTTGGCTCGGCCATCGGCCCACTGCCCAGGGCCGGGCTAGAGCGCAGCGCCCCGGCGAAACGTCCCTCGGCCACTTCCCCGGGCGCCGGCCGCCCGGAAACCAGCAACACCCCCAAGATCAGGGCACCCCAGACGCAACAAACACGTGCCATCGGCGATCTACCCCCCGACTACCGGGTGTAGTTCGCCGCCGGGGGCGGCTGCTCCTGGCGCCAGCCCCGAGCCGGAGGGGGAAGGGTGCCCGTCGGGATCGGAGATGCACCCGCCGCCGGGCGGCGGCGGGTGCTGTGTCTTGGGGGTTACAGGCGCAGGCGGCCGAAGTGGAGGGCATCCTTGGCACCGCCGCAGACGCCGGGGGTCCACTCCATCCAACCGCGGAAGCCCTCGCCGTCGGCGTCGTTGAGGGTGAAGGAGAAGCCGGGCGCCAGCCCTGCGGCCGGGGCAAGCCCCCCGATCGCGGTCCAGGGGATCGCCGCCTCGTAGACCAGGCCGCTCTCTCCCCGCACCACCGCCAGCTTCGCCTCCACGGCCGCGCGCTCGTCAGGGAACCACATCCACCCCTGGGGGCCAACGGGAGTGCGGGCCAGCCCGAACTCGTGGACGCCGTCGTAGGTGCTCTCCTGAGGCGGACCACCGGGGCGCAAGGCGAGCTGGATGCAGTCGCCCTGCCACACGTCCTTGTCGCGGTAGATCTGATCGAAGGCGTTGTCGTTCACCGCGGCAGCGAAGTAGAAGTGGGTGGCGTCCCAACCGACGCGCACCTTCGCGGAGAGGTCGGCGGCGCCTTGCCACTCCTTCACCCGGGATTGGGCGGCGCCGTCCAGCGTCAGCACCGGGGCATCGGCCCACTCCGTCAGGTCGCCGTCGATGACCGGCGGCGCGGGGAAGCGGAACGAATCGAGCGTGGGCCGAGCCGGCGCCACGTCCACGCGCCGGCCGGGCTGAAGCTGCACCACGTTCGCGCGCACGAAGGTAGAGCCCTCGGCGCCCGCGGGTACGTCGCAGCGCACCAAGAACGTGCGCGTTTCGGCCGGCTTGAGGCCATCCAGGATCAAGGCGCGGCCAGGCTCGGCGCTCCAGGCGGCAGGCAGATCCAGCACCACGCGGGTAGTGGCCGCGGCCGTCTCACCGTTGCGCAAGTGCACCTGCAGCACGCACGATTCCCCGGCGCGCGGTGGGGTGAGGAAGCGCACGTCGGTCGTCGGGCCGGTCGAGGCGGCGGCAGCAACGGGGGCCGGCTTCGCCTTGGCCTTGCGGATCTGCGCCTGGATGGCGGCGGCCTTGCCGGCGGGCGTGGGCGCCACTTCGATCACCCGGATCTCGCGCGGGGCCAGCGACTCGGTGCGCCGCGCGGGGGTGCCGGGCAGCAGCGCCACCGGGGTGGACACGGTTGCGCCCGCCTTGCCGGGCGTCAGTTGGGAGAGCGTCCACTGCTTGGCTGCCTTCAGGCCCCAGGCGCTGGGATCGAAGCGGTAGCTGAAGCGCTGCGGCTGATCGGAGAGGTTGGCAATCAGCAGGCCGCCACGGCCATCACGAGCGCGCCACACGGTGCCCATCGTGGCGGGCAGGGTGGCGGGCCAGGTGCCGCTCCAGGCGGCCCAGGTGGCTTCTACCGACGCCGGCTCCGCCAGCGGGCGCAGCTCGCCACGCAGCTCGCCGGTCACCACGAAGTCGGCGGCCACCTTGCGATAGCGGGCCACCTCGCGCAGGTACTCGGCGTTGGCGCGGTTGGCCGGCTCCAGCAGCTCGAAGCCCATCCAGCCGGGCTGGCAGCCCCAGAGGAAGTCGCGCCCCTGTACCATGCGGAAGGCGAGCGGTTCCATGGTGCGCGCGGGGCTGGAGAAGTAGATCGTGTAGCCGCTGTAGACGGCGGTCATCATCGGGATCTCGAAGTCGGCGCGCGGGTTCCAAACGAGGAAGGCGTCGACGTTGTCCATGTAGGGCTCGGCGTTGTTCTCGGTGGTGATCCCGACGCGCCCCTTCGTCAGGGCACGCACGCGGTTCAGCAGCACCCGGTAGCCATCCACCCAGTGGCGACCACCGCCCAGCGGGTGGCCGTGGCTCTTGTCGAAGCAGAGCGCCGGCCCGGCGGCGGCGATCTGGTCGAGATAGATCGCGTTGACGCCACACTCGTCGATCAGGCGGCGGACGATCTCGGTGACCTTGTCTTGCCAGATCTTGGTGGTCGGGCACATTGGCGCCAGCTTGGCGCCGCTGCCGTACTCCTCGATGTAGGTGGAGACGCCGTCCGGCTGCTTGCACGCGCCGGCGCGGCCCTGGGCGAAGTTCTCGTTGGCGACATCCCAGAGGCGGCCGTTGATGTAGGGCATGGCGATCATGCCCGCTTTCGTCAGCTCGCCCACGCCCGTGGCAAAGCCGGGCTTGGTGGGGAAGTAGTTGGGATAATGCACGTCAAACGGGATCTCGTGCCAGGAGTACCAGTGAACGCCCAGCGGCACGCCAAACAGCTTCTGGGCGCGCATCATCCCCGGCACCACCTCCTGGCGCGTGCCGCCGGAGAGAATCCACAAGCCGAGATCCTTCATCGCCTGCGGCATGTCTTTGCGCGTGGCCACCGGACCCTTGGCCGTCCACGGCTGGCGCAGTGCCCACTGGCGGTAGCGCTTGGCGCCCTGCCACCAGTCGCCCTGATAGACACCAACGGCGAAGGGGAAGGGGGCGTGGAAGGAAGAGCCGGGCACGCCCATGTTCTCTACCGCGGTGCGGAAGTGGAACTCATTACCGGGGTTGAGGGTGAACCACTTGGTGGAGGCGCCGGGATCGTGGGCGGCCAGGTAGAGGCCGTGCTGCTGCTCGTTGAGGAGCAAGAACTGCATCGGCCAGTCACAACTGGGGTAAAAGCCACTGGTGGTGGAGCGCAGGCCGCGGTAGAGGCAGCCCCAGTTGCTGCGCGGCACGGCCACATCGGGCACCCCCGCCTCGGAAAGGCCGAGGAAGAGGGGGAAGTAGACCTCCCACAGCCCATAGCGCCGGCTCCGGTTGTCCACGTCGATGCTCCAAAGGGCGGTTCCGCCCTGCAGCGGCAGCTCGACGCGCACGCGCACGGTGAGGGCGTCCGGCTCGCCTTCCAGGGCAATCCCTGCCCAGGTGAGTTCGGCAACCTTGGCGTCCTGGGTGGCGCGTTCAGTCAGCGAACAGCGCGCCGGGGTGGTGTTGTCCAGGCGAATATCGGTGGCGTCCGGGCCCCGCAGCACCAGCCGCCACAACAGCGGCTTCTCCGATGGGCCGGTCAGGAACTCGTGTCCGGTGCGCTGGCTGAAAAGGCTGACCAGGCCCATCCCCTCGGCGGCGGCGGCAAAGCCAAAGGAGACGGTGCCGTTCTCCAGGCGCCGCGCGGCGGGCCGAGGCACGTTCCGCTCGACCACATCCGGGCCGGCGCCGCCTTCGCGAACCGCCACCTTCGGCGCGTCGGTCAGCGCCTGGCCGATGCGCTCTGCCGGCCGCGCCGGGCCAAGGTAGAGGTTGGCCCGCAGGTCAATGGCACGCTCGGTGAACGGGCCCAGCACGCGCTGGATGTAGTTGTAGTAGTCACCGATGCCGTCGTAGAGGCTGACGCTCCATTCCGGCGCCAGGCCGACGGCGTCCTGGTCGTTGGCCATCATCGCCCAGCGAGGCAGGTCATACCCCTTGCGGGCATCGACAAAGGTGCCCTGCTGGATCGGGTCGCCGCCGGCCCATTTGGGGAAGGCGTTGTCTTTGCGGGAGATCTGCAAGAAGTGGAGCTCGCTCCAGGCGAAGTCGTCGTCGCGCTCGATGCGGGCGGTCACCTCCACCACCGGCGAGGAGGCGCGGTAGCGGTAGCGGTAGACGGCGCGCGGGTTGCCGGCGATGCCGCGGCCGGCCGCCCGGGTTTCGACGACCACCTGCAGCGGGCCACTCTCCACCACCCGCGCGGTCGACTCGGTGTCGCCGCGCCAGGTGCAGAAGGTGCGGCTCTTCTCCCAGAGGCGGTCCTCGAAGACGAAGCCACGCTCCACCACGCCCGACTGGTTGAAGCGGATGGTGGTGGGGAAGCCGCCTCCGCCCTTCTTCGGGTGCTCAACGCGGAAGTAGGCGTTACTGACGGCAATGACGGCCGCGCTCTGGGTGACGCGCAGGTCGGTGGAGACGGCGGCCAGCTTGTCGGTGCGAGTGCTGAGAACGCGCTCGGCAGTCGGGGCGGTGAGGCCGGGCAGCAGCACCAGCAGGCCATCGGCCACCCGCTGGCAGGCAAGCGGCTTGCCGGCCTCACTGACGGTGGTGGCGCCACTCTTGTCCGGCAGCAGAACGACCTGCTGCCACAACGCCTCCGGCCCGGTGTTGGTCACCGTGAAGGTGGCGGCGCTCGCCGGCGCAAGCACCGCCGCCAGCAAGGCAACGAATGCACCTAAACAGATTCGTCTCATAATGTCAGCCTCTCTACAAGGGAACAGCCGGCGGATGGCCCCCTGACCCCCGATGCCGGGGGGAATGGCGGCGGATGGCCCCCCCGACCCCCCGATGCCGGGGGGAATGATCTCGCCGGTCGCTGAGGTCGGGTCGGCGCACGCTCCCTCCCGCTCCCCCCGGTTTCGGGGGGCTGGGGGGGCCGAACCAGCACACACCGCTCCCCCCGATCTCGGGGGGCTGGGGGGGCCGAACCAGCACACACCGCTCCCCCCGAGATCGGGGGGCTGGGGGGGCAAATCCCACCCGGTGATCTCCTTCGCTGACGGGCAGGGCGCCTCCTGGCAGTGCCGCCGGGCAGCCCCTACCGCGCGTCGATGCGGAGGAGCACAAAGCTCTTGCCGTTGACGGCAACCTTCAGCGCACCTGGCGGGAGAGGCGCACGTCGTCCACCACGATCCCGGTGTAGCCGCTCCACTCGTTGCAGCAGCCGAGGCGAACGTCGGCGCCGGCCGTTCGCGGGTCTCCGGGCGATGTTCGCCCATGGTTCACGGCCGGCACGGTGGCTGGCAACGGGCGAGGGCGCCCTCACTCGTCGGGGAAGAGGTAGGCTATCAGGGCTTCATGGTCGCCAAAGTGGGGGAGGATCACGTCGGCGCCGGCCTGGATGAGGCGGCGACGCTTCCAGGGATCCACCGCCTGGCGGCCCACCTCGTCGCTGGCAACCCCAACGGCGACGCCGCCCACTTCCTTGGTGTTCTCGATCTCTACGTAGCCATCGCCGAATGCCAAAAGCTCCGGCCCACGCAGCTCGTTCTCGCGGAGGATGCGCTCGATCACCTGCTTCTTGGAGAACTGGCAGTAATCGTCGAGGGCGCCGTAGATGCCGCCATCGAAGTAGTCCCGCAGGCCGAGGGCGGCGCACTCGTCCTCCACGTAGTGCCGGTCGGTGCCGCTGGCGAGGAAAAGGGAGAGGCCCCGCGCCCGCAGCGCCCGCAGCACCGCCTCGGCGCCGGGGACCATCATCTCCTGGGGGTGGAGGGTGCCGTTCTTCAGGCCGGCCACCCGGTGCTCGATGCGCTGCCAGAGGCGGTCGTGGTAAAGGCGCTTGTAGGCCAGCGGCTCCAGGGGCGTGCCGCCGCGCTTGCGTACCTCCGTGGCAAGCTGTATCATCTGGTAGATCGTCTGCTTGCCGGTGAGCCGCTCCACGTAATCGCGAACACACGCCTCCACCGCCTCCCGCGGCTCGCGAGTGCCGGTCTCCAGGAGGATCTCCACCATCATCGGGATCATGATCCCCTGCCAGCCCTCGCGAATGAGGGAGAGGGTGCCGTCGAAGTCGAAGAGCGCGAAGCGGAAGCCGCCGCGCGGGTGATCCGGGTGGATCACCTCGATACTGCTCTGCCCTGGTGTGGTCGCCCCCATCGCGTCGCTTCCCCTTCGGACGTGATCGTCGAGGCCACGTTCCACCCGGGCGTGCCCGGCTCCTGCGCCGGGTTGGCAGCCACGGCCGGTCCAGGGGAAAACCAGCCCCGGCCTATGGGCGCGCGGGTGGGCTGCCCTGGGTGAGGCGCTCGGTGGCGGGGGCGGCCGGCTCTGGGGTGAAGGCGATGCTGACGTAGTCGGCAACCGGGCGGCCAACGGCACGCCGGTCGTCGTGAGTGATCAGCGGGTGTGGCAGCCCGACAGCGAGCGCCCGGTCATCACTCTCGGCAAAGAGCAGGATGCGGTCGCGCACCTGCGGTAGGCGGCGGCGGACGCGCGCGGGCATCCCCAAGCCATAGGAGACGTGGCCGGCGCCGGTGAGGACCACCGCCGCGCCCGTCCGCGCGCCGGCGGCGTTGAGGAAGTCGACCAGGCGCTGGGCCATTGTCTCGTCGCGGGCGATCTGGGCTTCGACCATCGGGCCGAGGCGCTCCGGGGAGCTATCGCCGTGCACGCCGAGCTGCAGGCGCAGCAGCCGGGCGTAGGGCGGGTCATCCAGCGCCACCTCGGCGGGCAGCTCCGCGCGCAGCGAGCGGCTCAGCCTGGCGACGCCGCCACCGCGGGCCACCTGGCGGATCGTCTCCTGGCGGGCGTTCAGCGCCAGGATCGGCACGCCGGCCTGGTGTGCCGCCTCGATGGCGGGCCGGTAGTCCTCGTAGCTCGACCAGCGGTGGTGCCACTCGGTGGCGCGTGCCAGGGTGGCGAAGTCGATCTCGCCACGGTTGTAGCGGTCGGCCTCCGGCTGATACTGGGCCTCAAGCTGTTCGAGGGCGAGCACTAGCAGGCGGTCCTCCCGGGCTAGATCGGCCACGATGCGCGCCTGCCACTGATGGTGCCGGGCCACGCCGTGCTGCTCGCCCAGGTAAATGACCTGGGCTTCGGTCAGGTCGGCCAGCACCTGGGGGTAGCCCAGCGGCTCGCCAGCCAGCAGATCCACCCACAGCTCGCAGCGGGAGGTGTCTGGGTTAGCGCGCAGGGCCAGGGGGCTGCCCAGGGCCCCCATCACAACGAGTGCCACGAGCCAGCCGATCCACCCCGCTGCCGTCTTCCGCCCTCGATCGCTCATCGCCGCTCCTTCCTCCAGCGGGGTTCCCTCTGCACTCAACGTGCCGGTTGGCGCGCCCGGTTCCCGGGCGGCAGGATCCACCACCGGGCACGCGGAAACGGCACGCAGCAAGGCTGTGATAGGTCGAGCGCGCGGCCAGCCGGCGAGACGACGGCCCGGCCCCGCGCGGCAGGACAAACGATGCATACTACTTACGACCGCTGGATCTGGATTGAGCTGATCGGGTTCGATAACGAGCGTGAGGATTACGGCGTCTCGGCCTTTCTGGAGAACGCCGGTTTCGTGCCGGAGGTGGCGTCGCTGCTGCTGTTCAACGCCGACTTCATCCACCAGCACGACGGGCTGGCGCAAGAGCGGCCACTTCCCGACGATGTCTGCTCCTACGCCGGGCACCCCTTCAACGGCGAGCGCCACCGGCAGCGGTGGACGAACTGGCAGCTTCGCGGGCTGGTGCGGGAGCTGCAGCGCCACGGCGTTGCCGTCTACCCCGCGGTGTTCGACCTGTTCGTGACGCGGGAGTGGATCGGCCAGCACCCGGAGCTTTTCTTCACCCTGCGGACGGGGGAGACGTGGGGCTCCCTCTGCCCGCTGAAGCGCCTGGCAGATGGGCGCCTCTACGAGGAGTTCTTCGTTGCCCAGCTCGTGCGAGTGATGCGCGACTACGGCTTCGACGGCTACCATGGCGCCGACGGCTATGCCCACCCGCGCCTGCCGATCTACGAAGCCGACTTCTCCGACGACCTGGTGGAGCAGTTCCGCGCGGCGACCGGCGCCACGCTGCCGCCGGCGCTGGCCAGTCCCTGCGATGGAGACCCAGAGCGAATCGCGCGCCGGGCCGACTGGCTGTGGAGCGAGCGGCGGCGCGAGTGGATCGCCTTCCACCGGCAGCGCTTCGCCGGCTTCTGGCGCAAAGTAGTGACCGCCCTGCACGCTGAGGGGAAACCGGTGGTGCTGAACTCCGCCTGGACCCGCGATCCGTTCGAGGCGCTGTACCGCTATGGGGTAGATTACCGCGCCCTGGTGGCGGCCGGGGTGGATGGCTTTGTGACCGAGGCCGCGGCGGCCGCCTCAGAGACGGAGCGGGAAGCCGCCGCGGCCGGCGTGCTCTACGAGTTCCAGGCGATGCTGCTGCTGAACCGGGCCTACACGCCGACCGCGAAGATGCGCTATCTGCACGGGGTCAAGGACACGCGCGAGCAGTGGAACGTGCTGCGGCATGCGCCCACCTCCCTGGAGCGGGAAGTGCATGCCCTCAGCAGCCTCTATCGGTGGACCGGTGATGGCCGCCTGGAGCGGTGCGCCGACGGCCTGGTGGTCTGCCTGGCCGACGCGATCCGGCACGAGGAGTGGCAGTGGCTGCGGGAGGTGTGGGACCGGGCGTTCTCAGGGACGCCCACCCGCCCGGTGGGGGCGACGCTGGTTTGGTCCGACGCGGCGCTGGAGGCGCAGGTGGAAGACTACATCGAGACGCGGCGATGGAGCACGCACCGCCTGCTGCATCGTCTGATGGCGCGGGGGGCGCCAATCCCCGCCGCCGCGCGCATC
>JAAZEB010000290.1 GCA_012512505.1 Armatimonadota bacterium | reverse complement strand
GGTCGCGGCGGCCAGGCGCACTGCGTCCGGCGCCAGCCCCGCCGGGCTTATCTCGTAGAGGAGGGCCGGCACTTGCCAGGTGGAGAAGAAGTAGCGGTGTGCCAACCGCGGATCGTTGGCCGGGGCCCAGTGGGTGCGCTGGACGTAGATCCCCTGCTGTCGGCACCGGGCCACCGCCTGGGAGCTCCACCGTGCCAGTGCCTGCTGCGCCGGGCTGTCGGTGGTGAGCGGCAGCTCCACGCTGCTGGTGGTGTGGGTGTCTCCCGGCAGCCACTCGTGCGCGTCCACCACCAGTTGGGGCTGCCAGTGGGTGAACACGTCGAAAACGGCGCGCGTTTCCGGCTGGGTGCGTGCCTGCCAGTCGCGGTTGAGGTCAACGCCGGCGGCGTTGGCACGGCGGCGCCGGGCGGCGCCATCCGGGTTTACGCAGGGCAAGACGAGGGTGACTACCCGCGAGAGGATCGCCTCCGCCGCCGGGTCGTCGGGGCGCGCGGCGGACGGAGAGGCGGCGGCGTGGCGAGCGAGCCGCCGCACGATGTCGCGGGCGGCACGCGGGGCGATTGGCTCGTTGCCGTGCTGGCCGCAGATCACCAGCACGCGCGGCGCACCCCGAGCGAGCACCTCTGGCCGGGCGGCCGTGATCAGCCACAGCGGCCGCCCCTGTGTCGAGCGGCCAACGACCGTTGCCGATACGCACGGCGAGCGCCGCGGCGCGGCGGACGGCGCGCCCTGTGCCTGGCCGGGGGTCCAGATCCCCAGCAGTCCGGCCAGGGTGAGCAGTGCCCGCGCCGTTGCGGTCAACTCAGGCTTCCTGATCCAGGCTGAGGCCCACCAGGCGCATCATGTCGGCGTGCCTCTCCACGAAGCGGCGCGGGGGGATCTGGCGGATGACCTCCCCGGTGCGCGCGTCGTACATCTCTATGATCACCTGGCGCGTATTGTCGAGCACGCGGAAGCGTGCGTTCACCGGCAGCGCCGCCACCGCCTCGTTCAGCCGATCCGCCGCCTGCTGCAGCTCCCGCACGTTAGGCTCTTCGCTGGCGGGCACTCCCGGGCGCCCGACGCCGGAGGGCAGACCCACCCCCAGCTCGCGCCGCAGCGCGGGGCCGTCGCTGCCGCCAACCACCGGCAGAATTGGCGTCATCGTGTCGGCCATGTGAATCACCTCCTTTGCGGCGCCACGCCCGCGTGACGTGAAGTCACCCGGCGCCTGGTTCCGGTTTCGGAATCTGACGCGCGGAGCTTAAGAGGGCAGCTAGCTCAGGCGCCCAGCGAGAGCCGATAACGCCGGTAGCTCAGGCCTTTGAGGAGGTGGGCGCTGGACCCGGTCACCAGCAGTCCGCCGGCGAGGGCCACGGCATCGTTGCGCCCCAACGAGACCGCCTCGGCCCAGGGGCGCCGTGTGAATGGCAGCAGCGGGCGGCCGGTCACGGCGCGGTAGAGGTTGTGGGCGGTGTGCGTCGCCTGCTGGATGGCAAGCTGCGCCGAGGGCAGTACCGGCTCGCCGCTTTCGGGATCGGTGACCTCCGAGCAATCGCCCAAAACGAAGAGGTGCTCGTGCCCCTCCCAACGCAGGGTGCGGTCGAGGCGGGCGCGGCCGCCATTGCCGGTGGGCAGGCCGCTCTCGGCCACGAGGGGATGTGCGCGCACCCCGCCGGCCCAGACGAAGGTGCCGGCGGCGATGGCCTCGCCGGTTGCCAGCAGCACTTGTCCGGGCGCGGCTCCGGCCACCGGCATCTCGGGGCAGACCTCGACGCCGCGGGCGCACAAGGAGGCGGTGGCCCGCTGAATCGCCGCGGGGGGGAAGCCAGACAGCAGGTGCTCGCGCGCCTCCAGCAGCAGGATCCGCGCCGGGCTGGAGACCTGGTGCAGCGCCCGCAGCTCACGGAGGCGGTCGGCCAATTCGCCGGCCAGCTCGGTGCCGGTGTAGCCGCCGCCGCCAATGACGAAGGTGAGGTGGGCCTGCCGGCGCGCCGGGTCGGTCTCCCGCGCGGCTCGCACCACCTGGTGCTCCACGTGCCGGCGCAGGCGCACGGCGTGCTGGTGAGTGCGCAGCGGGAAGGCGTGCTCGCGCAGGCCGGGGAGACCAAAGTACTCCGTCTCGCCGCCCAGCGCCACCACGAGGAGGTCGAATCGGACCGTGCCGGTGCTCGTCTGCACCTGCCGCGCCGTCGGCTCAAGCCTGGTGACGCGCGCCTGCTGAAACTCGACGCCGGAGCTCTCCAGCACGCGGGCGTAAGGCACCAGCGCGTCCTCCGGCGGGATGCTGCCGGAGGCCACCTCATGCAGGCGCACGAGGAGTTGGTGGTCGGCGTTCTGGTCGATGAGGAGAATGGAGTGTTCTGCCTGGCGCCTGAGCCACCCGGCGAGCGCACGGGCAAGGGCCAGGCCGCCGTAGCCGGCGCCGAGGATGACAATCCGCATAGTTGCCACGGCCTCCGATGCAGGCAGGCGCGTGCCGGCCCGCGTTGTTCGAGCAGGGGTGCCAGGGCGGCGCGGCAGCGCCGGTGGCGGCCGCGAGCGCCAGCGGCCAGGGCCGGGCGCGCGTGCCCCCAGTATAACACCCACCCCGAGGTCGGTCAACCCGGTACCGCGCGCCGTGCCGGGCTGGTGGCGCCAATAGGGCGGCCCGCGTTACGCCGGCTGCGGCCACCGCCGTGCCGGGGCCGGCCCGAACCCCCGTCATTCCCCCCGGATTCGCTCGCCCGCTCCCACTGCTCCCAGGCATTCGTTGTTCGCCGGCATCGGCGCGGGCCGCGTTGGCGTGTGAGCCCCGCGGCGGGCGGGTAAAGTGCGGCACAGCGCAGGGAAAGGGGAACGGGATGAGAGGGTATGCGCGAGTCCGCGGCTTGATGCTCGCCTGGGCGATGCTCGTCACCACAATCAGTGCCGGGTGCGCGCTCACCGGCATTAGCCGCTCGCAGGAGGTTCAGCTTGGCCAGGAGGCCGCCGCTGAGATCGAGCGCCAGTACCGCACCTACGAAGACCCCACGCTCACCCGCATCGGCCTGCAACTGGCGGCGGTCAGCTCCCACCCGGACTACCCGTACCGGTTCCGGGTGATCGAAATGGAAGAGATCAACGCTTTTGCGCTGCCGGGCGGGCCGGTCTACGTCACCTCGGGTCTGATGGAGTTCACCCGGGGGCAGCCGGAGCTGCTGGCCGCCGTGGTGGCGCACGAGATCGCCCACATCTCGCGCCGGCACGCCGCCGAACAGATCCAGCGGCAGGCGTGGCTTGGGCTGGGGATTGGGGTGCTGATCGGCGGAGGCACCACCCAGCAGATCGCGCTGCTGGTTGCCAACCTGGAGGAGTTGGGGTTCAGCCGCAACCAGGAGCGCGATGCCGATACCTACGGGGCCGTCTACCTGATACGGGCGGGTTACAACGCGGAGGCGATGCCGCGCTTCCTCGAGCGCCTGGGGCAGGCCACCGGGGACCGGGGAGGTTCCTTCTTCCGCACGCACCCCACCAGCAGCGAGCGGGTGAGGCGGCTGCAAGAGCAGATCCAGAGTGGCGAGATCCGCCGCCTGGCGCAAGAGCAACCCTAGTGGGTCATCGGCCGCGCGCGCGGGGAGGCGCGGTGCCCGGAATCCGCGCCAGCGCGCGGCAAACGATCCACCGGCAGCGCGGCCGGCACCCCCATGCACGGGGGGCGTGCCGACACGGTCTTTGTGGCCGGGCTATCTGGCGACCGCCGGCGGGCGAGGGAGGTGCGCCCGCTCCTTCCCAGCGCCCGCCGGCGTGTGCCGCGCCGCGTCGTTAGAGGATCTCAACGCGGCGCGCATCGAGCGACTTCGCGCGCGAGTCGAGCCGGCCATGCACCCGCACGCGGGTGTCTTCGCGCAGGTCGTTCAGCGAGGCCCGCCGGCCGCCGCGCACGATGTCGGTGTCCCGGCCGGCGTGGACGGTCACCGTCTCAAAGCGGTTGAGGCGCATACGGAACTTGCCGTCGCGGGCATCTACGTCGCGCACGCTGCCCTCGTAGGCGGTGAGACCATCGCGCCGGTCATCGCGCCGATCATCGCGGCGGTCATCACGCCAGTCGAGCACGAGGATGCGCTCCGCACGGATGTGGTTGGCGCGGTCGATCCGCACCCCCTCCACGCGGACCTGGCTCCCCTGCGGGACCTCGTGGATCGAGATTTCGTCGCGGCCGCGAATGACGCGGACCTCCTTCGGCACCTCCACGAACCACTCCGTGCCGCGCGCGCTGACGCGGATGTTGCGGGTGCTCATCGCCGAGGATCGGCGCGTCACCTCACCGGTGAGGGTGTAGCGGTTGTTGCTGGCACGCGGACGGTCTCCGACACCAAAGCGCCGGTCGTTGTCACCGCCCAGCACCTGGACCCGCGTCGCCCGGATGGCGCGGTCGGAAACGCGGGAGCCCCACACCAGCACCCGGGTGCCGCGGTCGATGCGGCCCGAGTCGGCGCCGCGCACCGTTGCCCGCGACAGATCCACCCGGTAAGTGTCGCGGCCGCTGCGGACCTCCAACTGACGGCCGCGGCGGTAGTCGCTGGCCACCGTTCCCACCAGTGCCGGCTGTGACGACACGCGGTCACGCTCGCCCCTACCGGCCCAAGGGGGCGGATCGCCAAAGGCGCTGCCGGCGGCCACCGAAACCGCGAACAGAAGCGCGAACCATGCTCTCAGATACCTCATCACAGTCTCCCCTCTCCATCCGCACCTGCCCCGAGTGGGGCCCACCAGTCACTGCCGCCGGCAGCGCCGCCGGCCTGCTTTCACCTGCTTGGACGTGCGTCCGGCGGGGATGGTTCAAGGCCTCTGCCTGCCTGGTGATCTACCGCTGCCTAAACGGGCGCCCGCAGAGCGCGCGAGGGCGCCGAGCACTGCTCGGCGCCCTCAGGGTAAGGCAGCAGGGTACGCGCGTCGAGGGAGTGGGAGGTGCCCCTACGCGGCGGCGATCTCATCCATCAGCGCCGCGGCCAGGCTCTCGGCCTGCGCCTCCGTCGGCGCTTCCACCATCACCCGGATGATCGGCTCGGTGCGCGAGGCCCGCACCTGCGCCCACCAGCGGTCGCCCAGGATCTTGATGCCGTCGGTGAAGTCGAGGGGGTAGGCCGCGTAGCGCTCGCGGACGCGCGCCAGGATGGCCGGCACCCGCTCCGAGGCGATCGGCACGCGCTTGCGCACCATCACGAACTGGGGGAGGGCACGGGCCATCTCGGAGAGTGGCCGGCCGCTTTCGGCCATCGACTGCAGCACCAGGGCGATGCCGATCAGGCTGTCGCGCCCATAGTGCAGCGGCGGGTACATCACGCCCCCGTTGCCCTCGCCCCCGATCACTCCGCCCTCGCGCTTCATGCGCACCGCCACGTTCACCTCGCCCACCGCGGTGCGCACCACCTGCGCCCTGTAGCGGGCAGCGATCTCATCCACCATCATGCTGGTGGAGACGTTCACCACCACCGGGCCCACGGTGCGGCGCAGCACAAAGTCGGTGCATAGCGCCACCGAGTACTCTTCCCCGATGGCGATTCCCTCCTCGGAGACGATGGCGAGGCGGTCGGCGTCGGCGTCCTGGGCGAACCCCACGTCGGCGCCGGTAGCCCGAACGTGGGCGCACAGATCGGTCAGGTTCTCCGGCAGCGGCTCGGAGGGGTGGGGGAAGACGCCGTTGGGGACGATGTGGATCGGCAGCACCTCACAGCCGAGGCGCTCCAGCAGTTGCGGGGTGGCGACGGCTCCCGCGCCGTTGCAGCAGTCGATGGCCACGCGGAAGCGGCGGGCGCGGATCTTCTCGACATCCACCAGCGCCAGGATCTTGTCGATATGCACGTCCACCGCGGTCGGGTCGGTGCGCGGCGGACGCAGCGCCTCGCTGCCGACGCGGGGGAACTCTCCTTGGTGGTAGATGGCCAGCAGCTCTTCTGCCTGGTAGGAGCTCAGGAAGATGCCATCGTCACGGATGAACTTCAGGGCGTTCCACTCTACCGGGTTGTGGCTGGCGGTGATCGCCACCCCGCCGGTGGCCCCGAGTTGCTCCACCATCACCTGCACGGTAGGCACCGGGCAGGTGCCGACATCGACGACCTGGCAGCCGGTGGACATCAGCCCGGAGAGGACGGCGTGGCGGATCATCTCGCCGGAAGTGCGGGTGTCGCTGCCGACGACCACGGTGCCGGAGCCGGTCCAGGTGCCGAACGCCTGCGCGAAGCGCACCATGAGCAGCGGGGTCAGCGTGTCGCCCACAACGGCGCGCACGCCAGAGATGCTGATCTTCAGGTTCGTAACGCTCTTCAACTTCCCCCCTACACGAGGTAGCGGCGGACGTGGCCGCTCGTTTCATCCGCCAGGGCGCGTGCCTCGGCGTCGGATTCCGCCTCGGCGATGATCCGCAGCACCGGCTCGGTCATCGAGGGCCGAATGTGAACCCAGGCGGCGTCGCGCTCGATGCGGATGCCGTCGGTCAGGTCCACCCGATCGGCCGCCGGCTGCTCTTCCACCATCTCGCGCAGGCGGGCCATCACCGCCGGGGCGCGCTCCGGCGGGCAGGGGATCCGTTCCTTCACCATCGCGTAGCGCGGGATCGCCTCTGCCAGCTCGGAAAGGGTGCGGCCGGTGTGGGCCAGGTGTTCGAGCAGGCAGCCGATGACCGCCGTCGAGTCGAAGGTATGGTTCAGGCGCGGCAGCACGATGCCGCCGCTTCCCTCGCCGCCGAGGCAGGCGTCGTGGAACAGCATCGCCTCTACGATGTGGGGCTCGCCCACTTTGGTGCGCACCACCCGGGCACCGCGCTGCGCCGCCAGGTCATCAACCGCACGGGTGGTACACAGGTTGGTCACCACCGCGCCGCACCCACCCTCGGGGATCATCTGGACGGCGATGCAGAGGGTGTGCTCCTCGGAGAGCGCCTGCCACTGCTCGGTGACGAGCCCCAGGCGGCTCCCCTCGGCGTCCTGGGCGAAGCCGAGGTCGGCGCCGCTGGCCTTGACCATCGCCCGCAGTTGGTTCATGTTGTCGGGGGTGGGCTCCGGGTCGTGAGGGAAGGGGCGGCCCATCTCCTCGTTGATCGCTACCACCTCGCAGCCGAGGGCGGAAAGGAAGCGCGTGGTCGACTCCGCGCAGGCGCCGTTGCAGCAATCGACGGCCACTTTGAACCGGCGGCGGCGGATCGCCGCGACATCCACCGTCTCCAGCAGGGCGTTCACGTACTCGGGAACGGCGAACGCCTCCTGCCGCAGTGGCTTCAGGCCGTCCCAGCGGGCGCGGGTGAACTCGGCCTGATGGAAGACATCCAGCAGTTCTTCGCCCTGGTAGGAGTTGAGCAGGTGGCCGGTGCTGGCAACAAACTTGAGGGCGTTCCAGTCGGCGGGGTTGTGGCCGGCCGTGATGGCGACGCCGCCGGCCCCGCCGTGGCGCTTCACCGCCAGTTCCATGGCCGGCGTGGGGCAGATTCCGAGATCCACCACCTCATAGCCGGTGGAGAGGAGCCCGGCGAGGACGCCGGAGCGGATCATCTCGCCGGATGCCCGGGTATCGCGGCTGACGAAGATCGGCCCGCCCTCGACGTAGGTGCCGAAGGCCTGGGCGAAGGTGACGACCAGTTCCGGAGTGAGGGCCTCGCCCACCACCCCGCGTACTCCCAGGATGGACAACTTGAGCGGCTTCATTGTCCCCCTGTTCGACAGGGCAACGGGGGCTCCTGCAATCGCTCGCGAGCGCCGGCCTTTTGCCCGCGGCTGCCAAAAGCACAAGCCCCACCAATGACGAGCGGTCGCCGATCAACGGCCGGCGTCCGTCGAAGCAGACGCGGCGTAGCACACCAGGCCAAGGGGTGACCGGCATCCCCGCCGTAGGGTGCGTTTCCGGCACCGAGGGGTGATACTTTTCCAGGAGAGATGACCGGAGTGCCCGAGCCATCGGGCTTCACACTGTGGGAAGCCGCATCGCTGCGGCGCTCCGTTGCTTTCCCTGGAGATTGCCGGAGTGCCCGAGCCATCGGGCTTCTGCCTGGCGGCCGCCCGCCGGGCATGGGGGAACTCTAACGGTCAGGGAGCCGGACTACCCTGGGGCAGCCCGGCTCCCTGGTTGCTTGCCGTAGGAGCTTACTTCAGCAGCACCTCGCGGCCGGTTTCCTGCGACTCGTAGATGGCGTCGATGATCTCGGCGACCATCAGCGCCTGCTCGCCGGTGACCAGCGGCTCCGTATCGTTCACCACCGCCTCGATGAAGCGGCGGATCTGCTCGCCGTGCGACTGGATCTCCTGCAGCGAGGTGAGGTGGGTCACCGTCAGCGCCCCGGATTCCTCGCGCATGATGGTGGGCGGGTAGATGGAGAGGCCGCCCTTGGTGCCCAGGATCTGCGCGTCCATCACGTCGCGCTCGATGTTGGCGCAGAAGCTGGACTCGAGCACCAGCGCGGCGCCGTTCTCGAACTTCACCAGGCCAACGGCGAAGTCTTCCACGGTGTAGGTCTTCGGGTCCCACTGGCCCATCAGGCCCAGCACGCCTTCGCGGGTGCCGAACTTGGTGGTGCTTATCCCCGAGACGGAGACCGGCTTCGGGTGGCCCATCAGGTAAAGGGTGAGGTCGAGGATGTGGACGCCGATATCGATCAGCGGGCCGCCGCCCTGCTTATCCTTCTGGGTGAAGACGCCCCAGCCGGGGATGCCACGGCGGCGCAGTGCCTGCGCCCGGGCGTAGTACGGCTCGCCCAGCAGGCCGTCGTCCACGAAACGCTTCAGGGCAATCGCCTCTTTGCTGCAGCGCGAGTTGTAGCCCACGGTGAGCTTGACGCCATTGGCGCGGGCCACCTGCACCATCTCTCTGCCCTCGCGCGCGTTCAGGGCGATCGGCTTCTCGCACAGCACGTGCTTGCCCGCCTGGCAGGCGGCGATGGTCGCGTCGCGGTGCAGGTAGTTGGGGGTGCAGACGCTCACCACCTGGATCTCAGGCAGCTTCAGCATCTCCTCGTAGTCGGTGAAATAGTGTGGGATGTTGAACTTGGTGGCGGCAGCCTCTGCGACGGCGGGGTTCACGTCGGCGACGGCGATCACCTCGACGTTGTCTAGTTTCTGATAGCCGGGAATGTGGACGCCCTGGGCGATCCCACCGCTGCCGATGATCCCGACGCCGATCTTCTTCTCCATGGAAATGATACTCCCTCGGTTGTGGCAGTGACAATCAGGCCGTGGTGCCTTGGGGCGACAGCGCGCCTGGCGAGGCCTCCCGGCCGGCGCCCGCGCTGCCGCGGCCTCCTTCCCGGCCCAGGCCGTCTTTCCACCTTCACCCGGCCGGTTCCTGCAGCGAAGCAGCAGAGCAGGCGATTGACCCGGGACGCGGTGAGTGGTATCATAAGATGACCGGTAGCTTGTTGCCCGGGCGGCCGCCTTTGCCCGGGCCCGTCTTCCTCCCACGCCCGGGCCTGTTTGGTGAACATTCGCCCCGGGCATCCGTCTATGCTACTGGCCGGCGCCGGCCAGCGGCAGTCCGAAGGGGGTCCCTGGTGGAAGTGGCCGATCTACTGCTGGTAGAGCGGTGCAAGCAGGATGATATCGAGGCGTACGAAGCGCTGGTGGATCGCTACCGCAACAAGATCCTCAACTACGTCGCCCGTTACTCCGGCTCGACCGCCGATGCCGAGGACCTGACCCAGGAAGTCTTCATCAAGGCCTACCTTGCCATCAAGAAGTTCCGCGGGCAGTGCTCCTTCCAGACCTGGCTGTTCCAGATCGCCAGCAACGTGTGTGTCGACCGCTTCCGCCGGGTGCGGCGAGACCGCGTGGCTTACTCACTGGATGAGCCGGTTTCCACGGAGGATGGCGAGGTAGAGCGCGAGATCCCCGATTGGTCAGGCGACCCGGAAAGCGTCGCCGAAAGCCGGGAGCTGCAGGCGCTGGTGCAAAAGACGTTGATGACGTTGTCCGACAAGTTGCGCGCGGTGATCGTGATGCATGACCTGGAAGGCCTGCGCTACGAGGAGATCGCCGAGGTGCTGCAGATTCCCATCGGCACCGTCAAATCGCGGCTCTTCAACGCGCGGGTCGAACTGCGCAACCGGCTGCGCTCCTATGTTGAAGGCCGGGCGTGAGCAGGGAGGATGCTGTCGATGAGGTGCAGCAGGGTACGCAAGCTGCTGACGGATTACACCGATGAAGCCCTGAGCATTGGCGTGGAAGAGCAGGTGCGCCAGCACCTGGGTGGGTGCCGAGAGTGTGCCGCGCTTGCTGCCGACTTGCAGAGCGCCGTGGCGGCGCTGCAGAGCTTGCCTCGTCTGGAGACCTCGCCCGACTTTACCCGGCAGTTGCGGCGTCACCTGCCGGTAGCCGTTGCCCTCTCGCGCCGGGCCCCGGCCCGCACCGGCCTGGCCGGGTGGCTGTCATACCTGCGGTCGGGTTCCCCTCGCCGGTTCGGCGCGGTGCTGGCGCCGATCGCCGTTGGCTTGAGCGTGCTGCTCTACGTGTGGGGGATGCACCTCGGCCTGCCGGGCGTGGGGCCGGCTACCGCTGAGCCGGTGATCTCCGAGGATGCTTACCTGGCCGCGATGGCCCGCGAGCACGCCAGCTATGCCACCAAGCAGCCGCTGGCCGACTCCTCCGCCGCCATTCTGAGGGTGACGCTCGCCGGCACCAAAGCACCGTAACCGGGAGCTACGCATGATGCGGAGCAGACGCGCGGTGGTACTGCGAACCCTCGCTCTCGTGAGCTTCCTGCTGCTGCCGCCGGCGACACCGGCGGCCTCGGCACCGGCCGGGCTCCTGGTGGCCCTCACCGCCGGGGGGGTGGACCCAGAGGTGCTCATCCAGCGCCTGGTGGAGCTCGGTCGCGAGGCCGACTTCGTCGGCTACGAGCAAACGACCGTCTTTCGGCCGGTGCGCTACTCCAGCCGCCAGAAGGTGACCCAGAAAGACGGCGCGCGACGAATCCTCTACCTCTATCCCCCGGGACTCAAGGGGAAGGAGATCTACATCGAGGGCCCTCTGGTTATCTTTGATGACCAGGCCACGGTGGCCCCCGGTATCCCGCTGGGGAAGGACCTGCGCCAGTTGCGCAAACAGGCGCTTCCCAATGACCGCGTGGCCGGCCGGCCCACCTACGTGGTGGAGGTGCGGCCAGCCCGCTCTGGCGACTCGCGCCGCATCTGGATCGATGCCGAAAAGTGGGTGCCCCTCCGCTGGGAGGACCGCAACCGCGCCGGCGCGCTCCTCTCCAGAACCACCTACACCAGCATCGAGTTCAGCAGCGACCTGCCGCCGATCCCGCCCCCAGCCCCGGCGCCGAAGGCGTTGCCCCAGCAGATGTCTCTTAAAGAGGCGGAGAAGCTGGCCGGCTTCCGCGCCTCCATCCCCACCTACCTGCCCCGCGGCTACCGCCGCCAGGTGGTGACGGTGACCACCATCGGCAAGGGGCAGCGGTTGGCGCATAGCATCAGCATGCGCTTCAGTAACGGGCTGGACATCCTGACGCTTTTCCAGGCACCGGCGCGGGCTATCGAGGATGCCCCGCGCCCGGGTCAGTTCCGCGTCAGCTCCTTCGGGCAGTTGGTGTGGGTGCGCGGCGACCTGCACTACGTTTTGGAAGCCCCGGCCAGCCTTTCGCGCGATGAGCTAATGAAGATTGCCCGGTCGGTGAAGTGAGGGCCGCCGCTGCCGCGGGCCGCGAGGCGGTTTGGGGATCGCCGATCGGTGGAATGGGTAGACCGGTCGCAGGCACAGGCAATAGCGCGCCCGGATGCCTCGGGGGAAGCACCTCGGCGGGCGCACGGCGTCTTGGGTGACATCGTGGCAGTTGGGGGGTGGAGGAGCGATGGAGCCAATCGGTCAGCAGTTGCGGGAGGCGCGCGAACGCCGGGGCGTGACACTGGACGCAGTGAAGCGCGAGCTGCGGATCCACGGCCCCTACCTGGAGGCGCTGGAAGCTGAGGAGTTTGCCGCGCTGCCAGCCCCCGCCTATGCCCGCGCTTTTCTGCGCCAGTATGCCGCCTACCTTGGCCTGGACCCGGAGCCGCTGGTGGCGGCCTACAACGCCCGCGCCGGGAATGAGGTCCCCGCGCTCAATGTCGGCTGGACGGCGGCACCGCAAGCCCAACGAAGCTGGAGCGACCAGATGGGTTTGGTGCTTGCCGGCCTCGTCGTGGGCCTCCTGCTGGTGGGCGCCTACGGGATCCGCAGCTACCTGGTAGGCAAGGAGGAGACGGCGCGCCAGATCGCCAGCAGTAAGTCTGCGCCGCGCCCCGCCACCGCCAAGGCCCCCACCGCGGCGACCCTGGAGCGGCCAGTGGGCGCCCCCGGAGCGAACGCCGTCGGGGCGGCTACCGGCCGGCTGGCTCCCGCGGGGTCAGGGGCTGCCAACACTCCCCCGGCCAACGCGGCGGCTCCCGCGGGATCGGGCTCTGCCGCTCCCGTGGCGGCGCCCCCCTCGGGTGGTACTACCCTGGCGCCCACGGCGCCGAGCCCTGGTGGGCCGGGTAGCGCCAATGCCCCCCTCGCCCCCACGACGCCGGCCCTGGAGCAGACCAGCACCGGGCCGGAAGCGGCGAACGCCGAACCTGGCAGCGTGGAGGTGACGGTGAACGCGCGCGAACGCTGTTGGGTGCGCGTGCGCGCGGATGGCGAGCTCGCCTATGAAGGCGCCCTGCGGCCGGGGGATGCCCGAAGCTGGCGCGGTTCGGAGGCTGTGGAAGTGCTGCTGGGCAACGCTGGCGGCGTGAGCCTTGCCGTCAATGGCCAGGACCTGGGGCCGGCGGGCAAGCCGGGGGAGGTCGTGCGCCGGGTCTTCCGCGGCAGCGCGCCCGCCCCCGGTGCGTAGCCGTGGGCCCTGGCCGCCGCCGCTACAGCCTGACCGCCACGATGTTGCGGACCTCCAACGTCAGCTCCAGCGGCTTGCAGTTGGCGCCGAAGCGAATCCGGGCGATCCGGTCGGTGTCCAGTTTCTGGTTCGGGTCAGCGGGCGACAGCGTCAGGTACGCCAGCGAATCGAACGGGATGGTGGCCGAGCGCCACGCGGTGGTGCCGGGCAGGCCCCCGCTGGTGTAGTAGGCGGCGCCCTCCGGTTCCACGAGCATCAAGCGCACCGGGCCAGAGTCAGCCACGCTGGTGCGATACTCGAAGCGCAGCGCGTTGAACGCGGATAGATCCAGCGGTGGCTCGCAAAGCGTCTCGGGATAGGCCCAGTTATCCCCTTCGGCGCGAAAGGTGAAATCGAAGCGTACTCCCCCCTCGGCTCCCGCCGCCACCTCCATGCTGCCGCCATTGGCGATGTTGTGCGCCCAGCGTTCCACGCGCTCCAGGTCCAGCGCGCGCGTCTCCCGAGCTTGCGCGGTGTTCGGGTCGGTCTGCACGCTGAGCAGGGCCGGGGCGCTGCGCCGACGGCCGGCGGCTGCCACCAGGCGCACCTCGGCGCTGCCAAACTGCTGCGGTGCCGTCAGGCGCACCGGCACCGCGACGCGCTCGCCCGGGGCGAGGCGGACCGGCGCCTGCTTGCGGTCCAGCGACCAACCGTCCGGCGCCTCCAGGGTGAGGCGACCCTCAACCGGCGCGCTGCCGAAGTTGTAGGCCTCCGCCATCAGCGAGAGGCTCTGCCCGGCATCCATCACGTAGAGATCGGCCCCCTTATCCACGCGGGCCTCCGCCAGGCGCAGACGGACAACCACCGCCGGCAATCCAGGCGCGGCGGCCGGTCGGACGCGGGGCGGCGTGGAAGGCCGTGTCACCTTGCCGCGAAGGGCGCTTTGCGCCACCAGGAAGTAGACCGCCGCGCGGGCTACCGAAACGCGCACCGGCCCGGTGCCCGCGGGAATCGGCGTGCCCAGATGCGTGCGGGCCTCGCGCACCTGCGACCAGGCGAGCGGCAGCGCTACCTCGGCCGGGGTGTCGGCCTCGCGCCAGACGGCGACCGCCGCCGTGCCGTCGCCGCGCGCGAAGGTGAGGGCGCGCGCTTCGTCGCCGGGCACCGCGATTTTCCCTAGGAAGTCGCCCCGGCCCAGGGCGTAGGTGGCCGTTGCCATCGCCGCCAGGCCGGGGTAGGGGGCCTCCTGGTTCGGCTCGAAGAGGCCCCAGCCGGTATTCCCCTCACGGTAGAAGGGGAAGACGAACCAAAAGTGCCGCTCAACCCCCATGGCAAGCGCCTGCGGATACGCCCGCGACAAGAACGCCGCCTGGTGGGCGCGGCTCTCCCGGGTGAGGATGCCCCCGGCGCCCTGCACCGGGTCGCCCGCCTCGGTGACCCAGGAGGGCACGGCGACGCGGTGGCGGGCCAGCAGCGCCTGGAAGCCCGCGTGCCGCTGCGCGTAGGCCGATGGATCGGCGTAGATGTGGTAGTTCCAGACGTCCAGGTAGTGGCCTGTGCCGTTGGCTAGCAGGTGCTCGGCGAAGGTGCTGGCGCCCATCGCCATTGAAGGCCCGAGGACCAGTTGGTCGGGGTCTTCCGCCCGGAAGCCAAGGAAGGCCGCCTTCTGCAGTGCGGCACACTCGCTGGCGGTGTGGCTGAAGAAGCCGATGTCGGGCTCGTTCCACAGCTCCCACGCCTGCACCCGGCCGCGAAACTGCCTGGCCAGCGCCCGCGCGAGGCGATAGACATCGCGCAGGTCATCGGGAGTCGCCCTCGTGTCGCCATCGGCGCGCGACCACTTCGGGCTGTCGTGGAGGATCTGATAGACCTTGATGCCGCGCTGGGCCAGCGCGGTGGCGCTGCGGTCGTAGCGGCCCCAGTCGTAGCGGCCGCGCTCCGGCTCCACCTCGCCCCAGGAGAGGCGCTCGCGCACCCAGCCGAAGCCCACCTGCCGCAGCAGTTCGGCCATCGGCTCGAACTGCTCTGGGGGCACCAGCCATGACATCGCGTTGTCGGTCGCCAGTCGGCTCTCCCCCGACACCCGCTTGGCCGGATCGAGGATCACCACCAGCGGCAGCGTCGCCTCACCGGCAACGGCGTCGTAATAGCCGGGTGCCACCGGCCCCAGGTCGAGGGTGGTCGGCGCCGTCGCCGCCGGGACCGCTCGCCGCGCCTGCTCCTTGCCGTCCAGGTCGCGCAAGACCAGGTCCACCGCCTCGCCGGCGGCCACGGTGATCCGCACCGGCTGTCCCTCCACGAAGACGTTGGCGAAGCGGTCGGTAGACAGCGCCCGCGGTGCCGCCTGGGCGTTGGCGGCACCCGCCAGGATGAAGAATGGGAGCATCATTCGCAACATCCGTTCTCCTGCCCTTCCGAAAAGAGCGCCTGCCCGGAGAGTAGCAGCCTGCCGCGTTCCCTGGGCGGGAGCACGTTCTGGCGGCCGCGGTTGGACGCCGGCGTCTCGCCGGCAAGCCCTGGCCGTTGGTGCCCCTCTCGCCTCAGGCGGGAGCCGGCGGGACGCCGGCGATCCGGCCAATTGGCGTCAGGAGACGCCTCCTATGGCGGGGGCGCCGGGCACTCCCCGCGCATCGGCGCGTCGCGGTTCGGCGCTCACTCCCCGGCCCGCAGGTAGGCCTCCAGCAGCGCGGCGGTGTTCAGCATCCCGGCGAGGTGGGCGACCTCGTAGCCGTGGGTGTTCTCGGTGGGGAAGCTGAGGCAGGCGACGGCGCCGCCCTGCCCGTACTTGCGGGCCGCGCTCGCGTCGGTGCCGGCGGTGCTGAGCACCACCGGCTGTGCCCCGAAGCCCAGGTCGTCGGCCAGCGCCAGGAAGCGGTCGCAGAGCCGCTTGGTATAGGAGTGGTAGGCATCCTGGTACCACACGATCGGCTGGGGAGAGTTGGTGCTGGCGTACTCCTCGGCCACCGGCCCGACCTCCAGGGCGATCACGGTGTCGGCTGGCAGTCGGCGGGCAACGTAGGCGCCGTTTGCCGCGCCGATCTCCTCCTCCGCGGTGGCAACGAAGTAGACATCCACCGGGAGTTGGCCGGCCAGGGGAGCCAGCGCCTCCATCACGCCCAGCAAGATCGCCACCGCTCCTTTGTCATCCAGGGCCCAGCCGCCGACGTAGTCTCCCAGGAAGAGGGGCTGCCTGCGCGAGCGTGCCACCACGGCGCGCGAGCCGACGCGGATCCCGCGCGCGGCCAGCGCCTCCCGCGACAGCTTGGCGTCGAGGTAGACGTTCTCCCAGACGAGCGGGCCGGTGCGCGCGCTTTGCACCCCGGCCGTCTCGTGGGAGGTGTGCGTGCATCCGACACAGAGCACCGCCGGCACGGGGCCCTCGCTGCCGAGGAGCTCTACCGGGCCCTCGCCGTATTTCCAGGGGAGGGCGCCGCCCAGCGGGCGGGCATGGATCTTGCCGTCGGCATCAATGCGCTTGACAATCATGCCGATCTCGTCTTTGTGCGCGTGTATCTGGATTGCCCCTTCGCGCGTGCGCCCGGGAATGCGGCCGATCAGGTTGCCGGCCACGTCGTGGTGCACTTCGGCACACCACTCGCGGAAGTAGGGCAGGAGCAGGGCGTCCATCTCCCCTTCCTCGCCCGAGGGTGAATGCGTTGGCAGCAGGGTCTCCAGCAGTTGCAGCAACCGTTCGCGCGTCAAACTGACCTCCCCGATGCGGCCCTCAACTCCGTGAGGGTGCACCGTTGCTACTTTCCACGCTTGCTTGACACCTCCCTGCTCGCCTGGTATAATCGCAACGCCGGAGGCGCTCTCCCGGCGCTGGGTGAGGCAACGCGTGTTTATCGGCGGCTACTTCCATAGTCTGGATGATAAGTGCCGGGTGGTGATCCCACCGCCATACCGGAGCCTTCTCGGCGAGCGCTTTGTGATCACCAAGGGCTTGCACGGCTGCCTCTGGATCCTCAAGCAAGACAACTGGGCGGTGATCCAGCAGCGCCTCCAATCAGAAAGCCTCAGCAGAGAGATCCTCGTTCTCCAGCGGTTCCTGTCCGGCGGCGCCGGCGAGTGTACCCCCGACAACCAGGGCCGCATCCTCATTCCGCCGGTGCTGCGCGAGTACGCCCGCATCGACAAAGACGTGGTGATCATCGGCGCCAGCAACCGCGTGGAGCTGTGGGCCAAAGAGGTGTGGGTGGAGTACAACGCCAACCTGAAGGACGAGGATATCGAGGCGTGCCTGGCGCGCGTCAACCTATCGTAAGCAAACCCCAAATGCCGCCGGGGGCCGGAGTGCCCGAGCCATCGGGCGTCTTGGCTGCCTCGCTGCGGCACCGCGGGGGCCTCTTATCGGCATCGGAGACGCATCCTATGGGACGCGCGCCTGTTGTAGGAGGCGTCCCCGATGCCGAGGAGGGGTTACCCCTCCAGGAGATGGCCGGAGTGCCCGAGCCATCGGGCTTCGGGGGTGGGAAGCCGCATTGCTGCAGCACTCCGTTGCTCTCCTCCGGGGATGGCCGGAGTGCCCGAGCCATCGGGCTTCACACTGAGGGCTCCCCTTACCCGATGCCGCTGCAGGCGCGGCAGTGCGGGTCGCGCGGCAGCTTCAGCTTCCGGTAGGTGTGCCGGAGCGTGTCCATGGTCAGCAGTTCGCCGGTCAGCGGCTCGCCGAAGCCGGTGAGCACCTTGATCGCCTCGATGGCCGCCAGGCACCCCAGCGCCCCTGAAACCGCGCCCAGCACCGGGAACTTGCTGCCCGACCACTCCGGGGGCACCTCCGGGCAGAGGCATTCCAGGCAAGCCGTCTGTCCGGGCACGAAGACGGTGAGGATCCCCTCCATATCGCTCATGCCGGCTTCCACCATCGGCTTGCGATGGCGCAGGCTGGCCCGGTTCATGGCGAACCGCTCCTCGTAAGTGGGCGGGCAATCGCACAGGATATCCACGGTGGGTGCCCAGGTATCGAGGTTGCGGTCGTCCGGGTCTTCGGGCACCACGGTCAGATCGATATCGTGGTTTAGGCGCAGGATGCTCTCCCGGATCTTGTCGGCGCGCGGCTTGCCCACCCAATCCTGGGCTTGGAGGATCTGGCGGTTCAGATTCGTCCAGGTGAGGTTGCCGCCGTGGAGGATCACCAGGCGACCGATCCCGGCCGCCGCCAGGTAGAGGGCGACCGGGCCGCCCAGCCCGCCGGCCCGGGCCACCAGGGCGGAGGCGTTCTTCAGCTTGCGCTGTGCCTCTTCCCCGAACCCGGGGAGGGTGATCTGTCGAAGGTATTTCCGGCGGTCTAGTTCTTCCAGCTCCAGCATCAGAAGATTACTCCTTCTTAAGAGCCAATCCGGTAGCGCCGCAGCGATGCGGCGAGGATGCCCGATGGCTCGGGCACTCCGGTAATCACCCGAAAGAGCAGCGGAGTGCCGCAGCGATGCGGCATCCCACAGGGTGAAGCCCGATTGCTCGGGCACTCCGATGATCGCCCGGGATGGCAGCGGAGTGCCGCAGCGATGCGGCATCCCACAGGGTGAAGCCCGATTGCTCGGGCACTCCGATGATCGCCCGGGATGGCAGCGGAGTGCCGCAGCGATGCGGCATCCAGACTGCCGAAGCCCGATTGCTCGGGCACTCCGGCTTATATCCGCGTGCTCCGCCCGAACACTGTATCGGTTCGGCCTCGGGCAAAGCCCTCCTGCCCGGTTCCGGCCGTTGAGGTGGCGGGTTCTCCCCGGGCGCCGCCGCGCGAGGGGGCCGGCGGGCTCCGTTTGCCCGGTCTTGATGCGGGTAGAGTCTGTCGGGAGCGCTGTTGGGAAGGAGGTGCAGAGGTGATCCGACCATTGGCACATCGGACCATCGACTATGTTGTCGGTGTGGTGCTTTTGCTGGCGCCGCTCCTGTTCGTCTTCTGGGATATCGCGTCGGCGACGTGGGTGGCGATCCTGTCCGGGTTGGCGCTGATCATCTACAGCCTGTTCACCAGCTACACGGCAGGCATGAACCGGGCGCTCGGGTTCAACACGCACCTGACGTTCGATGTCATCCTGGGCATCTTCCTGGCGATCTCGCCATGGCTGTTCGGCTTTGCCGGGGCGACCTGGAACGTGTGGGTGCCCCACCTGCTGGTAGGCCTCGCGCTCGCCGTGATCTCGTTCGTGACGGAGCGCGTGGGGGCACGCGAGCCGGGCATGGCTGGCCAACTGGGTGGCGAAGCGCCACCGGAGGACGAGTTCCGTCGGCGCCGCACCTGAGGGATGCCGAGGAGGGGCCGGCGCTCTGCTGCCGGCCCCCGATTCGGCGGCCGTCCCGGGCCGTTGGCCGTAGGGGCGCCGGCAGCGGAGCGTCCTTCAGGGCTACCCGTCTACCCGTCCTGCGGGGCTGGCGACCCGCCGGCGGCCGGCGGGCGATTTGCGACTGGCCGCGGAGCCGGGCAGGAGCTTCTTTATCCGGATGATCTCGTCGCGCAGCTCAGCGGCGCGCTCGAACTCCAGCGCGCGTGCCGCCTGCTTCATCTCCTTCTCCAGATCGGCCAGCAGGATCATCAGCTCGTCCAGCGGCATCGTGTCGGAGACCGCTACCCGCCGGCTGCGAGGGGTGCCGCGAATGTCGGTGGCCTTCTTCGCCTCGATGATGTCGCGCACCGCCTTGTGAACGGTAGCCGGGGTGATCCCGTGCTCCTCGTTATACGCCATCTGGATCTTGCGGCGCCGGTTGGTCTCGTCGATGGCGCGCTGCATCGAGCCGGTGATTGTGTCGGCGTACATGATCACCTTGCCGCTGACGTTGCGTGCCGCGCGCCCGACAGTCTGGATCAGGGAGGTCTCCGAGCGCAGGAAGCCATCCTTGTCGGCGTCGAGAATCGCCACCAGGGAGACCTCCGGCAGGTCTAGCCCCTCGCGCAGGAGGTTGATGCCGACCACAACGTCATAGACGCCCAGGCGCAGGTCGCGCAGGATCTCGGTGCGCTCGATTGCCTGAATGTCGGAGTGGAGGTAGTGGACCTTGATGCCGAGGTCGGCCAGGTAGAGGGTGAGGTTCTCCGCCATCTTCTTGGTGAGGGTGGTCACCAACACGCGCTCGCCGCGCTCGATGCGCTGGCGCGTCTCCTCGATCAGGTCATCCACCTGGCCCTGCACGGGGCGCACCTCGATCTCGGGGTCGATCAGGCCGGTGGGGCGGATCACCTGCTCCACGATCTGGGCGCTGTTGCGCATCTCGTAGGGGCCGGGCGTCGCCGAAATGAAGATGCACTGCCCGATCACCTGCTCGAACTCCTCGAAGCGCAGGGGGCGGTTGTCGATGGCCGACGGCAGCCGGAACCCGTAGTCCACCAGGGTGCGCTTGCGCGCCATGTCGCCGTGATACATCCCGTTGAGCTGCGGGATCGTCTGGTGCGACTCGTCGATGAAGAGCAGGAAGTCCTTCGGGAAGTACTCGATCAGCACGTGGGGAGGCGTGCCGGGCGCGCGCCCATCGAGGTGGCGCGAGTAGTTCTCGATGCCGGCGCAAAAACCGGTCTCGCGGATCATCTCCAGGTCGTAGCGGGTGCGCTGCATCAGACGCTCGTACTCCAGGTGCCGCCCCTCGCGCTTGAAGTAGGCCAGGCGCTCCTCCAGCTCCGCCTCAATCGTCTTCACCGCCCGCTCCAGCTTGTCTTCCTGAGTGACATAGTGGCTGGCGGCATAGACGGTGATCTCGTCCGGTTGGCTGCGCACTTCGCCGGTGAGCGGATCGACGATGCTGATGCGGTCTACCTCATCGCCGAAAAAGTCGACGCGGATGATCACGTCTTCATCTTTCGGCTGGATCTCCAACAGATCGCCGCGCACGCGGAACTCGCCTCGCTCCAGGGCGATCTGGTTGCGCACGAACTGCATGTCGATGAGGCGGCGCAGCACCCACTCGCGCTCGTAGCTGCTGCCGGTGCGCAGCTTCAGAACGATCGCCTGGTAGTCCTCCGGCGAGCCGAGGCCGTAGATGCAGGAGACGGAGGCCACGATGATCACGTCTCTGCGGTCCAGGATTGCCTGGGTGGCGGAGTGACGCAGGCGGTCGATCTCGTCGTTGATCGCCGAGTCTTTCTCGATGTAGAGGTCGCGCTGGGGGATGTAAGCCTCGGGCTGGTAGTAGTCGTAGTAGGAGACGAAGTACTCGACGGCGTTCTCGGGGAAGAACTCGCGGAACTCAGCGCAAAGCTGGGCGGCCAGCGGCTTGTTGTGGGCGAGCACCAGGGCGGGCCGCTGCATCTTCTCGATCACGGCGGCCATCGTGAACGTCTTGCCGGAGCCGGTGACTCCCAGCAGCGTCTGGAAGCGATGCCCCTGCTGCAGACCCTCCACCAGCTTGGCGATGGCCTGGGGCTGGTCCCCCTTCGGTGAGTATTCGGCTTTCAGCTTGAACGGCGGCACAGGCGGCCTCCCCCTGTCAAAACTGATGTTTGCCCGCTTCGGCAAAAAAGAGAGAGTGCGCGACCGCGACACTCCCTGATACCCTTCATTATACTGCAGCGGGTGCCTGCCGTCAAACAGGTGGCGCAGAAATGGAGTACCTTCTGGCGAGTGTGGACCGAGCGCCGGCCGGCAAGACGCCGGCGATCCGACCGCGTGCCTGGCGTCGGAGACCCCTTCTACACCAAGGGGGCGTGGGCGTCGATACCGAGAAGGAGATGCCGTTGCCACCGCCTAACCGAAGAAGTACGTGCGCCTGCGCCCGCGGTCGCAGGCGGCTACGGTATGGGTGCGTGCGGTCCTCGGCAGGCAGCCCCGGGCAGAGCCCCGTCCCTGGTGTCGTTCCGGTTGGCCATCGCCGCACCCCACGATTGCGGAGCGCATTGCCGTGCTGCCAACGGGAGTGAAGCAGACGCGCGCGGCGAAGCACCGGTGTCCGTGGGGGCACCGATCCTCGGCAACGATTGGGCGGGTAGTTTCATGGCGAAGTTGTTGGTCGCAGAAGATGATCCGGACGCGGGCCTGCTGATGCAGTACGTGCTCAAAAGGGGAGGGCATTGCATCCGGCTGGTCAGCGGCGGGCAAGCGGTCCTCGACGCCTGCTCCGAGGAAGTGCCGGATCTTATCCTGCTCGACGTGACGATGCCCGACCTCGATGGCTACGAGGTGGCGCGCGTGCTGAAAAGCCGCCCGGATACCCAGGACGTGCCGATCGTCTTCGTCACCGGGTCGGCCGAGGTCCACCACAAGGTGGCCGGCCTCACCCTCGGCGCCAACGACTACATCACCAAGCCGTTCCACCGCGACGAGCTGCTCGCCCGCGTGGAGGTGGCCCTGCGCCTCAAGCGGGAGGCCGATAGCCTGAAGAGCGCCAACGCCCGGCTCGCCGCCCTCTCGGTGACCGATGGCCTCACCGGCGTCTACAACCGGCGACACCTCGACCAGCGCGTGGCCGAAGAGGTTGCCCGCTCCCGCCGTCATGGATTCCCCCTTTCCTGCCTGATGGTCGATGTGGACCACTTCAAGGCGATCAATGATGGCTATGGGCATCCGGTGGGCGACCGGCTGCTGCGGGGGGTCGCGGCCGTGCTGCGGCAGCAAACCCGCGCCGCCGATATCGTCGGCCGCTACGGCGGCGATGAGTTCATGGTGGTGGCCCCCTCGACGGCGCTGCTGTCGGCGCTGGTGGTGGGCGAGCGCATTCGGGCCACGGTGGCGCAGCGCGAGATCACCGTGGCCGGCAAGCCGGTCCAGATCACGGTGAGCATCGGCGTGGCGCAACTAGCGCCCAATGGCGACTGCGAGAGCCTGGTCGCGGCCGCCGACCGGGCGCTGCTGGCGGCGAAGGCTGCCGGACGCAATCGGGTCGTCGCGGACCCACCGGAGTAGGGGTGGCCCGGGTGCCCTGGTGTCGGTGGCGTCTCCAAAGCCGACCCCGCCTGCAGCCATCGCCCGTAGAGGCTGGCCCGCCGGGCACCGCGGGCCGCCTGCCCGGCGCGCGAGGGGGGATGGGGTGAACCGACGCGTTCAGGAGCATTACAAGCGGCGGGCAACCGCCCAGAAGTCCCGCGGCAGCTACAGCATCGAGTTGCTCGCGGAGGGGGTTTACCGCGTGGTGAAGACCGACGGCACCGCCTACACGGTGAACCTGCAGGCGAAGACCTGCACCTGCCCCGATTTCCGCCATCGCCTCGCCCGCAGTGGGGAGTATCAGGGCGTCTGGTGCAAGCACCTGCACCTGTGCGCCGCCTCCTTCCTCCGGTAGCGGTTGGAGACGGCAGCTCCCCTGGTGCCGGCAGCATTCCCGCTGCCGCCGAGCGGGTGCTTGCCGACGCGGTGTGGGGAGAGCGGGCCAGGAACCGGGCGCTTGCGGCGAGAAAGGATCCGGCAGAGCGACACCACCGGAGGAAAGAACCGACCCGATGCCATCGTACGAAGAGATGAAGGATGATCTCGGCCGCTTCCTGGCGACGGAGCACCATGCCCTGATCGCGGCTTATGGCGCCGCCGACAAGGAGGACAAAGACCTTGGCCCGGTGCGCGACTACCGCGTGACGTTCCGCATCGCCGAGCGTGCCGACTTCGACAAGGTACACGCCTCCCTGCGCGGCTACCTGACGCAGAACCTCGCCGCGGCGTTCCTCACTAGTTTCAGCGCCGCCGAGAAGGACGACAAAGAGGGCGGCCGCCTGCGCGAGTTCAAGATCTGCATCCGCGTGCCTCTCCTGGCCGGCGGCGGCCAGACGGAAGAGAGCGCGTAGACGACCGGCGCCGGGCATCCGGCCGGACGCGGCGCAAGCCCCCGCCCGGAGGATGGCCGGCCGATGGCCATGGAGGCGGGCCGTTCGTCGGCCCGACCTTCCGGCCGCTGCTCCCGCCCCACTTGCCCCTACAGCTCCATCCGCTCCACCGCGCGGAGGCCCAGCCAGAGCGGCAGAGTGATCGCCACCAGGTTCACCAGCAGCAACAACAGTCCGGCCACGAGTAGCTCCGCGCGCAGCGCCGCCCAGTCGACCGCCGTGCCGGTGAGCAGGGCGTGGATCGGGTAGGTCTGCACGGCGATGGTGAGGCCGATGTAGAGCAGGCTGACGACCACGTTCAGGGTGCCGCCGGCGCCGTTGGCGATGCGCGCGGCGTTGTCCTCGCGGAAGTTAGGGAACAGCGCCCCCAGCCCCAACGCCAGGCTGGTGAGGCCAAAGCTGATGAGGGCCACGGTGACTCCGGAGAGGAGCACCATCAGCAGCGGCACGCGCAGCATGAAGTTGGAGTACATCATCACCCCCTCGCCAAGCAGCAGCACGCCAAGCGCGCAGCCGGCGTACTTCTGCAGCATCAGCCGCCGCCGCGTGAGTGGCGCCATGCCCACCACCCAGAACTGCTGCCCCTCCAAACTCCACACCGGGAAGATGAAGCGCGACGTCAGCGTTGCCATCACGAAGCAGGTGGCCCCCAGGTTGAAGAAGGAGATCACGCTCTGCCAGAACGGCTCGCGGGTGTTGATCGGCATGTGGCGCAGGTTGGTGATGTAGATGATCAGCAGCCCGGCGAGCAGCAGCAACTGCGCCCACTGGGCTGGATCGCGCCAGAACGCTTTGAGGTCCTTGATGAAGAGGGCTCGGGTGGGGCGGGGGAGGGGACGCAGGAGCCATTCCAGGGCGCTGAACACGGGCAGCACGGCGCGGCCGGCGCGCTGCTGGTCCGACTCGCGCGTGCGCGCCCAGCCCGGATAATAGATCACCGGGGCGAGCCAGGCGACCAACTGCAGCCCCAGCAGCGCGGTGCTGAACAGCGCCAGGAAATAGAACCCGGCCGTGCGCGCCTCGCCTTGAGCGGCAGCGATTATGCCCTGGGCGATCCAGTGGTTTGGCAGGTAGGGGAGGTGCGACAGCTCCAGGGCGTCGACCAACTGGCTCATGGAGGTGGTGGCGTCGAGGTGAGTGAAGGTGCCGCGGACGACGGCCCGGGCCATGATGGCCATCAGCACTAGCAGCAGCACAAAGAGCGCGCAGAACGCCGTGCGCGTCTTGCGCGCCGGGAAGAAGCGGGCCAGCAGCATGGTGAGGCAGGTGCCGGCCGTGGCCGGCACGATCAGAAAGGGCAGGTAGAACAAGAGCACTGCGGGGTAGAACAGGAGCGGCGCCTCGTGGACGCGCCCATAGGCGGCGAAAACCGGCAGCCCCATCACCACGAAGGCGCTGGAGCTGTAGAGCACCGACTCCCAGAACTTGGCGAAGAAGGCGACGCCGTAGGGCACCGGCCGCGACAGCAGAAACTCCAGTTCCCCCGCCAGATAGAGGGTGGTCAGTGAGGTGACCACGTTGCTGAACGCCAGCATGGAGAAGAAGGCGAGGAAGACCATTGCCAGCAGGCGCTCGGTCAGCAAGGTGCCGAACGGCGGGTTATCGCGCAGGAAGCGAAACAGGATGTAGAAGAAGCGGTAGCCCCCGATGAGGAAGACGCCCACCATCAGGCTGAGCAAGGGCAGGCTGACGGCTAGCTCTACCGGCAGCGGGCGCAGCTTGTTGGCGACGGAGCGGCGCTTGGCCGCCAGGATGACCAGCGTCGGGTGCATCGAAAGCGAACCCTCCCGGGGCCATTATAGCACCCCCGCGGGGAGGGGGGAAGCCTGCCGGCACTGTCTGGCGCGCCTTGCCAGGGGACACCCCATTTGGTATAATGGCAGCGGTTGGCCGGTTGTTGCTGGTTGATGTTGGCTCCTACACGCCTTCAGGTGCTCTCAAGTATTCGGGATTGCGAGGTGCCGTCATGACGAGAATGCTGCTTCTTTGCGGGTTCCTGGCGTTGGCGTCTGGCGCCGCCCTGGCCCAGGAGGATCTGTTTAAGCAAGGCGTCGCGGCGGCGCAGGCGGGGAAGACAGAGGCCGCCATCGAGTGTTTCCGCCAGGTGGTGGCCCAGGACCCGCGTGATGCCAGCGCGGCGAGCTGGTTGGGTTACCTCCTCCTGAAAGATGGCAAGCCTGCCGAGGCCGTGGAGTGGCTGCAGAAGGCGGTTACCCTCAACCCCCGCGCCGAGGATGCCTACAACAACCTGGGCAACGCCTACATGGCGGCACAGCAGACGGAGCAGGCGATCGCCGCCTACGAGAAAGCGCTGGCGATCAAGCCGGACTACTACGACGCGCGCTACAACCTCGCCAACGCTTACCTGGCGCTGGGCACCGGCAGCGGGGTGGAGAAGGCGGTCAAGGCCTACAAGGAGGCGTTGGCGCTGCAGCCCAAGAGCGCCGAGGCCCACAACAACCTGGGGCTGGCCTACGCGCGCTTAGGGCGTTCTTACGCCCAGGGGCGCGACAAGCACCTGGCGGCCGGCGATAAGGAGAAGGCGGAGCGCTCCGGCCGCGAGGCGCTGCGCTTCTACGAGCGCGCTATCGAAGAGTATCAGGCCGCCACCGCCGCCGATGCCGCCAGCGGCGCCTACTGGCTGAACATGGCCCTGGCCTACCGCGAGATCCTGGCTCTGGGCGGAGGCGCCGAGGCGCGCCAGCAGGCCATCAACGCCCTGAAGAAGACCACCGCCCTGCGCCCCGACGACTACGCTGCCCACCTGATGCTGGCCGACCTCTACTCCGAGGGGAACCTCCTCGCTGAGGCGATTGCCGAATACTCCGCCGCGGCCCGCCTGCAGCCGGCGGAGTTCGACCCGCACTACCGCCTGGGCACCCTCTATTTCAAGACGGGTGCCTACGAGCCGGCGCTGGCCTCCTTCCAGAAGGCGCTGGAGATCCGGCCCAACGACGCCCGCACACTCAACAACCTCGGGTGTGTCTACCACAACACGAAGCGCTACGAGGAGGCGTTGGAGATCTTCACCAAGGCGGCCACGGTCGATCCGGGCTTCGCGACCTCCCACGCCAACCTCGCCACCGTCTACGCCGCGCTAGGCAAGACGGAGGAGTCGTTGGCGGCGTGGCGCAAGGTGATTGAGCTGGAGCCGCGCAACACCAAGGCCCGGCTGGTGCTGGCGGCGCACTACCTGGACCAAGACGACCTCGCCCGCGCGGAGGGGCTGTATCGGGAAGTGGTGGCGATCAACGCCCAGAGCGTGGAAGCGCACAACGCGCTGGGTTACGTGCTGTGGCGGCAGAAGAAGGTGGACGCTGCCATCCAGGAGTTCAACAAGGCGCTGCAGATCAACCCGAAGCACGCGCCGGCACTGAACAACCTGGGGGCGATGTACGAAGAGCGCAATCAGATCGAGCGCGCCCGAGAGATGTATAAGCGCGCCCTCGACGTGGATCCCTCCCATTCGGATGCGCGGAAAAACCTCGAGCGCCTGGGGAGTTCATGACGGCAGCAGCCGCCGGCGGGCCGGTCCGCTCGCTTGGCATCATCGTCCACGAACAGAAGCCCGCGGCCCTCGCTCTGGGCGAGGAGCTGCACGCGTGGCTGGCCGACCGGGGAGTGCCCTCCCAGATCATCCATCTGCGGCAGGAGTCCGGCGCCGATGAGCAGTGGCGCACGGCGGAGGGGTGCCCGCCATCGGGGCGCCTCTTTGGCGATGCCCTCCTGGTGTTGGGGGGAGATGGCACGTTGCTGGCAGCCAGCCGCATCGCCGCGCCCGCCGGCCAACCGATGCTGAGCGTGCAACTCGGCGGGTTCGGCTTCCTCGCCGGCTGCAGACCGGAACGGGCACAGGCGTGCCTGGAGCGCGTTCTCCGCGGGGATTACCGAATCGTCGAGCGCGTCATGCTCCAGATGGTGATCCAGGGCCGGGAGCGCGCCCCTGAGACGCACACCGCCCTGAACGACGTGGTCGTCGCCAAGGGCACCACCCTGGCCCGCCTCCTCCACCTGCGGGCCTACGTGGATGACTGCTACGTGGCCGCCTACGCGGCCGACGGACTGATCGTCTCCACCCCCACCGGCTCCACTGCCTATTCGCTCTCCGCCGGCGGCCCCCTGGTTCACCCGGACGTGGACGTGCTGATGCTCACCCCGATCTGCCCACACGCCCTCAACGTGCGCTCGCTGGTCTTGCCCGCGGCCGCCGAAGTGAAGCTGACCGTCGAGAACGTGGAGGACTCCGAGGTGCTGGTGACCGTGGATGGGCAGACCGGAGTGCCCCTGGGGCCGGAGGAGTGGGTGACGGTGAGTCGCTCGGCACAGCCCGCCCGCTTCATCGACCTGGGCGAGGCCGACTTTTTCCAGCGCCTCCGCGAGAAGCTGGGGTGGGGCGAGCGGTGTCGGTAGGGCCGTAGGCCCTGGGGGGCGCGGCCGCGCCAGACTGCCTGCCGGCCCTTCCTCCGTGCTCATCAGGGCGCCGAGCCGACCGCGGCCGGCTGCTCCTTTCGGTTAGGGGAGTCCTCTCGGGCTGCCGGTTGGAATAACGCGATGCGATTTGCGAGGCTGCTGGGTGTGTTGGGGGCGCTGCTACTGGTGGGCGCGCTGTTCGCCTCGGGGTTTTGGCGCTCCCGGCCGGGGCGGGTGGTGGACGGCGCACGGCAGCCGGCCGACGCGGCCCCACTGATTGAGGCGGGCAGCCCCGCCGAGGCCGCCGGCGCCCCGGCCGGCCCTAGCC
>JAAZEB010000289.1 GCA_012512505.1 Armatimonadota bacterium | reverse complement strand
GTACGAGCGTGACGATGCCTCGGCCGACTACGAGCGCTTCCCACCCGGATGCGACCAGGGCACCGTGCCGCTCACCATCCACGTGCCGGTCCGCAGGAAAGCATAGCGGAGCCACCTTGCTGGTTCTTTGGTTGGTCCAAGCGCCATGAGCACACCGTTCTTCCCTTGCCGTCTCCGCGTCGAGAACCTGGCCGGCGTAGCCGGCGCCGGCTGGCCGGTCACCTCCGGCGTGCCTTTTCCCCAGGGGATCCTCCACCGCGAGGGGCCGCTGGCACTCTCCCGCGCCGGGGAGGCGCTGCCGCTGCAGTGGCAGCCGCTCACCTTCTGGCCGGACGGCAGCGTCAAATGGGCGCTGCTCGACTTCCAGACGGCGCTGGCGCCGGATGAGCAGGCCGCCTACGAGTTGACCATCGGGCCAGCATCCCCTCCCCCCGCCCAAAGGGTGCGTGCCGCCAAGCGCGACGGCGTCGTCACGATTGATACCGGTCCACTGCGCCTGACGCTCCGCGAGCAACCGTTCCGCCTCTTCAGCGAAGTGGCCGTGCGCGACGAGCAGGGGCGCTGGCGCACCGTGGTGGCCGCCTCGCCCACCTGCGACGGCCTGAGCGTCGCGGACGGGCGCCGCGTCTACCGGTCGTGCGAACGGCCGGTGCGCCTGCGCATCGAGCGCCACGGCCCCCTGCACGCCACCGTCGTGGCCGAGGGCGAGCACGTCAGCCGCTCCGGCCAGCGCTGCTTCTCCTTCGTGGTGCGTCTCCACGCCTACGCCGGGTGCGACTTCGTCAAGGTGGAGCACCGCTTCCTGAACGACAACCCGACCGGCAACTTCACCGCCATCCGCAGCCTGGGGCTCTCGCTGGAGCTGGCGGAGCCGGCGCGCCAGGCGCGCATCGGCGGCGACGCGGCGCCCCACGAGTCGGACGGCGAACCGCTCGCGCTCTTCCAGGAGGACCACGAGCGCTACCAGGTCGGCGAGGCTCAGGGCCGGCGCGCGCCGGGCTGGATCGCCGCCGAGAGCGCGGCCGGATGCGTCACCGCCGCGGTGGTCGACTTCTGGCAGCAGTGGCCGAAGCGGCTGGGCTTCACCGACGGCGGTCGGATGCACCTGGAGCTGCTCCCCACTCTGCGCCCCGGCCAGTATGCTGGGCGCGAGCCGACGGAACGCTATTACTACCTGTTCGACGGACCGAACTACCGGATCAAGACCGGCGTTGCCAAGAGCCACGAGGTCTGGTTCCGCTTCACCCCGAAGCCGGCAGACCCCGCCGCCTTCAACGCCGTCGTCCAGACGCCGCCGGTGGCGGTGCCGCGGCCGGAATGGTCGGCCGCCTCGGGCGCCTGGGGCGACCTGGTGGTGGCCGGCACGCCGGGCGCGGAGGAGTACGACCGGCTGGCAGCGGCCGCCTTCACGGCGCTGCGGGAGGGAATCGAAACCGAGGGCCTCTACGGTCTGCTGAACTGGGGCGACTGGTTCGGCGAGCGGGTCTACAACTGGGGCAACAACGAGTATGACACGGCGCACGCCCTCTTCCTGCAGCTTGCCCGCACCGGAGACGCGCGCTACTTTCACGTCGCCCGGCGCTTTGCCCGGCACACGGCGGACGTGGACATCCTGCACGCGTTCAACGACGATTACCTGAACAACGGCGAGATCCAGGAAGGCTACGGGCTGCCGGTGAACGTCGGCGCCGTCTACCTGCACGCCCTCGGGCACGTGGCCGGCTATTTCCCGCTGGCAACCGCGAAGAAGCGCTGGCCCGGCTCTTACTACTACGGCGACATCCACAACCTGGGCCACCTCTGGAACGAGGGGATGCTGGAGAACTACTACCTCACCGGCGACCCCTGGACCAGGGAAGCGGCGCTGCAGGTGGCCGACAACCTGGCGGCGATCTCCCGGGTGCCCGGCTTCACCTGGTGGTTTGGCAAAGACCCGCACTGCGGCCGCGTGGCCGGCTGGCCGCTGACGGCGCTCTGTGCCGCCTACAACGCCACCGGCAAGCGGGAGTACCTGCGCGCCGCCCGCCACATCGTCGAGCACGCCCTGGCCGACCAAGACCCGAACTGCGGCGGCTGGATCTACTCACTCTACCCGGGGCACTGCTACTGTCGGCAGGGCCACGTGGGGATGGCGACGTTCATTACCGCCGTGCTGCTGAACGGGATGTGCCTCTACCACCAGATCACCGGCGACGAGCGCGTGGCGCAGAGCATCGTCCGCGCCGTGGACTACGTCATCGCCGATAGCTGGGTAGAGAAGAGCGCCGAGTTCCGCTACACCTCCTGCCCAGCCACCGAGCCGCGCACCGACCCGCTCGTCCTCCGCAGCATCGCCTACGCGAAGCGCCTCAGCGGCAGCCCCCGCCACGCCGAGGTGCTGCAGCGCGCCTGGGAGCGCCTGATGGCCGTTCTCCGCACCGAGGATCGCTGGGGCGCCTCCTACGCGGTGAGCTTCACTTGGAACCACCGCGAAATGCCCCGCGTGCTCCGCGACCTCCTCGCGAAGTAACAGGTGAGTTGAGGTGATAGGTGATGTTGAGGTGATAGGTGAAAGGTGGTAGGTGATAGGTAGTCACTGACACCTACCACCTGACACCTATCACCTATCACCTTTCACTTACCCCTTCTGGGGGAGGCTTACGTCGTAGCCGAGGTAGTAGCCGAGCGCCTCAGCGACGGGAGCCGCCAGGTGGCCGGGCGTGGCGCTGAGGTGGTGGCGGTGGCCGCCGCGGCCCACGTGCAGCATCACGTCCTGCAGCGCGGGCACTTCGGCAACGCCGCCGCAGCCGAAGAACTCGGCCGGGATCGGGTCTTCGGTGAAGCGGCCCTCGCCCACGTAGCAGCGGAGCACGCCCTCGTCGGTCATCATGCTGCCAAAGGTGAACGGCATCGGCTTGATGCGACCAACGTTGCAGCCGAAGCCGCACCCCTTGCCGACGGAGTTGGCAAGGATGGCATGGTCTTCCACGCGGCCGCGGGCAGTCATCATCGACTGCGGCACCGGCCCACAGTGGAAGAGGATGCACTTGTCGTCGTCGTCGCCATAGTTGTTGTTCCAGTCGAGGCAGGTGGCGACGTCGCCGGAGGCGCGGCTGAGGGCGTGCATGGCGAGGGCGTTGCCGACGTCCACCTCGCAGGCAGCCGGGAAGCCACGGTTGTTCAGCTCGCTGAGGATCACGCAGGGAGAGATGCCAAGCTGCTGCTGCATCTCCACCCAACAGCGCAGCGCCAGGGCGTCGAGCCGGGCTTCCTCAATGAGGTTGTCGAGCGCGACAGCCATGCGGATGATCGTCGCGGTGCGGTCGGCCGGCACGGCGGCGAAGTCGGTGTAGGCTTGCAGGCACTCGGCCTTGGCCTTGAAGGCGTCGCTCCCCTCCTCGATGGCGCGCATGCGGGCAAACAGATCGGAGAGGTCAAACGTCTCCATGGTGATGCCGTGATGCTGCAGCGTCAGCTCGTCAATGCGCACCGTCTTGAACGCCGAGGTGCGGGCGCCGATGGCGCCGACCGTCATCCGTTTCATCGCCCCGACCACGCGGCACACGCGGTCGAAGTAGTCCACGTTCTCGGCAAAGCGCGGTGAGGAGGGCGCCACGGTGTGCGGCTTGAGGGCGGTGAAGGGGATGTCGTTCTGGCAGAAGACATCCATGATTGAGACCTTGCCGCAGAAGGCATCGCGGCGCGTCTCCGGCGCCATCTTGTCCAGCTCATCCGGATAGGCCTGCACCAGGATCGGCACGCCGGCATCGCGGAGGGCAACCACGGCGCCGTTCTCGTCGCCGAAGTTCGGCAGCGACAGGATCACCCCGTCAAACTTGCCCTCGTTCGCCTTGAGAAACCGGGCGTAAATTTCCCCTTCGGCGGGCGTCTCCACGGCGCCAAAGCGGGTGGCGCCGGCATCCAGCAGGAGAGTCTCGTGGCCCATGGCGTTGAGGACCCGGGTGAGCTCCTCGCGGGCCGCGGCCATCAGCGAGCCAGGGAAGAAGCCCCGGTTGCCGAAGTAGAGCGCGAACCTCGATTTCCTCGATAGACCTGTCATTTTCTGACTCCCTCTCGGAGGACTGCTGTGGGTGCCCTTGGCACGCCAACGACAGATGGGCCGGGAGAAGGGGCTGGGGCGCGGGCCAGTCCTGCCCGCCTTCACCCCGGCCCGCGGCCGCCCTCCTCCGTCAGCGGGCCGGCACCGAGGCCGGCCCCACGGGCAAACGGCCATCGGCATGGTCTACGACCCACTAGAAGCATTCCACAAGGAACCGCTTTCTCCTACGCGTACCCGCCGCGCCCAAGGATCTGGCCCCGCGGCCACCGAACCACAGTGTGTGGCACCACGGCGCGCGGGGTGACCCAGGAAGGGAGGACGCATGCGTTTGCCAGCGAGTGGCGGCGGCAGCGGCTTGCGCGTGCGTTCGCTGGCCAGCGGCAGCAACGGCAACTGCACCCTCGTCGCGACCGAGGAGGCGGCGATATTGATCGATGCCGGCATCAGTGCCCGGGCGATCCTGGCGGGCCTGGCGGCCACCGGCGTCGCCGAGGGCGCCGTCCGGGCGATCTTGCTCACGCACGAGCACAGCGACCACACCCGCGGCCTCGCGGCGGTCGCGCGTCGCCTCGGGGCCGTGGTGATCGCCAACGAAGCCACCCTCCGGTGCGTCGGCGGCGAGGCCCCTCCCTTTGCCACGCGGGTGCTCGGCACCGGAGACGAGCTGACCGCCTTTGGCATCCGCGTCCGTTCCTTTCCCCTCTCGCACGACGCGGCCGACCCGGTCGGCTACCTCCTGGAGGCCGGCGGACGGCGCGTCGGCTGCGCCACCGATACCGGCGTTGCCGGCGACCTCGCCCAGCACCTGCGCGGCCTCGACCTGGCCATCGTAGAGGCCAACCACGACGAGGAACGTCTCCTGGCCGGGCCGTACCCCTGGGCGCTGAAGCGCCGCATCCTGGGAGAACGGGGCCACCTCTCCAACGCCACGGCGGCCGCCCTGGTGGCCGAACTGCTGGAGACCTCCCCGGCTACCGAGGTGTGGCTGGCACACCTCAGCGCCACCAACAACTCCCCCGCGCTGGCCCTGAACACAGTCTGCCGGCACCTTGGGGCCGCCGCCGACCGCGTCTCGTTGGCGCCGCGCGGCCAGCCGGGCCCAGTGTGGAACGGCGCGGCCCGCTTTCGGCAGCTCACCCTCTTTTGAGCCTTGCGCGCGGATGTTGGGACAGGCGTCCGTACAGGGTATAGATCGGTGAGCGTGTGGGCCTGGCGCCTGGTGCTGCGCGGGCATCGGCCCAAATACGCTGAAAGAGGGGGGCCGATGAAGATCACAACCCAGTTCTGTGTCTTCCTGGAGAACATCACCGACCGCACGGCCGACATCTGCGCCAGCCTGGCCCTGGAGGGGATCAACATCGTCGGCCTCAGCATCGCCGACGCCGTCGACTACGGCGTGGCCCGGCTGGTGGTAGACGACCCCTACAGCGCCCGCGGCATCCTGCAAGACAGCCGCTACGCCTTCACCGAGGTGTCGGTGCTCACGGTGGAGGCGCCGCACAACCCGGGCGCGCTGGCGGAGCTGCTGCGCACGCTGGTCCGGGAGAACGTGCGGCTGGAGTATGCCTACACCACGGCGGCCGATGGCGCCACCCGGGCGAACGTGGTGATCCGCTGCGAGCCGCTTGCCAAAGCGCTGGAGGCGCTGCAGAAGCAACTGCAGTTTGCTTGACAGGGGGAAAGTAGCTTTGTTATGATAGCCGCGAGAGTGCCGGAGAGGAGAGGGCGTTGCGCGAAATAGCAGCATCCACGATCACTGCCGCCGTGGCGCGGCTGTGCATCGAGGCGTGCATCGACCTGCCGGAGGACGTGGAGACGACCCTGCGGCGCGCACAAGCGAGCGAGGAGTCGCCGCTGGGCGCAGAGGTGCTGGAGCAGATCCTGGAGAACGCGCGCCTGGCCCGCGCGCAGCGGCTGCCGATCTGCCAGGATACCGGCTTTACGTCGGTGCAGCTCCTGGTTGGCCAGGAGGTTCTCATCACCGGTGGCGACCTGTACGCGGCGGTGAACGCCGGGGTGCGCCAGGGCTATTCCGAGGGCCTGCTGCGCTACTCCATCTTGGAACACCCGCTGCGCCGGCGCAACACCGGCGACAACACCCCGGCCGCCATCCACACCGAGATCGTGCCGGGCGACCGGCTGACGATCCGGGTGATGCCTAAAGGCGGCGGCTGCGAGAATATGAGCACGCTGCGGATCCTGAAGCCGTCCGAGGGCGAGGCGGGGGTGAAGCGGTTCGTGGTCGAAAGCGTGTTCAACGCCGGCCCGAACGCCTGCCCGCCGTTGGTCGTCGGCGTTGGCCTCGGGGGCACCTTCGATCTGTGTGCCCACCTGGCCAAGCGGGCGCTCTTCCGGCGCCTGGGCGAGCCGAGCCCCGACCCGGATAACGCCCGTCTGGAGCAGGAACTGCTGGCACAGGTGAACCAAACCGGCCTGGGCCCGGCCGGGCTGGGCGGCCGGTTCACCGCCCTGGCGGTGAACGTGGAGAGCTATCCCTGCCACATCACGGCGCTGCCGGTGGCAGTGAACATCCAGTGCCACGCGGCCCGACACAAGGAAGTGGTGCTGTAGCAATGGCAGAGCCGATCCGACTGCGGACGCCTCTCACTGAGGAGGCGGTGACCGCGCTCAAGGCCGGCGACCGCGTGCTGATCAGCGGCCCGGTGATCGCTGCCCGCGACGCCGCGCATCAACGGCTGGTCGAGCTGATCGCGCGCGGCGAGCCGCTGCCGGTGGAGCTGCAGGGGCAGGTGATCTACTACGTGGGGCCAACCCCGGCCCCCGCCGGCCGCCCCATCGGCTCGGCCGGACCAACCACGGCGATGCGGATGGACGCCTACTCGCTGCTGCTGCTTGAACGTGGGCTGAAGGGGATGATCGGCAAGGGCCGGCGCACCCCTGCCCTCATCGAGAAACTACGGGAACACCGCGCCGTTTACTTTGCCGCCGGCGGCGGGCTGGGTGCCCTCCTCTCGGAGCGCATCCGGTCGGTGGAGGTGCTGGCTTACCCGGAGTTGGGCACCGAGGCGATCCGGCGCATGGTAGTAGAGGAGTTCCCCGCCATCGTCATCAACGACTGTCATGGCGGCGATTATTACACTGAAGGCGTAGAGACCTGGCGCGTCCCCTCTGAGTGACCAGGGCGACCGACGAATGGAAGCAGGCGCTTGCCAGCCGGTGCCTGTCGGGGCGTGACATGGGCCGTAGCAGCGAAGGTGGTGCCGTTCCCACACCGACACTGGAACGGCTCTCCACCTACCTTCGATACCTTCTGGAGCTAGACCAACTGGGCGTGGAGACGGTGCGCTCCGCCGAGATCGAAGCGCACACCGGGATCAGCGCCGCCCAGTTCCGCAAAGACCTCTCCTATTTCGGCGAGTTTGGCAAGCCGGGGATCGGCTATTACGTCAGCGACTTGCGCCGGCGCATCGCCACGATCCTCAAGTTGGACCGCGAGCAGTTGGTGCTACTGGTGGGCGCCGGGAACCTGGGCTCGGCGCTCGTCGCCTTCCCCGGGTGGGAGCAGTACCGCCTGCGCATCGCCGCCGTCTTCGACAACAACGTCGCCAAGATCGGCCGGCCGCTGTGGGACCTGGAGATCCTGGACATCGAGCACATCGTCGCGGTCAACCGCGAGCTGCGGGCCGGGATGGGGATGATTGCCGTGCCGGCGGCCTCCGCCCAGGCGGCCGCCGATGGGCTGATCCGGGCCGGCGTGCGGGCAATCCTCAACTTCGCGCCGGCCACCATCCGCGCCGAGCCGACGGTGTGGGTGCGCAACGTCTCCTTCATCCAGGAGATGGCCGTTCTCTCCTACTGCCTGGGGAGCGACGGCGGCTGCGGCTGCTGACAGCGGCGCGCGGCGATGGGCGATAATGGAGTCGGCGGGGCTGCCAGCCGGAGCAGGAGCGACAGATGGCGACCGGGGATGCCATGCGGTGGGCACTCCTCAGTGCCCCTTCCCTCTTTCTGTTAAACTGGGCGGCGGTGCTGCTGGCGGTGGCGGCGCTGACGCTGCGCCGGCGGGAAGGCTACTGGCCACGCTGGCGCCCCCTCACCCAACTGGCTGCCGGCATTGCTGCCAGCCCCCGCCATCGCGCCCGCACCCTGCTGCTCGCCGGGCAGCTCCTCCTCCTCGATCTGCTGGCCCCATTCCTCGCCGTGCTGCTGTTCTGCCGTTGAGGCCCGCCGCAGGCGGTGGATCGCGGCCGCCGCGGGGGAAGGATCACGTCGCGAGTGGCGAGCGGCCACTGCCGCTCGGGAGGCTGTTGCCATGGAGACGATCACCCGGGAAGAAAAGCCGACGGAACGGCTGGCGCGCTTCGAGCCGTTTCTGCGCTATCTGGTGGACTGGGAGGCCGGGCTGGAGGCACGCCCGCTGGCGGAGGTGGTGCGTGAGGCCGGCGGGCCCGGCGGCGTGGCGATCCACGCTATCGACCTGACGGTCGGGTTTTGCAGCATCGGGCGCCTGGCAAGCCCGCGCATCGCCGCCATCGTGCCCGCCGTCGAGGTGCTCTTCCGGCACGCCCACGAGCTGGGCGTGGAGAAGTTTGTGCTGCCCCAGGACTCCCACGCCCCAGACTCGCCTGAGTTCGAGGAGTACGGGCCCCACTGCATCGTCGGCACGGAGGAATCAGTGACAGTGCCGGAGCTGCAGAGCCTGCCGTTTGCCGATCAGTTCGTCGTGGTGCCGAAACGGTCGATCAGCACCGCGGTCGGCACGGAGCTGGAGGCGTGGCTGTCGGCCCACCCGGAAGCGACGCACCACATCGTCGTGGGCGACTGCACCGACATCTGCGTCTACCAGCACGCCCTCTACCTGAAGACGCGCGCCAACGCGCTCGGCCTCGAACACGAGGTGATCGTGCCGGAGGAGTGCGTGCAGACCTACGACCTGCCGCTAGACGTGGCCGAGGAGGTCGGCGCCACCCCGCACGATGGTGACTTTCTGCACCTGGTCTTCCTCTACCACATGATGCTGAACGGCGTGCGCATCGTCCGCCGGCTGGAGTAGCGCGCGGGGCTTCGGGAGTGATACGGCAGCCCGTATTCCCTGGTGGAGGCTGCAGGGAAGATGTTGGCTCAGTGCCTCGTGGAGCTGCTGGTGTGGCCGGTGCTGTCTTTACTGCTGCTGCCGGTGCTACTGACAGCGGCCACCCCGGTCAACCTCGTTCGGGCGCTGCTTGCGCCAGGAGGTGGCTGGCGAAAGGCCAGGGAGCAGTACTACGCCCTCCTCCAGGTATGGGGCTTCCTGGCCAAGCACTGGCTGTAGGGGCCAGGAGCCCCGGGCCGGAGGAATCCGGGCGGTCCGCGCGCGCCTACCGCACCACGGCGGAGAACGGGCCGAAGCGCGCGGTAACGTGATCGCCGGCGGCGCGGGCCTGGGTGGTGATACCCACGCGGATCCCCTCGCGCCAGCTTACCGGCACCAACGCCACCTCCCCGCCATCCAGGAAGAGGCGCACCGCCTCGCCGTCATGCACCAGGCGCAAGGTGTGAGCCCCCGCGTCTGGCGCCGGCGCTACGGCCTCGCCGCTTCCCGTGCGCCCGTCCAGGTTGTAAGACCAGACCGTCTTCTCGGTATCCTGGGCAAAGAGGAGGAAGTTGCCCTCGTCACACCAGATCCAGAGGCCGGAGCGCGCCCCGGTGCCCTTCGCCTCCATCGCCCGACGCTCCAGCTCCACCTGCAGCGTCTGCCCGGCGCCGAGAGTAAAGGCCCCCCGCGACATTAGCGTGCGCCCGGCCCAGTAGTTCGTGTCGGTGGTGCCGGACAACACCAACTCACCACCCTGCACGCGCGCCTCGATGTTGCCGGACGCCGCGCTTTCCAGGCCGAGCGCCAGCGGCTCCCACTTCGCCAGGTCCAACGCGGTACCCGTAAAGTCGTCGCTCAGGCGGGTGATTGCCGGGGGCACCGGCGGCACCGGCAGGTCGGCCCCCGCCGGCTGCCCCACGCCGCGCGCCGTGAAGCGATAGGTGCCGGCGCGCACGCGGAACACCGCGAAGTCATCCTCCAGGCCGACGAAGACGGGATCGTTCGGCGAGGAAGAGGACCGGCCCACCGCCTTCCCGCCGCGCACCAGTACCCGGCCGCCCTCGGAGACGGTGGCCGCCGGCCGGCCCAGGAGCGGCACCAAAACGCGGGCGGTGGTGTTGGCGGGGATGCGCACGCTGAGGTGCAGTTCGTCGCCGCGCAAACGCCACTCGCTGGTGATCGGGCCGTAGACCGACCGGAAACTTGCCTTCGCCCAGGTGAGGTCGCCGGCCGGGCGAGGCTGAATGCGGATCCGCTTGAACCCGGGCAAGTCCGGATTGATGCCGGCCAGATCCTCGTAGAACCACCGGCCTACGGCGCCCAAGGCGAAGTGGTTGCGGCTGTTCATCCCCGGGCCGGCCTTGTCGCTGTTCCACAGCTCCCAGATGGTGGTGGCGCCCTTGCGCACCATGTAGCCCCACGAGGGATAGGTGTCTTGCGCCGCCAGGCGGTAGGCAACCCCGTGGTGCCCGGTCTGGGTGAGCACGGAGTTGATGTAGGGCGTTCCCAGGAACCCGGTCGTCAGGTGATAGCGCCGCTTCGTGATGTCCTCGACCAGCTTCGCGGCCACGGCCGCCACCCGGTCGGGCGGGGTGATGCCAAAGGCGAGCGGCAGGATCTTCGCGGTCTGCGTGCCGCCGGTATAGTCATTCGTTTGCGGGTTGAGGTGCCGGGCGTTGTAGGCGGCGGCAATCCGTGCCGCCAGCGCCGTGTAGGTACGGGCGTCCTCCTCCTTGCCCACGGCGGCGGCCATCTCCGCCAGCAGCTTCGTCGAGTAGAAGTAGTAGGCCGACCCAATCGGCTCCGCCGGCGAGGCGACCACGGCGATCCAGTCGCCATAGCCACCGCGCTCGTAGAGGTCATCGCGCGACTGCCGGCGCATGTACTCCACCCACGCCTTCATCCCCTTGTAGTGCTCTTCGAGGAGGCGAGTATCGCCGGTGAACTGCCAGACGGTCCACGGCACCACGGTGATCGCGTCGCCCCATGCCGGGGCACCACCACCGCTGCCAGGCGAGATATCGGTGGCAGCGCCCTCGGGCGACTGCGAATCGGTGACGTCGCGCATCCACTTGGCGTAGAAGCCGGCCATCTCCATGTTCCAGAGGGAGGTCTGGGCGAAGATCTGGGCATCGCCCATCCAACCGAGGCGCTCGTCGCGCTGCGGGCAGTCGGTGGGCACGCTGTGCAGGTTGGAGCGTTGGCCCCAGACGATGTTGCGCTGGATGGCGTTCAGCAGCGGGTTGGAGCACGCGAACGTGCCGGCGAACGGCGGCGCGCTGTGCAGCACCCGCGACACGAGGGCATCGGGCCCGGGCTTCCCGGGGTAACCGGTCAGCTCGGCGTAGCGGAAGCCGCGGTAGGTGAAGTGCGGCTCCCACACCTCCTCGCCGCCACCCCGGCAGATGTAGACATCCGTCGCCTTCGCGCTGCGGTAGTTGTCGGTGTAGAGGTGACCATCCGGCTTCAGCTCTTCCGCGAAACGGATCTGCAGGCGGGTGCCGGCCGGCGCCCTCACCTTCAGGCGGCAGCGCCCGGCGGCGTTCTGCCCGAAGTCGAAGATGTAGACCCCCGGCGCCGGCTGGGTGATCCGCTGGACCTTCAGCTCCTCCGTCACCCGGATCGGCGGCCCCACCTGGGCCACCACCGTATCGAGCGGTTTGTCGAGGATCTCCGTGGCGCCCCACGCACGGTCGTCGCACCCGGGGCGATCCCAGCCCGGCTGCTCCAGGCGGGCATCGTAGGTTTCACCGTCGTAGAAGGTGTTCTCCAGCACCGGCGAGGGGTGGGCCTTCCAGGTGTCGTCGGTGGCAACCGTCTCCTTCTTGCCGTCGGCGTACTCGATATCGAGCTGCAGAAGCAGCATGAGCTGCCGTCCGCCGGAGTTCGGTTTGCCCGACCACCACCCGTTGGCCAGGGTGGCCCCGATGGCGTTCTCCCCCGGGCGGAGCAGCGCCGTGACATCGTAGGTTTGATACTGAATCCGCTTGTCGTAGCGCGTCCAACCAGGAGCGAAAATGTCCTCGCTCACCGGGCGGCCGTTCAGGGTCAACCGGTAGATGCCCAGCCCGGTGGCATACACGCGGGCCCGGGCCACCTCGCTCCGCACCCGGAAGCCCTTGCGCAGGTGGTGAGAGCGCAGCGCGGGCGCATCCTTGGTGAAATAGCCCCAAGGCTGATCGCCCAGCCGGGCCACCACCGCCGCCCGCGCCCAGTGCCGGTCCTCGAACTCGGCGGCACTCCACTCGCCGGCGGCGCTCGCGGCGCACAACCACTCGGGCCCGCTTAGCAGGCGGATCTCCTGGCCATCCGCGCACTTCACCACGAGGCCGAAGGTAAGCCCGGCGGGGCCACCCTCGTTCCGGGCCTGGATGGCGACGACGTTGCGCCCCGGGCGCAGTGCCGCGGCAACGTCGTGGCTCTCGACCGTCTCCCAGGCGGAGTCTTGCCCGATCCGGCGACCGTTGATGAACAGGGTGTATTCGTTGTCGGCGGAGAGGTGCGCCCGGGCAGACTCGATGCGGCTGCCGGCCGGCACCGTGAGCGTCGCCCGGAAGTAGGCTTCGCGGCGGTCGGAGCCGTCGGGGTGCCAGATCCAGCTTCCCAGCGGCGGCAACTTCACCCCGGCGCTCGTGCTGGCCGGCGTGATCCAGCGGGCCTGCCAGTCCCTGGGAGAGAGGGGCCCGGTCTCCCACCACGCCGTCGCCGACCAGGGCGAGGGCCGGCCGGCGCCATCCCAGGTGCGCACCTTCCAGTAGTAACGCCGCTTCGGCTGCAGCACCTTGCCGGCGTACGCCAGGTACACCGACCGGTCCGAGGCCACCTTGCCCGTGTCCCAGGCGTCTCCCTGGTCGGCGGCCAGGATCTCCTTCTTGGTGGCCACCAGCACGCGGTAAGCGCTCTGGCGGGCGCCCCGGCGGGCATCATTCACCTGCCAGGAGAGGCGGGGCGAGCGTGTGTCCAGGCCCAGCGGCCGCGCTTCATACTCGCACCGGAGGTTCGTTGGCGCTCCCGGACGCGGCACGGCGGCCTGGCCCGGCGCCGGCCGCAGCATTCCCAGGAGCAGGATCATGGCGGCGGTCAGGACGCGCTTCGTGGTGTGGGTCATCGCTACCCCCATCGGTGTGTCTCCCAAAGGCGACGGCTTGGTAGGTTAGAGGCTGCTTCTAGACTATACCAGATCCGCCGCCGCGGTGCAACTGCCACCTGGCGCGAGGGCGGCTGCAGGATGAGACGGGTGCGGCGTGAAACGTAAGACGTAAGCGGCAGAGCGCGCTGGCCGGGTAGCAGGTGGCGGGTGGCCATAAACGACTACCCTGCCCAAGGGACAAGCCGTCTAAAGCCGGCTGAACCTGGCCAGACCCGGCTCCGGGGCGTCCTTCAGGGCGCTTGTCCCTTGTGTCAGGGGCATCGTTTACGGCGCCCCGCACCTGGCACCTGACACCTGACACCTGCAATCCGCAGATCCGGACCACTTGCACAGGGAGGAGCATCCCAATGGAGGCTACGCAGACTGAGGGCACGCCGGCACGACGCTTCGTGCCGGTGCCATTCACCGACGTGGTGATCGCCGATCGTTTCTGGGCGCCGCGGATGCGGGTGAACCGCGAGCGCACCATCGCCTACCAGTACGCTCAGTGCAAGGAAACCGGCCGCATCGATGCCTTCCGGCTGAACTGGAAGCCGGGCGACGAGCCGGTGCCCCACATCTTCTGGGACTCCGATGTGGCCAAGTGGATCGAGGCCGCCAGCTACACTCTCGCCACGGACCCCAGCGCGGAGGTGGAGGCGCTGCTGGATGAGGTGGTCGCGCTGGTCGCCGCCGCCGGGCAGCCGGACGGCTACCTCAACACCCACTACACCGTGGTCGAGCCGGAGAAGCGGTGGTCCAACCTGCGCGACTGCCACGAGCTCTACTGTGCCGGCCACCTAATGGAGGCGGCGGTGGCCCACTTCCAGGCCACCGGCAAGCGCACTCTGTTGGACGCGCTCTGCCGCTACGCCGACTATATCGGCACCGTCTTCGGCACCGGGCCGGGCCAGAAGCGCGGCTACTGCGGCCACGAAGAGATTGAGCTGGCGCTGGTGAAGCTGTACCGGGCCACCGGCGAGCGCCGCTACCTGGAACTGAGCCGCTACTTCCTCGACGAGCGCGGCCGCCAGCCCCACTACTTCGACCAGGAAGCGCGGGAGCGCGGTGAGGACCCCGGCGCCTACTACTTCCAGAAATACGACTACTGCCAGGTGCATCTGCCGGTGCGCGAGCAAAGCGAGGTGGTGGGGCACGCGGTGCGCGCCATGTACCTCTACAGCGCCATGGCCGACCTGGCCGGCGAACTGGGCGATGCGGCACTCCTCGCCGCCAGCGAGCGCCTCTGGGAGAACCTGACCACCACCCGCCTCTACCTCACCGCCGGCATCGGCCCCTCGCGCCACAACGAGGGCTTCACCCGCAGCTACGACCTGCCAAACGAAACCGCCTACGCCGAGACGTGCGCCGCCATCGGCCTCGTCTTCTGGAGCCACCGCCTGCTCCAGCTCGACTGCGACGGCCGCTACGCCGACGTGCTGGAACGCGCCCTCTACAACGGGGTCCTCAGCGGCGTCTCACTCGATGGCGACCGCTTCTTCTACGAGAATCCGCTTGCCAGCCTGGGCGGACACCACCGCCAGGCGTGGTTCGGCTGTGCCTGCTGCCCGCCCAACGTGGCGCGCCTCCTCGCCTCCCTCGGCGAGTACGTCTACGCCCAGAGCGAGCACGACGCTGTCGTCCACCTCTACATCGCCGGCCAGGGCCGGCTGCGCCTGGGCGGCCAGACGGTCACCCTGACGCAGGAGACCAACTACCCCTGGGAAGGCCGCGTTGCCCTCACACTTCAGCTCGAGCAGCCGGCACGCTTCGGCCTGCGCCTGCGCGTTCCCGGTTGGTGCCGCGAGGCGCGCCTGCGCGTCAACGGCGAGGAGGTGTCCCTGGCGGGCAAAGTGGAGAAAGGCTACGTCCGCGTGGAGCGCGAGTGGCGCAATGGCGACCGCGTGGAGCTGGATCTGCCGATGCCAATCGAGCGCGTCTACGCGCACCCGGAAGTGCGCCAGGATGCCGGCCTGGTGGCGCTGCAGCGCGGGCCGGTGGTCTACTGCCTGGAGGAGGTGGACAACGGCCCGGCCCTGCACCGCTTTGCCCTTCCCCGCGAGGCGACGCTGCAAGCGCAGTTCCGGCCGGAGCTGCTGGGGGGCGTGACCGTCCTCACCGGCGAGGCGGAGTACCTCGTCGACGAAGGCTGGGCCGGCACCCTCTATCAGACCCGCCGGCCGGCGGCCGAAACCCGGCCGATCACCGCCGTTCCTTATTGCGTCTGGGATAACCGCCAGCCGGGCCAGATGCAGGTCTGGCTGCGAGAGAGCTGCTGATTCGGGGCACGGCCCGGGTCCGCCCGGCGCGTTCAGTGCCAGAGGAGGAGAGACCCATGCGACCGATCATCCCATCGCCAGCCGCCTGGGCCAGCGGCATGCCGGCCATCTGCCTGGCGGCGCTGCTGGTCCTCGGCATCGGACCGCTCTGCGGCAGCCGCAGCCTGGCCGAGGAGAAGAAACCGACCATGCCCACCTACACTGTGAGACGCACGCCCGAACCACCCTCGCTGAAAGGCGACTGGGATGGACCAATCTGGCGGCAGGCGGAGACGGGCACCCTCGACCACTTCGTGCCTACCTCAAGCGACCATCGGCCGAAGGTGCAGTTCCGACTGCTCTATGACGCGGAGTGGATCTACGTCCTCTTCCGCGTGGAAGACCGCTACGTCCGCTGCGTGGAGACGAAGTTCAACGGCTCGGTCTGCCAGGATAGCTGCACCGAGTTCTTCGTGCAGCCGCGCCCGGACAAAGGCTACTTCAACTTCGAGGTGAACTGCGGCGGGAACATGCTCTGCTACTACATCGAAGACCCATCCCCGTCGCCGCAGGGGGAGTTTGCCAAGTACACGCCTCTGACGCCCGAGCAAGGCGCGCAGGTGCGCCGCTACCACTCGCTGCCCGCGGTGGTGGACCCCGAGATCACCGAGCCGGTGACCTGGCTGAACGAGATCCATATCCCGCTGGCGCTGCTGGAAACCTTCACCGGCCCGCTGGGAGACCCGGCCGGCCAGGAGTGGCGGGCGAACCTCTACAAGTGCGGCGACAAGACCTCCCACCCCCATTGGGCCACCTGGGCGCCCATCGAGGGTGGCAGCTTCCATCAGCCGCGCTTCTTCGCCCCGCTGCGCTTCGCCGCGCAGGAATGATCGCCGCGTCACGGCGCGTCTGAGACCGGCACCACCTGCATCAGGTCGAACCAGATCGTGCCCTTGCTGAGGAGCGACAGGTTGAGCATGGCGTGGCTGACGTCTTCGGCGGCCACGCCCTCGAGGGTGTACTCCGCCCACTCGCGGCTGGCGGTGAACTGCCGCACGCCGCAGTCGAGGGCGTTCATGCCGAAGCGGAAGCGCAGGCCATCCTGCAGCCCCTTAGCCCAGATCGAGAGGCGGTAGCGCCGGCCGCCTTGCACGGACAGGGGGAACGGCAGGATGCTGACCCCCTCGCCCTCGGCCGGCGTGGTGACGCGCAACGAGTGGCGGCCATGGACGGCCAGGCGCGGGTCCACGAAGAGCGACGCGCCCACGTCCTTGCCGACGCCCACGTAGCAGCCATCCGGGGTGCCGACGTTGGCACACGCCTCCCAGCTCGGGTTCTCGGTCAGGTTGCCGGGCAATAGCTCCGCCAGCGGCCGCGGCTCGGGGCCCACCGGGATCCGGTAGGCGCGCGTGCCGAAGCCGTCGATCACGTCTACCAGCACCCCCTCCTTCACCGCCACCAGACGGTTGGCGAAGAGCACCGTCGCGTCGGCGCTCACTTTCTCGTCGAGCTGGAGCGTCACCGGCACCGGCCGGTTTTCGGTGTTGGCGGCCAACACGGTGATCGCGCCTTCGTGCCGCCAGGCGGCCACGTGCACGCTCGCGTCACTGCAGCGCACCGCCGGGCGTGGCTCGCTGGAAAGGAGGGCCGGCGCCAGCTCCTGGCCCTCCAGCGCCAGGCGGCGGCACTCGCTCCAGAGGCTGGGAGAGATCGGGTTGCCCACCGGGGCGCGGCGCACGAAGTACTGGATGCCGGTGGCGCCATGGATGAGCGCCAGGTAGGTCATCACCCGCTCTTCGGCGGCGGAAGGCTCGCGGCGCCACCCCTCCCCACCACCAAACGCCTGCGGCACGATCCAGAGCGGCATGCCATACTGCACCGCCTCGTTCAGGCCGTCGGTAACGTCGGAGACCATGGTGACCGGCCCGTTTGGGATCGGATAGGGGTCGGCCATCATGATATCCATGCCGTGGACGTAGTCCGGGGCGCGCGGCGGCACGCAGAAGACCATGGTGATCGGGTGGTGGGGATCCAGCTCCTTCACGAAGCGGTAAGCCTCCTCGAGGCGCGCGGGCGGGATGCCCTGGCCGTCTGGCTCGTCACAAAGGTACCAGCAGAGGAGCGCCGGGTGGTCGCGCACCGCCTCCACCTGGGCGCGCAGCTTCTCCCACTTCTCCGGGGAGGGCTCGGCCTGGGCAATCTCGCGGAGATCGTAGTGAACGCGCAGGCCGAGGTCGGCGCAGCGGTCCAGGTAAGCACGCACCGCGGCCATGTCGGCGTCGGACCCCTGGTAGGGGGCGATGTGGGTGAAGCCCTGGGTGGCCTCGACGGTGGGCAGGTCGCCCATTGGGAAGATGCAGTAGAACCCAAACGGCAGGTAGGGCAACCCATCGACGAGCAGGCCTCGGTTGGCGTAGTCGATCTTCACCTCGTTCGGCTTGGGCGGCGCCTTGTGCAGGGCTACCCGGGCGCTGCCTAGCTCCTGCTCGCCTTCCAGGAGGCGGCAGGTTACCTCGGTGACCCCGTCCGGCAGGGCCGCCATCGGGAACGGCACCGCCACGCGCGTGCCCGGCTCGATGGCGGTTGGGGCCACCCGGAAGCCGGTGCCCTCCGCGGTGAAGGAGAGCCGGCGCCCCTTGAGGCCCGCCGAGGTGCGCACCAGCAGCGCGCCCTCCGTTTCGCTGGTGTACAGCGACCGGCCGGGCAGCACCGTCAGCGGCGGCAGCACAACGACGTTGAACCCGGGCGAGCGATAGACCTCCTGGCCGCCGGGGAGGGTGGCTACTGCCAGCGAGCATCGGAGCGTTCCCGGCTGTGCCGCCCGCAGCGCCAGGGTCACCTCTTTCGCCTTGCCGGATACCGGGGCATCCTGCACCACGCGCAGCTCTTGTCCGTCGGCGGCGGTACCGGTCAGCGTCAGGCGCACGTGGGTGGCCGGCCCCGACCGGCGTCGCACCTGCACCGAGGCCTGCAGCAGGCCATCATCGACCCGCGAGGGCACCTGCAGCCGGCTCAGGACCAGTCCCTCGCTTTCCACGCTCGCCGGCTTTAGCTCCACCTCCATGGCGAACGACAGCTCCTTCCCCCGCGGCAGAGGCTCCTCCAGGCCCAGGAAGAAACCGGTGCCACGACCACGGTCGGCGTAGTCGTACAGCGTGATCGGCTTGCTGGCCTTGAGCACCGCGGTGGCCCCAATGGAAGAGAGGGTGATCTCGGTCACCCCGGCAAAGGGATGGGTGGTAGACGTGGGCGGCTGCAGCGGCACGATCCCCTCGACGGGGCGCCCCCCGGCCAGGCCACGGAAGAGGGCGCCGGCCAGGAAGCTCTCGGCCGGGCGAGAAAGCCCAAGCTGCAGGCAGGCATCGTCCCAGGCGTTCTGGGAGTAACGCCACTCGATGCGGTAGCGGTCTCCGGGCCCGGCGGTCAGCACCATCGTGGCCTGCAGGTCGCCCTGGGGCCACTGCGCCGTCAGCACCTGCCGCTTGCCCCGGCGGGTGAGGGTCACTCGGGGCACGCGCTCGTCACTGCGGAAGAGGGCGCGGCTCCAGTCGGCCGGGTGGGCCGTCAACTCGCTGGGATAGGGCACGAAGACCGGGGCACCGGCATAGCGCACTTCCAGGCCCTGGCGCGGCGTCCAGGTCAGCAAGGCCCGATCCAGTTGGATCCGGACGGGGTCGGCACAGTAACCGCTCGAGGCGGCACCCAGGAGTAGCAGCAAGGAGACCAGCGCAGTTCGGCTCATGGGGGTAGTTCCCTTTCGCGTGTGCAGAGCGTGTTCGCCCCCTCCCCGGCCGGCTCCTTCCCCCGGCAGGTGTCTCGCGGGGATCGGCCCGGAAACCACCAGCGAGCCACCAACGAACACCCGTGCCCGCTGTGCATCGACCCACCCGGCACATCGCGGCGCGGCATCCCGCGAGCGGCCCTGTTTGTCCGTGGATAGGTCCGGGCAGCCTGCGACCCGTCCGGGCACCCGGCGTCCCTACCGTGTTCGCAGATCGATGGCACCGCGCAGTGCAGGATCCGCGTCCTGACAAGGGAAGAGTTGATCGTCGCGGGTGCTCCCACCAGCGGAAAGGGGTACGGGCTTGGACCTCGTCAGCAGGCAGCAGGCGTTCTTGATCATCAGGCAGCGCCTGGCAGAAGGCCAGGACGCGAAGTTGGTCAGCATCACCGAAGAGCATCGGAGGCAGGGCCTCGGGTGGCGCTGGGACGGCCTTGGTGATTGGAGCACTGAGGCGATCTTCAGTAAGCTGCAGGAACTGGGCGTGGACACAGACCCCGAACGCTTCCCTGCCCAGGCGCGCAGCGCCGGCCAGTGCGCGGTGCTGGAGCAGGAATGGGATGCCCAGATTCGGGAGAGCGTGGGTGGGTGGATTGTGTTCCCCTTCTTCGCCGTCCAGGAGCTATGGTTGCGGCTGACGCCCGATCTCCTCTGCCCGGAGACGGTAGCCCACTTCCTGGAGACCGGGGTTCACCAGGCCCGGCAGGATCCATCGCCGTTGGATGAGGAAACACTCGCCAGCATGCGCGAGGCCACGACGCGGCTGATCGACTACCTGCAGACGGTGCCGCCGGATCAGCGCGACGAGGCCCTCTCGAAGGTGGAGGGCTTCGCCCTGATGGACATCCGGCAGTGGCTGATCGACAGCATCCTGGTCCTTGGGCAGAGCAACCCCGACGTGGCGGTGCGTATCGCTGACTTCATGTCCGAGATCGAGCAGCCGGAGAACTACCAGAGCGATCTGGCGGTGGTCCTGGCAATGGCCGGGCGAGAGGAGGAGTCGCTGGAGCGGGCGCGCCAACTCCGCGAGCGTTTCCCGGACCACGTGTTGGCGCTAACCCGGTGCGGCGATACGCTGGTAGCCCTCGGCAGGCCCGAAGAGGCGCTGGAGGTTTGGGAGCAGGCGCTGGCGGTGGCGGAGAAGGGCATCGAGTGGGATCTGTTACGCTTGCGGATCGCCGATGTCCTCACCGACCTGAAGCGGCCAGAGATGTGGGAGGGGATCCGCCACCGCCATCTCCGGCCACCCGACCTGCCTGCTGGGATGCTGGAGAAGGTGCTGCGGCGGATGGATCCGATGGCGCGCGGGTACACCCAGCGGTCTGGTCCGCCGGCCCCAACTGTCAAGGTGGGTCGCAACGATCCTTGCCCGTGTGGCAGTGGCCAGAAGTTCAAGCGGTGCTGCGGGAGGTAGCCTCAGGGTTGGGTTGGTTGCGGGGCGGCAGGGGCACAAAAAAGGGCCGGCGCGACAAACGCACGGCCCTTGACGGTTCTGGTGGGCGGTGAGGGACTCGAACCCCCGACCTCTTGCGTGTCATGCAAGCGCTCTAACCAGCTGGGCTAACCGCCCTCCCACGTTGTTCATTATACCCGAGACACCGCCGCTTGTCAATAACCAGGAAACAGCCGCCAGGGCCTTTTCATTCAGCGGTCACGGGGCATTCCAGCGGTCAAGACGATGGTGACCGCCTGCTC